>JANQPE010000038.1 GCA_028289565.1 Parerythrobacter sp.
CGCCCAGCATCCGTTCCGGGCCGATTCGCACTTCGCGTGCCTCGGCGTCGATGCCGACGACATAAAGCGGCTCGGGCTGTCCGCCGATATCGAGGCCTCGCCGCTGACCGACCGTATAATGGATGATGCCCTTGTGCCGGCCCAGCTCCTTGCCGCTTCCCGCGTGGACGATTGCGCCGCTCTCAGCTCCTTCGGGGCGCAGTTTTTCGACAATCTTCGCGTAATCGCCATCGGGCACGAAGCAGATGTCCTGGCTGTCGGGCTTGGCGGCATTGCGCAAGCCGGCCTGCGTGGCAAGCTGGCGAACTTCCGCCTTGGGCAGCCCGCCCAGAGGGAAGCGCAGGTAATCGAGCTGCTTTTCGGTGGTGGCGAACAGGAAATAGGACTGGTCGCGGGCCGGGTCGCATGCCCTGTGCAATTGCGGTGTGGGCATCTCGGATTCTGCAGGCCCCATGACCCGGCGGACATAATGCCCGGTGGCAAGGCAATCCGCGCCCAGCTCGCGCGCCATGCGCAGCAGATCGGTGAATTTCGGACCCATGTTGCAACGGATACACGGGACCGGTGTACGCCCGGCGATGTAATCTTCGGCAAACTGGTCGACCACTTCATCGCGAAAGGCGCTTTCATGGTCGAACACGTAATGCGCCATCCCCAGCCGGTCTGCGACGGCCCGGGCATCGGCGATATCGTCCCCGGCGCAGCACGCACCTTTGCGCCCCGTTGCCGCACCGTAATCGTAGAGCTGGAGAGTGATGCCGATTGCTTCCGCGCCGCTGGCCGCCGCCAATGCGGCAACGACTGAGGAATCGACTCCGCCCGACATCGCGACCACGATCCGGCAATCGGTCGCCGCGCGTGGCAAGTCGAACAGTGCGGCCGGGTCGACGCCGGCAGCCAGAGGCGGAGCTGCATCCATGGCGCGGCCCCATACACGCCCGGAGCGAATGGGGCCAGAACCCTCATGCCGCGCGGGATTCGGCATCGCGTAATCCTAACCAACGGTAAATTCCGGCTTTACCCGATCTTGACCATGGCAGGTGTAGGGGGTGCGCATGTTTGAAGAAAAAATCACTCCCGCGGGTATTGAGAGACCGACGGACGGAGAATTGCTGCGTGCGCCCGAATGGGCCGATCTGGTCGCGCGTCTGGCGGCCTCGCGCGAGCTGCGACAGGCCATGGTCGCACGCCGGATGGAGGCAAGCGGCAATTTCGACAGTTTCGCCACCCATCATGGCGGAATGGTTAAGAAAGAAGAAGATGTCGTTAACCCTGATAATTCAATCGATGGAAAAGGCCCTCGGGACATGGTCCCTATTGCCGCGAATGGCGCGGTAACCTGCGACCGAGAGACGCAATGATCGAAAACCAGAAGATTCGCCCTGCACAAGTGATCGGCCCTCTCGGGGAGCCGCTGACGCTTGACGACCTGCCTTCCCCCAATACGAAGCGATGGGTCGTGCGGCGCAAGGCCGAAGTGGTGGCGGCGGTCAATGGCGGCCTGCTGACCATCGACGAGGTGCTGGAGCGCTACGGCCTGACCCTAGAAGAATTCGCCTCATGGCAGCGAGCGGTCGACCGCTCGGGCATGCAGGGCCTGCGCGTCACCCGCATCCAGCATTATCGCGACCTGTACGAACGCCAGTTGAAATACTGATTTTCACGGGTAATCACCATCGGCGATTAGGCGTCTCGCCACTTTTGCGCTAACCAGCCTCCTGTCTTCCCGATCCGGATGGTTCGGGGAACTGCTTTGTCGGCTCTCACGTTGACGCGGTAGAGACGGCAATTTGACGTCAACAGGAGGATTTTGAGAATGATAGGCTGGATTATCGCAATTGTCGTAGGCGGCATCATCGGCTGGCTGGCAAGTCTGGTGATGAACCGCGATGCCTCGATGGGCATTTTCTGGAACATCGTCGTGGGTGTCGTGGGTTCTTTCATCGGCCGCTGGATCGGTTCGCTGGTCGGTGTCGGCGCTACCTTGACCGAATTCAGCGTGCCCGGCCTGCTCATGTCGTTGCTCGGCGCGATCGTGCTGCTCGGCATCGTCAACCTGGTTCAGCGCGGGCGCGTGCGCTAAATACACGAAAACACTGTCAAAATCAGGGGCGGCGATGGTTTGGCCATCGCCGCTCTTTTTTGTGCGGGCCATTGTCGCGAGTCGCTTGTCGGACGAGCATGTCGCCTGTCGAGCCGTTCATTGCCGCCAGTGCGGTGGAGGGCTATGGCTTCGCCAGAAGGATATCGAGGGCTGCTTTGCGCGGCTTGCGCTTGGTGAGTTATATCTATAATACACCTGCATTCTTTATACTGAGGCGCGGACAGAATGAACTACGAATCCAGCGTAACTGCAGATCACGGCGAGCCGGTTATCGATGATATCTCGGAGGCGGGCTACGGCGAGAAGCGGTCGTCCAAATGGAAAATCGCACTCATTATCCTGGCGCTTGCCCTGGTGGCGGGCGTGATTGGCTTTCTGATGCTGCGCGGCGGCGAAGGCGGTGCGGCTCCGGCCGAGAACGACGATAGCCAGGCCCCGGCAGTAACGGTCGTGTCGCCGGGGCGCGCGACCATAGAAGGCCGGATTTCGGCTACCGGGACGCTTGCCGCACGGCGTGAAATGCCCGTTGGCGTGGCCGGCGAAGGCGGCCGGGTCGTGTCCGTGCCTGTCGACGCGGGTGATTGGGTGCGTCAGGGACAGGTTCTGGTGGTCATCGATCGCTCGGTTCAGAGCCAGCAGGCAGTCAGCGCAGCGGCGAATGTCCAGGTTGCGCGGGCCGATGCCCGGCTGGCCCAGGCGAATCTCGATCGTGCGCTCAAGCTGGTCGATCGCGGATTTATTTCAAAGGCCGATGTCGACCGTCTGACGGCCACGCGTGATTCAGCGGCTGCGCGCGTTCGCGTGGCCGAAGCGCAGGCCGCGGAGCTGCGTGCGCGCAATGCGCGGCTCAACGTCACGGCTCCCGCGGCGGGACTGGTGCTTGAACGCAATGTCGAGCCAGGCCAGGTGGTAAGTGCCGGTTCCGGATCGCTGTTTCGCATTGCCAGGGGTGGTGAAGTGGAGCTGCTCGCCCAGGTTGGCGAAACCGAGCTCAAGAGCATCTCGCCCGGCGTGGCGGCGCAGGTTACGCCGGTGGGAACGGACCAGAGTTTCACCGGGCAGGTATGGCAGGTTTCCCCGGTTATCGATCCGCAGAACCGGCAGGGCATTGCCCGTATCGCCCTCTCCTATGCGCCTGGCCTTCGCCCTGGCGGTTTCGCCAGCGCGACGATCAACAGCGGTACGCTGGTCGCTCCCATGCTGCCCGAGAGCGCCATTCTGTCGGACGATGACGGCAGTTTCGTCTATGTCATCGGCGAGGATAACAAGGCACAGCGCCGGTCGGTGGAAACCGGGCTGGTGACGACCGATGGCATCGCGGTCACCGGTGGCCTCAACGGTACGGAAAAGGTCGTGCTGCGGGCAGGCGGTTTCCTGACCGAAGGGGAAACCGTCGTACCCAAATCGCAGGATGAAGGCTGATAGCGCCATGAATTTCCGCAATCTTTCCGCATGGTCGATCCGCAATCCGGTGATTCCGCTGGTGTTCTTCACCGCGATCCTGCTTGCAGGGATGCTCAGCTTCAACCGGATGGATGTGGTCAACAACCCGGATGTCGAATTCCCGGCGGTGAATATATCCATTTCGCAGCCGGGCGCGGCGCCGACCGAGATCGAGAACCAGATCACCCAGCGGGTTGAATCCGCGGTTCGTTCGCTCAACGGGGTCCGCACGATATCCTCCACGGCGCGCGAAGGCGGCTCCAACACCTTCGTCGAGTTCGAAATCGGGACCGATCCCAACGATGCGGTTTCCGAAGTGAAGAACGCGGTCGATACGGTCCGCGGCAGCCTGCCCGACGGGATCCTGGAGCCGCGGATCAACAAGGTCGAAATCGCCGGTGGTTTCCTCGGTATCTATGCGATCGAAGCCAACGACATGACGCTCGAGCAGCTTAGCTGGTTTATCGACGATACGATCGCGAAGCGCCTGTTGGCGATCGAAGGCATGGCAGAGGTTGGCCGTTTCGGCGGTGTCGATCGTGAGATCGAAGTCATCCTCAACCCGGCAAAGATGCAGGCGCTCGGCGTCACGGCCAGCCAGATCAACCAGATTCTGCGGCTCGACAACGTCGATGCCGCGGGTGGTATGGCCGAAGTCGGGGGCACGCGGCAATCGGTCCGCGTACTGGGCAATGCCGACACCGCTTATGAACTGTCGCAGCGCCAGATCCGGCTCGGCAACGGCGCCTCGGTCAAGCTGGCCGATGTCGCGACGGTGCGAGATGGTTTCAGCGAGCGCACCTCGATCAGCAAGGTGCGCGACAAGGAAGTCGTGAATTTCTACATGTCGCGCGCCAAGGGCGCGTCCGATGTCACGGTGTACGAGCAGGCGCTCTCGATCATCGACGAGATCGAAGCCGAAACACCCGGTGTTAAGTTCATTCCGCTGTTCAACACGGTCAAATACACCCAAAGCCAGTATTCCAGCTCGATCGCGGCGATGATCGAAGGCGCGGTGCTGGCGGTGGTCGTGGTGTTCTTCTTCCTGCGCGACTGGCGTGCGACGGTCATTTCGGCCATCGCAATTCCGCTTTCGGCAATCCCGACCTTCTGGTTCATGGACCTGATGGGGTTCAACCTCAATTTCCTGTCGCTGCTCGCGCTCGGCCTGGTGGCCGGCGTGCTGGTCGATGATGCGATCGTGGAGATCGAGAACATCGTGCGTCATATGCGAATGGGCAAATCCGCCTATCAGGCGTCGATCGATGCGGCGGATGAGATCGGCCTGCCCGTGGTGGCGACATCATTCTGTATCGTCGCCGTGTTCCTGCCCGTGGGCCTGATGCCGGGTGTTACGGGCCAGTTCTTCAAGAATTTCGGCCTTACCGTGGTTATTGCGGTGCTGATGAGCCTTGCCGTGGCGCGGATGATCACACCGATGCTCGCGGCCTATTTTCTCCAGGCCAAGGGGCATGCCGCGCATGGCGAGGGCAAGTGGATGGACCGCTATATGCAGGTCCTGCGCTGGTCGCTCGACCGCTCGGAAATGCGGGCAAGGCGCGACGGATTGCCGGGTGTGCGTAGCCAGGGCCTCTATGCGCTGACCCTGCTTCTCGTCGTGATCGCCATGCTGGCGCTTTCGGGCGTGCTCGTCTTCAAGACATTCAATATGCTCAACGAGCTGGCCATCCCGGAAACGATCGCATCGGTCGTATCGTCGGATGAAGGCTCCTTCCTCCGGCTGCTGGTCGAAAAGCCACTGCAAATCCTCCTGCTTGGATTGGTGTCGGCAATCGGGTTCGTCGCGATTCTGGCGCTTCTCAAGCTGCTCGGGTTGATCGCACGGTTGTTCGGCACGCGCCTGTCGCAAAGCTGGCGTTATCTCGAGGCGCGTTTCTACGACCATCGCGTGTGGGTGCTGGGGATCGGCTATTTCTCGTTCCTGCTGACGATCCTGCTGTTTGGCCAGACGCCGTTCCAGTTCAATCCGGAAATCGACGACGAAAACAGCCGCGTCGAGATCGAGATGGTGCCGGGCACCACGCTCGCCTCGACCGAAGTCGTGGCCGACCGGGTGGCTGACTTGCTTTACGATCAGCCCGAAGTCGAGTTGGCGCTCGAGCGTGTGCGCGAAGGCGAGGCAACGATCTATATCACGCTGCGCGACGATCGTCAGAAGACGAAGAAGGAGTTCGAACGCGATCTTGGGCCGACTCTGGCGCAGATTCCCGATGCCCGCGTCCGGTTCCAGTCGCAGGATGGGCCGGGCGGGCCGGGTAGTGGCCGTGATATCACCGTGATGCTGGCAGGCTCCAATCCCGAATTGCTGAGCGAAACGGCCGGGCAATTGGTCGAGGAAATGAAGGGTCTCGATTCGATTGTCGCACCGCGCATCAGCGCGGATATCCCGCGGCCCGAGATCATCATCCGGCCACGGCCCGAATTGCTCGCCGATCTCGGCGTTTCGACGATCGCGCTCAGCCAGACGATCCGCATCGCGACGATGGGCGAGATCGAACAGAATGCGGCCAAATTCTCGCTGTCCGACCGC
This sequence comes from Parerythrobacter sp., assembly GCA_028289565.1. Classification (GTDB taxonomy): domain Bacteria; phylum Pseudomonadota; class Alphaproteobacteria; order Sphingomonadales; family Sphingomonadaceae; genus JANQPE01. The sequence continues at coordinate 6,099 of JANQPE010000038.1, forward strand.
CAGATCCCGATCCGTGTGCGCCTGCCGGAAAGTTCGCGGCGGGATCTGACCACTATCGAGAACCTGCCGGTGCCAACCGCGCGTGGCGGCTCGGTCCCGCTGGGCAGAATCGCCGATATCTCCTTCGGTGCGGGTCCGACGACGATCCAGCGCTATAACCAGAACCGGCGCGTGTTTATCGGTGCCGATCTGGCTCAGGGCGTATTGCGCGGCAATGCGATGGAGGAAATCAACGCCTTGCCGACATTGACCAGCCTGCCGCAGGGCGTGATCCGCGATGCCGTGGGCGAAGACGAGTTGCAGCAGGAACTGCTCGAGAATTTCAGTGTCGCGCTTATCGCCGGCGTGTTGCTGGTCTTCGCCGTGCTCGTGCTGCTTTACAAGCGGCTGATGAGCCCATTGGTGAACATGACATCGCTCGCCCTGGCTCCGCTCGGCGGCATTTTCCTGGTCTGGCTGGTCGGCCAACCGACCTCGATGCCGGTGCTGATCGGAATCCTGCTGCTTTTGGGAATCGTGTCGAAGAACTCGATCCTGCTGATCGATTTCGCGATCGAGGCGATGGACGATGGCGTGGCCAAGTTCGAAGCGATCATGGATGCCGGGCACAAGCGCGCTCAGCCGATCGTGATGACCACGGTCGCGATGACGGCAGGGATGGTTCCGACCGCGATTTCCCTGTCGGGCGACGGCGCCTGGCGTGCGCCGATGGGTACGGTCGTGATCGGCGGGTTGATCCTGTCGACACTGCTGACTCTGCTGATTGTTCCCGCCGGGTTCAGCCTCGCGGACGGGGTCGAGAAGCGGCTTGGTCCGTGGATGCGGAACAAGTTCCTGACCTATCGTCCGGGCGATGATGGCAAGATGGGCGTACCCGCTCCCGCGAACCCGCAGCCGGATCCGCCGGTCCCGGCCTCGCGCAAACCCGATTCAGGGCCCTACCCGGCCGAGTGACGCGCAAGCCGACACTCGCGCCCGCCGTAACGGGAGCCCCGCTCCCCCCCGACCGTGCGCGCCGCATGCGGATTACCGCGACCCTGATGCTGGTGGCGATGGCGGGGCTGTTCGTACTGACGAAGCAGTTTCTCGACCTGCATCCGGCATGGGGATATGCCCATGCCTTTGCCGAAGCGGCCATGGTCGGCGGGCTGGCGGACTGGTTCGCCGTGACCGCGCTGTTTCGCCACCCGCTCGGCATTCCGATCCCGCACACCGCGATCATCCCGGAAAACAAGGATCGGATCGCCGATACCATGGCGCAGTTCCTGCGCGAGAATTTTCTGATTCCGGCAGTTGTCGCCCGGCGCATGCAGGGCATGAACATGGCGCGGGCAGTGGGTGATTTTCTCGTTGCCCCGGCATCGGGTGCGAACAGCCGGATCGGTTCCGGTGCGGCGGAATTGCTGGCGGGCGGGCTGGAATCGCTCGATCCCGACCGGCTTGGCGGGCAGATGAAGGCAGGTCTCAAGCATCAGCTCGAACGGCTTGAGGTCGCGCCGCTGCTCGGCCAGATGCTCACCGCCGCGATTGCCGACAAACGCCACCTGCCGCTGATGGACAGCCTGATCCGCTGGACCGGCCTCACGCTGGAAGACAATGAGGAAATGGTGCGCACCATGATCCACGAGCGCGCCAATGCCCTGCTGCGGTTCACCGGGCTCGACGAGCGGCTCGCCAATTCCGTGCTCGACGGGCTTTATCGCCTGCTTGCCGAAGTCCTGGTCGACCCCGAGCATCCCTTGCGCAACAAGATCGAGGAGGGGCTGGAAAAGATCGCTCACGATCTCGTTCACGACCCGGAAACGCGCGCGAAAGTCGAGCGGATGAAGCGCGAATTGCTCGACAACCCGGCAGTCGCGAATTGGTGGGAGAGTGTGTGGGAACGGCTTCGCGCGGCACTGATCGAGATGGCGCGCAGCCCCGATACCACGCTCGATGGCTGGGTCGGCAATACGCTCGGCGAACTTGGTGCGGCGCTACGCGACGACAAGCGGTTGCAGATACAGGTGAACCGCTTCGCCCGCCGCACCGCCGTCGGCATCGCCACACGCTATGGAGGACAGATCGTCCAGTTGGTGTCGGAAACGGTCAGGCGCTGGGATGCCACGACCATTACCGCGCGGATCGAGAATGCCGTCGGGCGTGACCTGCAGTTCATCCGCATCAACGGCACGCTGGTCGGCGGGCTGGTGGGGATGACGATCCATTTTCTGGATGGGTTGATCTGACCGACTTTCGGATGGAGTGTTTCAAGGGAGCTGAAAGCGCACCCTGGAACTGAAATAGGATGCCTGGGGATTCCCTTGGCTATCCAGCGCGGGCTTGAACGTGGCACGCTTCATAAGCGCGAGGCAGACCGTATCGTCGAACATCTGCGGGCGATTGGAAGCGGTAATGAAACAGGCGGTCGGTTTTCCGCTTTTGTTGACGGTCAGGCGGAATGCGATCACGCCATCCATGCCTTGCCGCACCAGGTCTCTCGGGTAATCGCCCGATGTAATCCATTGCCCAGGATTCGAAGCGGGTACGGCTGCGCGGGCCTTGCCATCCCCGCCGAGACTTGCCGATTGCAGCTTGCGCGCCACATCCGCCGCGCAATTGCGCAACTTCCGCAGGGGTTCGCCCATCGAGCCGAGGTCGAAGCGAACCGGTTCGGCCACCGAGCGTGACAGGGATAGCTATTCGATCGCCGTTTCGCGCTGCTCTCCGATACTCGATATCGTGCCTTCCCTCGCTTCGACGGCACTCATCGGGGCCAGCAGGACGCCATACATTACCAAGGCCGGTTTCCCGCCTGCCGACTTGGCGGAGATATAGCCGCGATGCGTCGCCTGCTCGTCCGGGCCGAATCGGACCTGGACCACGTTGCCGTAAGGATTGCGTACCGGTCGCCCTACGATCGTGAGTGTGTAATAGGGCTCAATTCCGCCTTGGTCGATGCGCAGCGATGTGGTGTTTTCACCTTCGCCGAAGCCGCGGGACAGACGGCATTTGTCGGGTGACGCCCGCAACTTCCATTCACCGGCCGGCACCAACGCCACATTGTCGTCGGCACGAACAGCGGCGGGATTCAGGCCGAGAGCAAGGCCCAGCGCAGCGCAGGATACACCAATTGTATGTCTTTTCATGCGCTTGGCGTAATCAACTGCCTTAAAACAAGCAATTGCTCCCACCATCGGATCAGAGCTTCTCGGTCAACTCCGGCACTACTTTGAACAGGTCGGCGACCAGGCCGATATCGGCCACCTGGAAGATCGGTGCGTCTTCATCCTTGTTGATGGCGATGATGGTCTTGGAATCCTTCATGCCAGCAAGATGCTGGATCGCGCCGGAAATGCCGATCGCGATATAGACTTCCGGGGCGACGATCTTGCCGGTCTGGCCGACCTGATAGTCGTTGGGCACATAACCCGCATCGACTGCAGCGCGGCTCGCGCCGATCCCGGCGCCGAGCTTGTCGGCGAGCGGGGTGATGTATTGCTCGAAGGTCTCTGCGTCTTTCAGCGCGCGGCCACCCGAAACGATGACCTTGGCGCTGGTTAGCTCGGGCCGTTCGCTTTCGGCGATTTCGGCACCGACAAAGCTGGAGAGGCCCGCGACGCCGGAGCCGGAGACGGCTTCGACCGCGCCCGAACCGCCTTCGGTCGCCGCCTTGTCGAAGGCGGTGCCGCGCACGGTGATGACGAGCTTCGGATCGGAACTCTCGACTGTCGCGATGGCATTGCCGGCATAAATGGGCCGGGTGAAGGTCTTGTCGCCTTCGACCGAGATGATGTCCGATACCTGCATCACGTCGAGCAGGGCTGCGACGCGCGGAGCGATATTCTTGCCGGTGGTGGTGGCCGGAAACAAAACCGCGTCGTGATCGCTCATCAGGTCCGCGATCAGCGGCGCGACATTTTCCGCCAGCGCATGTTCGTAGGCGGCATCGTCGGCGACATGGACCTTGCCCACGCCCGCGACAGAGGCGGCCTGTTCGGCCACGCCGGCGCAGCCGCTACCGGCGACCAACAGGTGCACTTCGCCAAGCCTGCCCGCCGCGGTTACAGCAGACAGTGTCGCGTCCTTCATCTCGCTATTGTCGTGTTCGACCCAGACGAGCGTTTTCATAAATTTGTTCCTTTCCTGTCCGGGCGTGCTCAGGCGATGCCGAGTGCCTTGATCTTGGCGACCAGCGCGTCGACATCTTCCACCTTCTCGCCTGCCTGGCGGACCGGCGGTTCGGAGACATTGGTGGTGGTGAGGCGCGGCGCGGTATCGACCCCGTAATCGGCCGGCGTCTTGGTATCGAGCGGTTTCTTCTTCGCCTTCATGATATTCGGCAACGAAGCATAGCGCGGCTCGTTGAGGCGCAAATCGGTGGTCACGATGGCCGGGAGGTCAAGCTTGACTGTTTCCAGCCCGCCATCGATTTCGCGCTTCACCGTCACGCTGTCGCCCTCGATCTCGACCGTATTGGCGAACGTGCCCTGCGGACGGCCCATCAGCGCGGCGAGCATCTGCCCGGTCTGGTTCGAATCGTCGTCGATCGCCTGCTTGCCGAGCATCACGATGCCGGGCTGCTCCTCGTCGGCGATCGCTTTCAGGATCTTGGCGACCGCAAGCGGTTCGACCTCGGAGCCAATATCGTCAGGGGTTTCGACCAGAATCGCGCGGTCGGCACCCATGGCGAGTGCGGTGCGGAGCGTTTCGGTCGCCTTGGTCGGGCCGATGCTGACCGCGACGATTTCTTCCGCCTTGCCCGCTTCCTTGATCCGGATCGCTTCTTCGACCGCGATCTCGTCGAACGGGTTCATGCTCATCTTGACATTGGCAAGGTCCACGCCCGAACCGTCGGGCTTGACCCGCGGCTTGACGTTGTAATCGATCACCCGCTTCACGGGCACGAGGATTTTCATGCGGTGAAATCCCTTCCTGTAACAATACGCGGCATAGCGGGCCGCATTGGCGGAAACAAAGCTCGCGCGGGACATTGCGTTCCGAAGAGCCGAGGTCAAGCCCTATGCGGGAAGGGCAGCTTTACCGTAGCGGAAAGCGGGGCTAATTTCCCGCACAGACGCAAAGGAGGTTCCATGCGCCGTTTCATTCCCCCGATTCTCGCCGCATTCGCGCTATTCCAGGCACCGCTTGCTGCGCAGGAAACACGCATTGCACCGCAGAACCATGCGCCACCGCCTGCCAATATCGCGCAGATGGATTGGTTGGTCGGTCAGTGGACCGGCACGGGTATCGGCGGCGCGCCCGCGCATGAAAGCTGGCTGCCGCCTTCCGGCATCACCATGGTCGGTACATTCGTGCAGGAAACCGGAGAGGGTGCGATCCGGTTCTCGGAAATCCTCTATCTGATGGAGGAAGAAGGCTCGCTCGTCCTCAAGCTCAAGCATTTCAACGCCGATCTCACCGGATGGGAGGAGAAGGACGACATGCTCACCTTCCGCCTCGTCGCGATCGAGGAATGCGCCGCCTATTTCCATGCACTGACCTTGCGTTGCGATGGCGAAAACGGGCTGGTGGCGGCTGTGCGGATGCGATCGGGGGAAGAATTGCTTTTCCGATTTGAGCGCCAGAAGGAGCAGTGACTAGCTTGGACGGCGATCCCACTCGGCATAGGCATCTGCCAGCTTTAGGAATTCATCTATGGGTGGCGCGGCTTCGAACGAATACGGTGCCCCGCTCCTCGCTTCGGGCAGGCTTTCGCCCAGAAAGAATTCCGCAAATGGCGGGAAGTCCGACGCACGTTCCAGCATCGGAGTTCTGATGTTGGCCATCCCGTCAAGCCCCGCCGGCTTGGTGTAGATCCAACTGAGACATGCCTCGCAAAAGTAGTGCTGCCCTGCGGACTTGCAGCGCCCGACCACCACCTCGCCAGCCAACAAGTTGAGCCGGGCATGGGCATACAGCGCACTTAGCGAATATGGTCCCGCAGTCATGCGCTGGCAGTCAGTGCAATGGCATGCCGTGGTGAGAATCGGAGGTCCGGCAACCTCAAACTGAACCGCGCCACACCGGCAATGTCCGCGATGTGTCGTCAATTCACGCCGCCTGTTTTACCTCGGCGACGATCTTGCGTGCAGCATCGCCGAGATCGTTGGCGCTGACGATGGGCAGGCCGGAATTGTCGAGGATGTCCTTGCCCTTGGCGACATTGGTGCCTTCGAGGCGGACGACCAGAGGGACGGACAGGTTCACTTCCTTTGCCGCCTGCACGATACCGTCGGCGATCACGTCGCATTTCATGATCCCGCCAAAGATGTTGACGAGAATCCCCTCGACCGCCGGATCCTTGAGGATGATCTTGAACGCCGCGGTGACCTTCTCGGTGGTCGCGCCGCCGCCTACATCGAGGAAGTTGGCGGGAAACGCGCCGTTAAGCTTGATGATATCCATCGTCGCCATGGCGAGACCTGCGCCGTTGACCATGCAGCCGATATTCCCGTCGAGCTTGATGTAAGCGAGGTCGTATTCGCTCGCTTCGACTTCGGCCGGATCTTCCTCGGTCTCGTCGCGCATCTCTTCGACATCCTGGTGGCGATAGAGTGCGTTGCCGTCGAAGCTCATCTTGGTGTCGAGCACTAGGAGTTGCCCGTCCTTGGTTTCGACCAACGGATTGATCTCGAGCATCTCGCAATCGAGGTCCATGAAAGCGGTGTAGAGCTGCCTGGCAAGCTTCTGACACTGCTTGTTGAGATCGCCGCTCAGCTTGAGCGCGAAGGCGACTGCGCGGCCATGATGCGGCATGAAGCCCTGTGCCGGGTCGATGGTGATAGTGGTGATCTTCTCGGGCGTCTCATGCGCGACATCCTCGATATCCATCCCGCCTTCGGTCGAGGCGACCATGGCGACCTGGCCGGTTGCGCGATCGACCAGCATTGCGAGGTAGTATTCGCTCTCGATATCGACGCCATCGGTCACGTACAGGCGGTTGACCTGCTTGCCGTCCTCGCCCGTCTGGATCGTCACCAGCGTATTGCCGAGCATTTCCCCGGCTGCCGTTTCGACCGCTTCGACCGAGTCGGCCAAGCGTACACCGCCCTTGGCGTCAGGACCCAGCTCCTTGAACTTTCCCTTGCCGCGGCCGCCGGCATGAATTTGTGCCTTCACGACGTAAAGCGGACCCGGCAGCCTTTTCGCGCCTTCGACCGCTTCCTCGACGGTCAGCGCGGCGTGGCCCGTTGGCACGCCGATACCGTATTTCGCGAGCAGCTCCTTGGCCTGATATTCGTGAATGTTCATGAATGGGAATCCGTATCTGTCGGGGAAGAATCTGGGTGCGGCGAGGCATAAGCATGGATTGCCGCGCTTGAAAAGCGTCGCGTCTGCCCTCAACACCGTTCGTGCATGATCGATCGGTCCCGTCTCGAAGAAATCGTCCGTGAAGCGGGGCGTATTGCGATGGGCAAATGGCCCGGCGACGGACATGAAGTCGAAAGCTGGGAAAAGGAGCCGGGCAGTCCGGTTTGCGCTGCCGATATCGCGGTCGACAGCTTCCTGAAACGCGAATTGGGCCGTTTGCTTCCCTCGGCGGGCTGGCTGTCCGAAGAAACGGCTGACGATGCCGAGCGGCTGGGCAAGGGGCTTGCCTGGCTGGTCGATCCGATCGACGGCACGCGCGATTTCCTGCGCGGGAGGGCAGGCTGGGGAGTGTCGGTTGCGCTGGTGAGCGAACGCCGGCCGCTGATCGGCATGCTGTTTGCTCCTGCACGCGGCGAAGAGTGGATCGGGATTGCCGGGAAGGGATCATGGCGCAATGAGGAACGGCTGGTCGCGTCGCAGCGCATCCGGCTTGCCGGCGCGCGCGTCCCCACCGATTCGCTGCCGAAAGAAGATCATGACCTGACGATGGTCGACAAGCCCAATTCCATCGCCCTGCGCGTGGCGATGGTGGCGGCGGACGAAGCGGATCTGGTCGCGACCCTGCGTTGGGGTTTCGAATGGGATATCGCGGCGGCAACCCTGATTGCGCGCGAAGCGGGCGCGGCAATCAGCGATGCCTTCGGCCAGCCGCTCAATTACAACAAGCGCGATCCCCGCGCCTTCGGCCTCCTGGTCAGCGCGACGGGCATCCACCAGGAGGCGGTCGAACGTCTCGCGGAAAGGGCGGGCAGGCTGGCGGGGTAGGGCTTGGGTTTTTCGTGCGCTTGCCCGGGCAGGCGCTCTTGCGGCCGGCCAGTTTCGCGATGGCACGTGAGATCAAACGAAAGGCTCCCATCAAAAAACCCTCGTGCCGGGGGCATTGGCACGAGGGTTTCCTGTTAGCGTTCGTCACGCTTGTTCAAGGCGACCCTTGTGGGAGGTCAGGGCAACAGGGGGGAAACCCGCCTCGAACCGCCTTGAAATGCAAGACTATGCTGCCCGTGCTTTCCGGTAAATGAACGAGTGTTCGCACTCCGTCGCATCTGCCCAACAGAGCAGGGCCGAATCGTTTAGCGTGGACGACGAGACGAGCGGCGCGGATCGCGATACCTGAACGCGCTGTTCGAAACCGCCACGCCGTAGCGGTGATTCCGCAGCCTTACCGTGGTGCGGTGATTCTGCGAATCGAGCGCTACCCAGCTAGCCAGCTCCAGCCCGCCCGGCGCCCCTGCCTTGCGGATGAAAATGAGGGTGATGACGCCGAATTCGGGTTTTTTCGGGTCGCGCACTTCGACGCTGATAACGTCGGGATTGCTGGTCGGCATCAGCTTGCCATACCGTTTCACGTCGCGTTGCGGATCGAGCAGGGCACCGAGTGGGGAATTCTTGATCGGCCAGCGCTGGACCTGGTTGACCTCGTAATCGATCAGCGTGAGTGACTTGCCGTTGGAGACTAGCAGCAGCGGGACGCCTTCCTCGTACTCGAAGCGGATCTTGCCCGGACGCTTGAGCGTCATTTCACCTGCGATGGTTTGCCCCTTGCGGTCGGTCTGCGTGAATGCCGCCTTCATCGTCGAGATGCCGCGCAGGGCGGCCACGGCCCGGTCGAGATCCCCTTCGGCCGCCTCGACGGAGGCGCTCGGGGCCAGCAATGCGGCGGGTGCGGTGAAAGCCAGCGCACCGGCCATGGCGGCGCGCAGCGGTGTCACGGTGATATGTCGCAGGTGCTTCATGCCCGCGCTTCTAGCCTCGGAGCATTGAACTGTCGCTGAATTTTTCCGGTCCGGGAAATTCAGCTTGTCGACCGGTTACTTGATCTTCGCTTCCTTGAATTCGACATGCTTGCGCACGACGGGGTCGTATTTGCGGAAGGTCATTTTCTCGGTGATGTTCCGGGGATTCTTCTTCGTCACGTAGTAAAAGCCCGTATCGGCGGTCGAGACGAGCTTGATCTTGACGGTTGCGGGCTTCGCCATGGCGTGTTCCTAAAGATCGAAAAGAGCCGTGCGGGCTCGAAAAAACAGGGGCGACGCACCGGCGCCGCCCGTCAAGGCGCGCCCATTGGGTGATTCACGGGGAAAAGTCAAGCGTGCTACCAGTCCGGCTTGCCGCGTCCGGCCTTCACTTCACTGCGCGCTTTCTTGGCCTTCAGGCGCTTGACCTTGCCCACGCGATTGACTCGTATCTTGCCGCGCTTTTTCGGCGGCGTCAGAGCATCGTCGAGCAGCGCTGCAAGACGTGCCCTGGCGGCTTCTCGGTTCTGTTCCTGTGTCCGGTATTCCCTTGCGGTCAGGACGATTTCGCCATCCTTGGTCAATTTGCCGCCGGCGACTTGCTTCAACCGTTCGAAAGCGTCGGGAGGCATGCCGATCGCACGCACATCGACACGCAATTGCACGGCGGTGGCGACCTTGTTGACATTTTGCCCGCCCGGGCCGCTCGCGGCGATGAATTTCTCCTCCGCCAGCTCGAGCGCTCGCTCGACGATCCTACCCATCGGAAAAGCCGAGCGCGGTGAATCCGGGCGGTAACGGGGCAGCAGCTTCGATAGGAGGCTTGTTCTCGCGTCGCATCACCAGCCCGGCAGCGTGGAGCATGGTTCGCATGGCTCCTTTGCTCTCGTCATTGCCGTAGACTGGGTCGCCGAGCAACGGGAAGCCGAGGCCTGAGGCGGCATGGACCCGTAATTGGTGCGTGCGCCCGGTTTCGGGCCGGAATTCGACCAGCGTATTGCCGTTTACCTCGGTCAGGCGCCGCCAGTGAGAAACCGAGGGCCTGCCTTTCCTTGCCGGTATCATTCGCCAGCCTTTTTCTGGGCTGCTGATTTTGGACAAGGCGAGGTCGATGGTCCCTTCTTCCTCGACCAGCGTGCCGGCAACCACGCCGAGATAGCGCTTTGCGACACGGCGTTCCTCGAAGGCACGATTGAAGCGCTTCAACGCCTTGGGATTACGCGCGAGCAGGAGGCAGCCCGAAGTGTCTGTATCGAGCCTGTGCACCGGGACGGGCGGGCGCTGGAAGCCCAGCTTGAGCTCTTCGATATGGTCTTCGAGCGAAACTCCGCCCTTGCGCGGCCGTTCGATCGGCAGACCTCCGGGCTTGTCGATCACCAGCGCTTCGCCGTCTTCGTATAGGATCGGGATCGTCATGCCAGCCGCGCTTTCACCAGTCCGCGCACCGCATTGCCGAGGAAAAAACCGCCTTCGAGGTCGGCCAGGGATAATGCGGCCTCGCGTGCTTTCCCGGAATCGAGCAGCGATCGCCTGAATACTCCTGGCAGCAGGCCGAGTCCGGCGGGGGGAGTCAGCAGGACATCGCCGTCATCCTCGACGAAGATATTGGTAAAGCAGCCCTCGGTCACGAGGCCGTCAGCGCGCACTAACAACGCCTCGCTGGCACCTGCGTCGCGAGCGGATTGCAGGGCATTTTCGTAAAAACCGCGATCGCTGGTTTTGTGCCGCAGCCGCCAGTCGCCGGGATCAACCGGGATCGGCAGGGCGATGCAGGAGAGCGGACCGGCATCCGTTTCTGGCAATGGCGCTGCCTCAAGCGAAATGGTCCCGCTACGTGCGCTGAGCAAACGAATGCGGGCGGGCGCTTCGAGTTCGAAACACAGTGCCTGGATCTGGTTGCGCGTGGCATGCCGGTCGAAACCGAAACCGAGCTCCTGCGCGCTCGCCTTCATTCGTTCGAGGTGCAGTTCGAGCAGCTCGATCCCGGATTCCGGGTCGAAGCGCATCGTTTCGATCAGGTCGCAGGCCGGAGCGCGATAGTCGGGAGATTTCTGCCGTGTGAAGGCACCTTTGACGATACATTCACGCCATTCGGCTTCAACGTCGCTATCGGCCACGATCGCCGAGCCGACACCGAGCACGGCCTGCCCCTGCCCGTTTTCAATCGGAGTCAGCCGCAAGGTCCGGA
>JANQPE010000058.1 GCA_028289565.1 Parerythrobacter sp.
CCAGCGGCCAGCCGTGACGCAAGGCGTCGATCGCCTGCGCCACGCGCCGGGAAGGAGAAGTCCCGGTCAGAGATCGAACTCCGTCACCAGCGGGATATGATCGGAGGGCTTTTCCCAGTCGCGGCACTCTTCGTACACGCTATGCGCAATAGCCTGCTTCGCGAGTTCGGGGCTGGCCCACATATGGTCGAGCCGCCGCCCGCGATCGTTCACTTTCCAGTCCTTCGAGCGATAACTCCACCAGCTATAATAACGCTCGGGCGGCACGATGTGGTCGCGCCCGATATCGACCCAGCCATGCGCGTCCATGAAGCGTTGCAAGGCCTCGACCTCGACCGGGGTGTGGCTGACGACCTTGAGCAATTGCTTGTGGCTCCACACGTCGCTTTCAAGCGGGGCGATGTTGAAATCGCCGACGATCATGGTGGGACGATCGATGGTGTCCGCCCAGCGGGTCATTCGTCCGACGAAGTCAAGCTTCTGGCCGAATTTCGCATTTTGCTCGCGGTCGGGGATATCGCCTCCGGCCGGGACATAGACGTTTTCGAGGATCATTCCCTTGCCCGGCCCGCCGATCTCGACCCCGACATGGCGGGCCTCGCCATTGTCTTGCCAGTCATGGCGCGAAAACTCGGCCAGCGGGATTCGGCCGACAGTTGCAACTCCGTGATAGCCTTTCTGGCCGTGCACAGCGCTGTATTCGTAGCCCAGCCTTGCGAAAGCCTCGTAGGGGAACTGGTGTTCCTGACACTTGATTTCCTGCAGGCATAACACGTCGGGCGCCCGTTCCTTCAGAAAACGTTCGACAATCGGCATGCGCAGGCGGACGGAATTGATATTCCAAGTAGCTATCGTAACCATGTATGGGGAGATAGGAGGACCGAGCGCACGGGTCCAGCCGTGTGCGGGGTCATCGATGTTTTCCGCACACGTACTCTTGCTCGCGATATGCTCGTTCGCGTGCGGCCACCCGACCGGCGACCGGGGGCCGAACTATTCCGGACCTCGCGGTCTAACCGGGTTTGTGTTCGCGGCGGCTATCGATTCTGCGCCGCGTCGATCTCGTCCTGACTGATCGGGATGATCTTGATTTCAACCCGGCGGTTGCGGGAGCGGCCGTAATCGGTCGAATTGTCCGCGATCGGCGTAGTTTCACCGAAGCCCTGCCAGCGAATGCGTGCCGAATTCACACCGCGGCTGGTCAGGTAATTGGCAACTGCGCGCGCGCGCTGTTCCGAAAGGTTTTGGTTGAAGCTTTCCGAACCGGTCGAATCGGTATGGCCGTATACGTCGATCAGGCTGTTGGGATATTGGGTCAGGTTTCCGGCTACGGTGTCGAGCGTGTCGCGGAAAGCGGGCTTGATCGTATAGCTGCCGACATCGAAGGTTACCCCGTCGGGCAGGTTGACCAGGATGGCATTGCCGTTGTCGACTTCGGTCACGTCGACGCCGGAGCCGGCGGTTTGTTCCTTCAGCTCCTTGATCTGCTGGTCCATCCGGTAGCCGACGACACCGCCGATCGCGCCGCCGCCGACCGCGCCGATGATGCGGCCGGTCTTGCCGCCGATGAGGCCACCGAGCAGGGCACCGGCAGCCGCGCCGCCGATACCGCCAATGGCCGTGCGCGAAATCTTGCGTTCTCCGGTATTCGGGTCGGTCACGCAGCCCGAGACGGTAGCCAGCGACAGAGCCGCGAAGCCGGAAATGAGAAAACGGGATTTTTTCATGGGGGATACCCTTTCTTGTCCAAAGTGCGATGGTGCACATACGCATGATTGAACGCGCCCACCCGCGTCTCATCGGCATTGATGATACTGCCCGAAGAGCGTTCTTCGTGGAAGACCTATATGCACAAGGCTGGCGGCGCACGCAATTTGTGCTAGCGATTGCCGGGTGACGCCTTTTCCCTGGCCAGACCTGTTCATCATTGCCGGGTTGATTCTGCTCAACGGCATTTTCGCCATGTCCGAACTGGCGATCGTTTCGGCAAGGACGGCACGGCTGCGTGCCGCCGAACACGCGGGCAGTGGCGCGGCGAAGACGGCGCTGGCGCTGGCCGCGGATCCGGGAAAATTTCTCTCGACCGTACAGATCGGGATTACTCTCGTGGGCATTGTCGCCGGCGCCTATTCGGGCGCGAGCCTCGGTGGGCCGGTGGGCGAACGGCTTGCGGCGCTCGGCTTCCCTGCCGATTACGCCGCCGATGCGGGATTCGTCCTGGTCATCGCGCTGACCACCTATTTCAGCCTGGTCGTGGGCGAACTGGTACCCAAGCAGCTCGCCTTGCGGGCCGCCGTGCCCATCGCGCTAGTCATGGCGCGCCCGATGGCCCTGCTCGCGAAAGTGGCGGCACCACTGGTCTGGGTGCTCGATACGTCGTCCGGATTGCTCATTCGCGCGCTGGGCGTGAGACCCGCCGGGCAGTCGAGCATGACGGCCGAGGAGCTGCACATGATTTTCGCCGATGCCACGCGCTCGGGCGTGATCGAGGCGGAACAGCACCAGATCCTGGCTGGCGTGGTGCGTCTGGCGAAGCGGCCGGTGCGCGAGATGATGACCCCGCGTACCGAGCTTGACTGGATCGACGTGAACGCCGACGAGACGGCGATCCGGCAGACGATCGAGGACAGCCCGCATTCGTTGCTGCCCGTCGCGGAAGGGTCGCCGGACACGGTGCTGGGCGTGGTCAAGGTGCGCGAAGTCCTCGCCCTGCTGGTTGCCGGAAAGCCGATCCTGCTCAGGACGCTGATGAAAAAGCCGGAGATCGTGCCCGACCAGCTCGATGCGATGGATGCGCTCCGCATGCTCCAGCAATCCGACGTTGCGATGGCGATGGTGCATGACGAATACGGCCACCTGGACGGGATCGTGACGCCGGTCGACCTGCTGACTGCAATCGCTGGCAATTTCGCCAGCGACCAGGACGAAGGGGACGGTCCCGAGCTGGTCGAGCGTGCCGATGGCAGCCTGCTGGTTTCGGGGGCGATGCCGGCCGATGCACTGGCCGACCGGCTGGGGCTCGAATATGGAGAGGATCGCGAATTCGCAACCGTCGCGGGCTATGCTCTTTCAGTACTCAAGCACCTGCCCGAGGAGGGCGAAGGTTTTGCCGATCAGGGATGGCGGTTCGAGATCGTCGACATGGACGGGCGCAAGATCGACACATTGCTGGTGACGAATGCGCGGGATGGCGCGGATGCTCGACAGTAATTGACCGCTCGAACCGTCACGAGGGTAGCAATCCTCAAGAAATCCCAGTCATATTCACATCCTTGTCCACACCTCCTGCTTGTAGAATCGGGCATGATCGCAGCATAGCCGCAAGTGGGTCGTAAGGGTTGCAATTATGACGCCTGACAGGGCGCTGGATTATATGAACGACATGTTGTGGTCGGCTGCCGTTGTGGCCGGCCCGGTCATGCTCGCTACATTGCTGGTGGGGCTGACTGTTTCCATTTTTCAGGTCGCGACGCAAATCCAGGAAATCACCCTCAGCTATGTACCCAAGATCGTCGTCGCAGGGCTCATGCTGATTATTCTCGGTCCGTGGATGATTTCGCATCTCACGGCGTTTGCCCGCGATTTGTACCTGACAATCCCTTCACTCGCCCAATAGGAGCGTGACAGGCGTGGCTTCCCTGATCGACATGTGGGCCGCGACTCTCCTGGTTGCACTGCGTCTCGCGCCGGCCTTTGCCTTTGCGCAGCCTTTCACATTCCTGAGAATACCCGCAACGATCCGTGTGCTGCTGGCGGTCGGTCTCTCCTTCTGGGCCGTTGCCGCGCATCCGGAAGAGACGATGGCGCAAGTTGCCGGCGCGAGCTTGCCCGGACTGGTTCTGGGCGAACTGGTTGTGGGCATTGCCATCGCGCTCGGCCTTCAGCTTGCCTTCGCGGCGATTCTGTGGGCTGGTCGGGCGCTCGATATCCAGGCGGGTTTCGGCCTTGCCATGTTGGTCGATCCCACGACCAATGCGCAGATCCCGCTGGCCGGGACGATCCTGGCCTACACCGCAGCGATGATTTTCTTCGCGTCCGGGGCGCAATACGACCTGCTGGCCCTGTGGTTGACCTCTATCGAGGTGTTGCCAGTGGGTTATGGCATGATCGAGCCGGATATGGTTGCGCTCGGTCAGTATCTGGCGACGGCCTTCTTTCTGGCGATCGGACTGGTCGGGGCGTCCATGCTGGCGATCTTTCTTTCCGACATAGTGATCGCTTTCCTGAGTCGCACCCTGCCGCAAATGAACGTGCTTCTTCTCGGATTCCAGGTGAAAGCCATGGTGATGCTGATCACTCTGCCGATTGCGATTGCCTTTGCCGGCGCCCTGTTTCTGCGCCTGATACGCCTTGCGGTTACGTCCCCGACCGGTTTCTGGGGAGTGCCGTCATGAGCGAGGAAGGGCAGGAACAGAACAAGAGCGAAGAGCCGACACCGTTCAAGCTCAGGAAAGCGCGCGAGAAGGGCCAGGTCGCGCGCGGCATGGATCTGGGCTTCGTTGGCAGCCTGCTCGCGCTCGCGGCCATCGCAATATTCGCAGGGGAGTCATTCTTTCGCCGTCTGGCGGAGCTGATGCGACGCTCCTTCACGGTCGGGATCGACGGCGGTGGCGATCCGGTTGCCGCGCTTGGCCTGATCTCGGCAAGCTATTGGGATGCGTTCAAGCCGCTGCTCATGCTGGGCGGGACGATCGCTCTCGTTCTGATCGCGCTGGAGCTGTTGCAGTTGCGCGGTTTTATTTTCACCACCCATCCGCTCAAGCCCGATTTCAAACGACTCAACCCGGCCAAGGGCCTGAAGCGATTGTTTTCGATGCGCATGCTGAAGGAGACGCTGAAGAATATTGTCAAATTCACCGCCTATTGCACTGCGGCGTGGTTTATCGGGAAAGCGGCGATCGAGACCTGGGGCGTGCGACTGGCCGATGCGGGAAGGCTGGTGCTGGCGATGGAAATGAGCGCGGTGCGGCTACTGTTCGTGTTCATCGCCCTGGCCTTCATATTCATGGTGATCGACCAAATCATCGTTCGCGGCGAATTCCACAAGCAGATGCGCATGAGCCGCCGTGAGCTGACCCGCGAGACCAAGGATCGCGAAGGCGAGCCGCGCTTCAAGCAGAAACGCAAGGAGATTCATCAGCAATTGCGCGAACAGTCCGAAGGGCTGGGCAAGCTTCCGGGTTCTGACATGATGGTGGTGAATCCCGAACATTACGCAGTGGCCCTGCGCTATGATGCCGAGACGATGGATGCGCCGCATATACGCGTGAAAGGACGCAATCATTTTGCGCAACTGATGAAGCGCAAGGCGCGGCTCCACGCCATCCCGATCATCCCCGACGCCCCGCTTGCACGGGCGCTCTATGCGGAGTGTCGCGTGGATACCCCGATCGGTCCGGGGCACTATCGTGATGTGGCGCGGCTCTATCGCCGTCTCGCCGTTACCTCTTCCCGGGCGCAAGGATAGATGCCGATGTTCGAGCAATTGTTCAACCGCAACAAGGATCTCCTGCTCGTCTTCGGGACGTTGCTGGTGATCCTTATCCTGTTCTCGCCGATTCCGCCGGCGATGCTCGATTTCGCGATCATCGTGAATTTCGGACTCGGCTTCACGATCCTGCTACTGACATTCTATGTTGCGAAACCGGTCGAATTCTCGACCTTCCCCTCGATCCTGCTGGTGGCGACACTATTTCGCCTGTCGCTCAATGTTGCCGCCACCAGGCTGATACTGACCGGGGCGGATGCTGGCGATGTAATCGGCTCGATCGGTTCCTATGCCGTGCAGGGCAATTTCGTGATCGGCCTCGTCGTGTTCGCCATCCTGGTGGTGGTGCAATATGTGGTCGTTACGTCGGGCGCGCAGCGCGTTTCGGAGGTAGCGGCCCGGTTTACGCTCGATTCGATGCCCGGACAGCAGATGAGCATCGATGCCGATCTCAATCTTGGCCTGATCGATCAGGAAGAAGCGCAGGCAAGGCGGGGGGGACTGGAGAAAGAGGCCAGTTTCTACGGCGCGATGGATGGGGCCAGCAAATTCGTAAAGGGCGATGCGATTGCGGGGATCATCATCCTGCTGATCGATATCATTGCAGGGCTGATCGTCGGTGTTGCGCAGATGGGCATGAGCTGGAGCGAAGCCTTGCAGCGTTTCACGCTGCTGACCATCGGCGACGGAATTGCGACGCAGCTACCGGCACTGATCATCGCGATTGCGACGGGCATAATCGTCACTCGTTCTTCCGCCGACAGGCAGTTGAGCACCGAGATTTTCAGCCAGCTCGCTTCGGTTCCGCGTATTCCGTTGATCGTGGCGGGCATCCTGCTCGCCCTGATGTTGCTGCCGGGCATGCCCAAATGGCCGATCGCTTTCGTCGGCGCGGTCGCGCTGTTCGCCTGGCTGCGCATTCGTGGTGGCGAGCGTGCGACAGGCCCGGATGCGGCGATGGCCGAGGAGGAGGATGTAGCTTCCTCCATCGCTTCCGGGGAGGCGATCGAGCTTCGTCTGGGCGAAGAATTGATGGATGCCTGGAGGGATCGCCAGGCTCTCCTGCTTGATCGTATCGCGATGCAGCGCAAGACGATCGAACGCAAATTCGGCCTTTCCCATCCCAAAGTCAGCATATTGGAGGGCGAGGGTCTGGGCGGACTCGACTACCAGATCGCCATCCACAAGGATATTCACGGCGCGGGCCTGATTCACCCGGGCCGCTGCCTGGCCCTGAAGCAGAGCGAGGATGCGCAGGCGATCGAAGGCATACCGGGCCGCGATCCGGCCTTCGGGCTGGAAGGCGTCTGGATCGAGGCGGGGCGTGCTGACCGTGCACGCACTGTCGGGTACAGCGTGATCGACGCGGAAACCGTGATCACGACGCATCTGAACGAAGTCATCAAATCCGAAATTCCCGCTTTGCTGACCCGCGCCGCAACAGTCGAGCTGCTGGATCGGGTACGCGAACGCCAGCCGGGTCTGATCGAGGAGCTTGTGCCCAATGTCCTGACGGCTTCGGATATCCAGCGCGTGTTGCAGAACCTGCTTCAGGAACGCGTGTCGATAGCGAAGATCGACCTCATTTTGGAAACTCTCGTCGATATCGGACGGCAGGAACGCGATCCGGACGAGCTGAGCGAGAAGATTCGTCAGAGTCTGTCCGTTTCGATCTGTGCCGGATTGCGTGGACATCATGCCGAACTTGCCGTGCTGAGCCTGGATCCGCGCGTCGAGAATCGCATTATCGGCAGGATGGGCGAAGGCGCCGGCAAGAACCTGATTGCCTCTGATCCCTCGTTATCCGAGCAGGTGTTGAAATCGCTGGCCCCGCTGGTCGACAGGATGATGCGCCAGGGTCGCAATCCGGTCTTGCTGTGTGCGGGCCCGATCCGGCGCGTAATGGTCCGGCTGGTACAGCGCACTATTCCGCAATTGTCGGTAATTTCGGTCGATGAAGTTCCGATGCGCATCGCGCTCACTTCGTTCGACATCGTCAAGCTAGAAGAAACAGCGGTGGCCGAGCCGGTTGCCTGAGGGGATAATCGAGATGACAGCAGAAACCGTCTATGAACAACTGGCCGGATTTCTCGAAAGCGATCCGGAAAACTCGTCGCTTCTGGCGGACTGCGCCGAGGCGGCCATGCAAGCGGACAAGGCTGAAGAAGCTGCGGCGCTTTATCAACGCCTGGAGGCGATTGAACCGCTTGCCGGGGCCAATGCCAATGCCGCGGGGATCGCGGCCATGCGCAGCGGTGATCAAGAGACTGCGCAGCTATTTTTCGCCCGCCTGCTGGAGGAGGATGGCAGCGCCGATCCCGCGATTCGCTTCAATCTTGCCTGGAGCAAGGCCCTGGCCAGGGATTTCGCCGGGGCGCAGGAATGGCTCGATGCGCATTCCCTCGCGACACTCCCGCAGGCGGCCATGCTCGACCTGCAGATCGACCATGAACTTGGCCGTTTCGACGAGGCTGGCGAAAAGCTCGACGATTATCTGGCGCGGTTTCCCGATTACGCACCGCTCCAGGCTGCGGCCTCGGTGCTGGCGATGGATATCGACCGGCCGGATTTGGCGCGGGCAGCGGCGGGAAAGGCTGGCGACCATCCCGATGCATTGACGACCCTGGCGACACTCGATCTGGGGGATCGCAAGCTCGATGAGGCACGGATGCAATATGCCAAGGCGCTCGAATCCCGCCCGCATAATCCGCGTGCGGAGATTGGCCTGGGCCTGGTTGACCTTGCCGAAGGCAGGGCGAAGGAGGCCGGCGCGCGCCTCGACAAGGGCGCCGAACAGTTCGAAGATCACCTGGGAAGCTGGATCGCGGCTGGTTGGGCCTATTTTATCAGCGGGGATACCAAGACCGCGCGGGCGAGATTCGAAACCGCGCTCGACCGTGACGACACATTCGGCGAAGCGCATGGCTCGTTAGCAGTTGTCGAGCTGCTTGAAGGCGAAAGTGAAGCGGCGAGGCGCCGGATCGAGATCGCCTCCCGGCTCGATCGCGATGCTTTCTCGACCGCGCTGGCGAGGATGTTGCTTGAGCAATCGCAAGGTAATGCGGAAAAGGCGGAACAGATATTCCGGATTGCGTCGCAGCGGTCGATCCTGCCTGACGGATCAACTCTGATGGACCAGCTCGTCAAAGCGATGGGTCGCTAAGCCGAGCAGACGGGATGTCAGAGCGATTGGCGGACGGTTCGCAATAGCTGGGCGATTTCACGGTCGGTCCGCATTGCATTGCTGGTCCGCGTCACGATGTGCTGGAAGCCGGCCGAGTTCGCCACTGCATCGCCGAATTCGTCGGCCAGCAGGGTGCGGACCAGCGCGCTACAGAATTCCTCGTCCGACAGGTTTTCGATTTCCGCCAGCGCCTGTATGCGCTCCTGCGTGGTCGGTTCGCGAGATGCCGGTTCGCCCGGCTTGCGCGAGCGTTGGGTTCGATCGCGCCCTGCCATGCGATGCAACTGGCTGCGCAGCAGAGCCATGATATGTTCGGTATTGCCGACCCTGGTCATCGATCAGGCCTCGCTTTGCTGAATGTCCTGTCAGTTGACAGTCCGGTTGCCGCCGAACCGACCGAGTAGCAATGCAGTCGCCGATACATCACCGTTCACGTCCGTTTCCCCGTGCTGCCGCTCGTCGAGCTTGCGGACCTCCTGCACCAACAGGCGGATGTCGTTGTTGAGCGGTGCATTCTCCTTGTTCAGCGCCATGCCGTGCTCGAACTTGGCCATGGCCGGCGCGAATTCGTCGCGGATCAAATGCGTCATGCCTTCAACGAACACGCGAAGGTAATTGTCTTCCGCTTCGGCTAGGAGCGGCCCCCATGTGGACAAGGCCTGCTCGGGTTGGCCTGATGTCAGTTCGAAAAACCCCAACTGATAGCGTGCGATGGTAAATCCGGGGGCAAGCTCGATCGCCTGCGTCATCGCTGCATGGGCTTCGATCGGGCGTGCGCTGCCTGCGAAAATCGAACCACGCATGAAGTGGAGGCGGGGGTCTTCGGGGTAGCGTTCGAGCAGGGCGTCGACAGAGGCGATATCGTCACCCTCATTCCGAGCCAGTGTCGCGGCGAGTTCGGAGATATCGGAGTCCGGGGCAAGTTGATCGGGCATGGTCTTTCCTAACGGTGTTTCGAGAGATGTTTTCGCAAGCGTTGCAAGGCTTGCGTATGCAATTGCGAGATCCGCCCCTTGCTGAGGCCCAGAAGTGACGCGATTTCCTGGAACTGCATCTGTTGCCGGTAATGACAGTCGAGCACGGTGCGTTCCTTTTCCGGTAATGCCGCGATACGAGAGTCGACCTCCAGGATCAGTTGGCTCCAATACAAGGCGTCGTAGGCGGAAGGATCGTTGGATGGAACGCTTTCGAGTTCTTTTTCTGCAGTCCCTTCGAGGATAAAGCCAAGTGCGAGCTGCGCGGTCAGTTCGCGGAGCAGATAGAGAGGATCCCGGGCCTTGTCCAAAGCAGAGTTCTTGAGTGATCGCATGCGTTCGCGTTCCATGCGCTTGCGTGCACTATAGTATGCGGTGGCCTCGGTCGCTTTGGGAAAGGCGTTACGGATCGCTCCGCGCAAACGGATCCGCGCATAGGCGGTGAAAGGCGCGCCGCGCGCCGGATCGAACCGGTCGATGGCATGGAGCAGCGCTTCGCTGGCCACTTGTTCCATATCGGCCAGGTCCAGTCCCAGGTTGGAGGTCCGGCGCCATTCCTCTGCCGCAATCTTCCGTGCGAATGCGCGGTAGCGTTTGAACAGGGCGCTTCTGGTTTCGCAGCTTGGAGTCGCTGCATGGCAACGCCATTCGGCTGCTTCGACGCGATCCTCGTCGATCAGCAGACTCAGGCCGCGCGATATTGCAGCCCGGCGCTTCATCCGAAGCTGCCCAGCAAACCCTCCAGCACCAGGCTCCAGCCATCGATCAGGATGAA
The DNA here is from genome assembly GCA_028289565.1 of Parerythrobacter sp. Classification (GTDB taxonomy): domain Bacteria; phylum Pseudomonadota; class Alphaproteobacteria; order Sphingomonadales; family Sphingomonadaceae; genus JANQPE01. The sequence goes on from JANQPE010000058.1 coordinate 10,422, forward strand.
CATCAGGACCTTGATCGGCAGCGAAATGGTCTGTGGAGGAACCATCATCATGCCGAGCGAGAGCAGGATGCTCGACACGACCAGGTCTATCAACAGAAAGGGGAGCAGGATGACGAAGCCGATGGTGAAGGCGACGCGCAGTTCGTTCATGATGAATGCCGGGATCAGCTTGAGCAGTTCGACATCCTCGGCGGTGGTGGGCAGTGGCTCCCGGGCAATGGAATAGACCATTTCGATATCGCGTTCGCGCGTGTGCTTCAGCATGAAGGTTTTCATCGGGCCGGACGCCCCGTCCATCGCCTGCTCCATCGTCGCTTCACCGTCCATGAAAGGTGTCAGCCCGCGCTTGTTTACCTGGTCGAGCGTCGGCCCCATGAGAAAGGCGGTCATGAACAGTGCCAGGCTGGTCAGCACGATGTTCGGCGGAGTCTGGGGCATTCCGAAAGCATGGCGGACCATCGCAAGCACGATGACGATGCGCAGGAAACTGGTCGAGCTGACGATGAAGGCGGGAACGATCGCCAGAAGCGTCAGGACCAGTGCAGTCCGCGTGACTTCGGTTTCCACCCCTGTAGCTGGTGCGATGGCTTGCACTGCGCCTGATGCCGCGACGGCCGGCGTTGCTGCGAACAGTATTCCCGGAACGAGAGCGGCAAGCACATGATGGGCGCGTAGCGTCATTATTCGCACTCGCTCTGGTCAGCGAAGCGGTCGATAACAGTCGCGCCTTGATCGCTCAGATGCAGCAGGTAGCGCTGCGATCCCTTGCCCAGCAGCACAATCTGGCTGGTGGGGGTTACGTTCAATCGTTCAACGATCTGGATTGTATCGATATTGCCGCCGGACCCGTCCCGAGTGTGACCAGGCCGGTGCCGCATGCGGTCGGGAAGGATGGGGAGGCCGTTTCGTGCCCGAATGAATGCGATCGTCGCTACCGCGAGGGCAATGCAGAAGAAAAAGGACAGCACGATGCGTACCCAGGGGATTCCGGGGGCCGAACCGTAAGCCAGCGGTGCGGCATCGCCGGTTGCCGCCAGAAGATCGATCAAAGCCATTCCGGGCCGCCCGGTCAGCCGATTTCCGTCAGGCGGACGGCGAAGCGGTCGTCCACGGTCACGATCTCGCCACGCGCGATGGTCCTCCCGTTGACTCGGATATCGATCGGGTCGGCCGGAGTCCGGTCGAGAGCTATGACATCGCCTTCGGCAAGCGCTTCGAGCCGCCCGATTGTTATGTCGCCCTGACCGAGCACGGCCTCGCAGCCGATTTCGACATGATCAACCAGTCGCGAACGGGACTCACTGCTCGCAGGTTTCGTTTCGGTTTCGATTTCGACTTTGGTTTCCGAAGTCATGACATATCCTGATATTCGAGCACGACCCGTCCGCCGCGCTCCGCAAGGTGGAAAGAAAGGTCGGTTCGCTGTTCGCCGACCATCAGGTGAACCGGTTCATCGCACTGGCGATCGAGCATGATTACATCGCCTTGTTCGAGGGCGGTTATCTGTTCGAGGCTGAGGCGCGCCTCTCCAATATGGGCGGCAACGTGCAGCGCCCGGCCCGCATAGGCATCGCCGCGCGATTCGAGTGCCGCGAGAAGCCCGGATGCGGGGAAGGTGCCGCGAACGATCGTCACCAGATCGGCTTGCGTGCATTCGATGGCCAGTTGCGCCGCCCCGACGATCCCGATCAGCAATGTATGGATTCGCGTGCCGTCCCGGTCACAACCGGCCGGTTGCGAAGGTGCCGGACCGAGCCCGTCTTCCAGGCGGGCGTGAAGATCGTCGATCGCCTGGCCGGCAACACGCCGCATCAGGCGCAGATCCTGTTCGGTATATCTGGCCTGCTCTTGCACCCCGAGCACCGCCAGAGCGAGCGAGCGAAGCGCATGCGGACGGACCTTGATCCGTAGCCTGGCTGCATCGCGCGACACGCTCCAGCCCGATGCATCGGGCGATCCTCCTGCGTCCCATGTGCCGAGAACCCGCCAGCCTGTATCGGCGAACCACTCACCAGCCCATGCATCCACGATCCGCTCGAACGGAGCCGCTGCCTGGCGCGATACGAGGCAGTTCGTCGGCAGCCAGGGTGAAGCGGCGCTCACCCCTGCCCCCTGATGCCGAAGAGCTGCTGGATCATGTCATTGGTGACCGAGACGATCTGCGAGCTGGCCTGAAAACCGCGCTGGATCAGGATAAGATCGCCGAATTGCGCTCCGAGATCGACATTGGACGCTTCGAGGCGTTGCGCAAGGATCGAACCGACCCTGGTGTCGCTTGCATCGAGAAATTGCTGCTGACCATAGCCGGAATAGGCGAACAGCGCGTTACTGCGTTGTTCGAGCGCCTGGGGGTCACGGAAATCGGCAAGCGCCAGAGCGCCCAGCTCGCGCGTTTCCTCGTTGGTATAGGCAATTTCGAACTGTCCGTTTTCATTGACGGTCAGCGTGGCCAGGGATCCCGTGCCGTGCCCGTCGCTATCGTTCGCGCGCAGCGACGAAACCGTGCCCGAGGAGAAAGAAGTCACTTCGTTGCCGAAATCGAATATTATCTCGAGACCGTTATCCGCGTCGGTGAAAGTCAATTCGCCTTGGCCCGGCGCCACCCGGCCATCTGCGAATTCGAGCGTCTCGACCCCGATCTCGTTGCCATCGGCATCGGTCACGGTAACGGACCATTCGTTGACGACGGTTTCGGGTCTCGCAAAAGCGACCGACCAGACATGCTCCTCGCCATTCGGCCCGTAGACTGTCAGGTCCGGAATGTTGAATTCGGTTGCTGTCGATGACAAATTGTCGGCGAAGGTTATGCGTTGTGTCGCTTCCGGCGCATCGGTGCGTTCCGCATCGATATTGAGAGCCACCGGGCGCCCCTGCCCGTCGAGCACTCCGAGCTTGTAGTCGGTGCCCTGCAGCACGATGAAACCGTCATCGTCCACGGCAAAGCTGCCGGTACGGGTATAGAGATGCTCGTCGCCATCGAGCAGGACGAAGAAACCGTTGCCGTCTATTGCGAGGTCGAGATCGCGCCCGGTCTGGCGCAATTCGCCCTGATCGAAATTGATCGACAATTCGTTGAGCGTTACGCCGTGTCCGCTGCCTTCCCGGCCGCCGCCATATTCCAGCCCGCCTTCGCTGCCCGTGCCGTATATGTTGCTGAAAGTGACATTGCTCGCCTTGAACCCCTGAGTGTTCATATTGCTTACATTATTGCTGACCGTCTGCAGGCCCCTGGAGTAGGCGCCGAGTCCGCTCAGGCCGATATAGATGGCACCGAACATCACTGTGTCTCCCGTATTTGACTGACATTTCCGAGCGGCAAACCGCTGATTGTTTGTCCATCGGTCGTTTCGATAGTGAGCGCAGGGCTGCCGTTGGCGAACGATATTGCGGCGACCCGGCCGGTTATCGTGCCCGATCCCGCAGCCACATCGACGTCCTTGCCGAGCAGGTTCGCGGCCTGGCCGGTCGTCTGGGCCCGCACAAGCGTTTCGATATTGTCGCTCATCGTGGTCGTCTGCTGGATTTGCGAAAATTGCGCGAGCTGCGAAACAAATTCGAAATTGTCCATCGGTTCGAGCGGATCCTGATAGGTGAGCTGCGTCAGGACGATCTGCAGCAAGCTCTCGAAACTCAGGCCGAACGCATCTGTCGCGCTGTTCCGAGATCCGCCTTGGGTAGCGGCGGGAGGGGGTTGTGCCGGAGGGGTGACGGGGCCGATGGCTTGCATGTCAGGCCTTTCCTGATGGGCCGGAAACGATCACGGGCAGGTCGGGGAAACCGAAAGCGCGCAATGCGACGCGGATATCTTGCGCGAGCTGTTCCTGTTCTTGGTGCGAGAGCGTCGTGCCGCGGACAGTGATGCGAATGGCAATCTTACCCGGATGAGCCTGCTGGCGGGCACCGGCTTTGCCGGCTCAGGCGGGGGTGGCGAGGCGCTGGTGGTGACCACCACCCATGCCGATGGCGGAGTGATGACCAATGCCTATGACGTGCATGGCGATGCGCGCGAGGTGACCGACCAGCTCGGCCGGGTGAGCGAGCAGACCTTCGACAATATGGGCCGCCTGACCGAGCGGCACGCGCTGCGCGGCACGGGCAGCGCCGACGACCTGATCGACACCTACACCTATGATCTCACCGGCAATCGGCTGACGCACGAAAACAACGTCTACGGCGCGGCCAACCTCGAAATCATGGATTACGACGCGCTCGGCCGGGTGATCGAGACCCGCGCCTTTGGCGGCGATGTCACGACGACGACTTACGCCTGGGACGACACCATCGCCACCGCGCTGGGAACCTTCGGCGGGTGGACGGAGACGACCAGCGTCGAGGCCGACCGTGCCTCGACCACCGACGATATCGTCGCCGCGGTCAAGACGGCGGATGTGTTCGGCAAGGCCGTCAGCCGCAGCGACCTCGGCGGGCAGCAATACACCTATACCTACGATATCGCCGGCCGGTTGACGTCGGAGACCAGCACCAACGCGCTGGGCGGGGCGAAGAAGGACAACAGCTACACCTATTACAACACCGGGCAGGTCAAGCAGCATATCGTCGGCCAGGCGCCGGTGGTCGATGCCAACTGGAACAACAAGACCGCCGATTACGAATACGACGCGCTGGGGCGCCTGACGGCCGAGAAAGTCGAAAACCAGAGTGGCCGTGCGACCTCGCCGTGGGACTGGTCGGCGATGGATGCGGCGTATCAGGCATGGCTCGACAGCCAGAATGGCGGGAACGGCGAGCCGGGTGAGGGTCCGAGCGGTCCCCCTCCCATTGGCGGCGGCGGAGGCCCTCCCGGTGAAGGCGGCGCCGGCGGGGGCCTTGGCGGCGGCCCGTACGACTATGTCTTCGACCAGTACTCGCTTCCCGAGCTGAAGGACCAGTGGCTCAACGCGCAAGAGGGCGATCCCGACGCGCAGCTGTTCGTGAGCCTCCACGCTCCCTTCTACACCGCGCTTGCGCCCACGGCGGTGCCGATCGTCTACACCACCAGCACCGAGATCCTGCAGGACGGCCATGCCGAATACGACGCGCTGGGGCGGATGACGCGCTATTACGACGATGCCGTCTCCGGTGCGCATAACGTGGACAAGACCTGGGCCTACGATGCGAACGGCAATGTCCGCAGCATCGACACGACTTATCGCCCGATGGGCCTCAATGGCACCCAGTCGTCGACCACCCAGACGCAGGAGCTGTGGTACCGCTACGACGCAATGAACCGGATGGTGGTGGCCGACGGTATCCGGAGCGGTTCGACCATCGTGCGCGGTACGAGCGGCACCGACATCGCCTATACCGTCACCGGGCAGCGCGCGACTGCGCAGAGCGGCACCGGCGCGCAGGAAGCCTATGCCTACGATGCGGGCGACCGGATGACTGCGGTCACCATCGGCGGCGTGACGCGCGCGACCAGCAGCTTCGATGCGCTGGGGCGGATCACCGGCCATGCGGAATACGATGCATCGGGCACGCTGGTGCATGAGCGCCACTCGCTGGTGTACAGCGCCCGCGGGCAGGTGATTGCGGAGAAATCGAAGACCCGGCAGGACGATGGGGCGGGCGGGAGCGACTGGCTCTATGCGCACACCGTGAACCACTATTCGGCGGACGGGACCGGGGGGACGCCGTCGGCGATCACCGGTTCGGGCTCGGTGGGTTCGTCCACGGGTTCGCAGCTCTATTACAGTGAGACCAAGAACTGGCTGAACGGGTCGGCGAGCCCGGTCTACGGCTCGAGCGCGGACAGCGACTATGCCGACGCTTATACGAGCTACGAATACGACTGGCGCGACGGGGCCCAGCAATACCGGATCGGGCTGGTGAACCGGGACGGGACCGCGAACACGTTCTACCATTACGACCGCAACGATCATTTGGTGCTGGTGGGCACGGGGGGCGGGTACAACTCGCACACCAAGTATTACGAGACCGGCATGAACGGCGAGATCCTCCAACGCGAGGAGGTGAGCGTCAACTTCGCCACCACGCCGGCGACGCGCTCCTACTTCTTCGGCGGCAAGCGGATGGGAGAGATCTCGAGCGACGGGACGCACAATGTCGATTACGCCGAGGCGATCGAGCGGCGCACGAGCGAGCGCCCCGACGATCCGGGCCCGTTCAGGGGCGGGGCGACTGCGGGCGAGGTGCATGCGGACTTCGGCCTTGCCTACAATGCAGTGAACGCGGAGACGCACCAGGCGGGTTCGGGCCAGTACCGGGCGCGCGGGGGCGAGACGCTGGGCCAGGTGGCCCAGGCCGTGTGGGGCGACAGCTCGCTGTGGTACAAGCTGGCCGAGGCGAACGGGATCGGTGCCAACACCGCGCTGTCGGCCGGGCGGACGATCCGCGTGCCGGCAGGCGTGATGCGCAACACGCACAACGCCGCGAGCCTCCAGCCCTACGACCCGGCGCGCTCCATCGGCGACACCCAGCCCGGAACCCCCCAGCCGCCCAAGAACGGCAAGAACTGCGGGGTGATCGGGGCGATATTGCTGGCGGTGGTCGCGGTGGCGGTGAGCGTGATCGCCCCCATCGGCGGGACGGGGATAGCCGCCGCAATCGGCAATGCGGCACTGGGCAGTGTGGCGAGCCAGGGTGTCGGGCTTGCCACCGGCATCCAGGACAAGTTCTCGTTCAAGGGACTGGCGATCAGCGCCTTGTCGGCGGGCATCGCCAAGGGAATCGGCGGCAAACTCGACGTGTTCTCGGGCGCGGCCAGGGGCAGCTTCAAGGCAGCGGCCAATGCCGGGATTACCGGCGCGGCGGCCAGCGCGCTCACGCAAGGGATCGCCACCGCCACCGGGCTGCAAGCCAAGTTCTCCTTCGCAGGCGTCGCGGCGGCGGGCGTGGGCGCGGCGGCCGGGTTCGGTGTGGGCAGCCAGCTCGGGAGCAGCTTCGGAGCGCAGGTAGCGGCGCATACCGCCTCCGCCATCGCCAATGCGGCGACCCGCTCGGCCCTCAACGGCTCATCGTTCGGCGATAACCTGCGCGCCGCCATCCCCGATGTCATCGGACAGGCCGTGGGCGGGGTGCTGGGCAGAGCCATCCACGATCCAAGCGTGGCCGCGCGCAAGGCGGTCGAGGCGCGGCCTGCGATCGCTACCGGTGGAGGCGGAGGCGGGGTTCTGGCCCTGGCATCGGCGATTGGCGGGGCCTTGCCCGATCCGCGTCTGGCAATACCCGAAGGCGATTATGATCTTGTGGGTCCGGCAACCACGATAGAGGAAGCGCTGGACAGGGCGAAAGCATGGGAAGCGGTCAAGAACGATCCCGCCTACAGCGCCGTGGCCCAGCAGAATGCCGACTTCTATCGCAGCCTCGCCGGCAACATCGCATCCGCCAATGCCGGGCCGATCACCATCTCCGCCACCGATGATCTGGCCTCTTACGATCTCGATGCGATTACCGGCTTCGAGCTGACATCGCCGGCACTCGACGGGGTTGCCCGGTTCGATGCGTCGGCGGTGCAGCACGGCACGATCAAGGCGGCCGACATATCGCTTGGCGGTGGCTATGCGGCCAATCTGTTCTATCTCCAGAACCCCGCCAGCGTGCAGATCGAGCAGGGCAGCCGCCAGTTCTCGTCAGGCAGCTATCTGTCGGGTGCCGGTAATATCGCGCTTGGCAATCTCAATTACTACGGGGCCTATCTCACCGGCGGCTTTGCCACGGCAACAAGCCTTGCCCGCGAAGGCACCGCCTATGCCAATCCGCGCGATCTTGCGGATGGGGTCTTCCTCGAAGCGGCTATCGGCGGTGTGAGCAGCATGCGAACAACCGCAAGGCGCACAGCAAGCATCACGACGGCCCATACAGTATCCGATGCTGAATTTGTCGGGCCGCTGATCGGAAGATCGGGATTTAGGACCACATCCGAACTCGCCGACGCCATCGGCACCAGGTATCAGGGCTTTGTCGATGACGCGTATGTCGCGGCTCAGCGAGTTGAGGCGAGAGATCTGCTGAGAGGTAATCGTAATACGCGAGTAGGTGCTGAGGTGGATCGCCTAAGCTCGGCTCGCTTGAAGGATTATTTGCGGTCAGAGGGTATTCCCGAAGGGCCGAACGGTCTTGTACAGATCAATCGTTGGTTGCGCGATCCTGCCGGAAGCGGCGCCTATGTCCGTCCGGATGTCCGCGTCCCGGGCGCAGGTCGGATTTTTGATGCAACGGTTGGAACGAAGTCGTATAATAGCACGCAAATAACCGGATTTAGGAGCTATTCGGGTGGTGACCGTATCACCATTGTACGCCCGCAGGCGTTTGGTAGTTACTCTTTCTATCCTTAGGGTGATACATGTTTGACGTTCGAAGTGTCGATGATTTGTGGGACCATATAGCCTATGTCCGATGCTATGCTCCAGATCAGTTTCCTCACGAAGACTTCATGCCCGATGATGAGCAGATGAATCTTGATCGCGCTTTTGTGCAATTGCGCAAGGGTGTAACGGTTGCCTATCCGGAAGAGGAATGGGGCTACAAACGGGCTGTGCTCAACCAGATGCTCGACAAGTCTTACGCGGCCTATAAAGCCGGCGAGGAGGACAAGGCCGCTCATCTGCTGAACGATTTTGAAGAGCAAATCTTCAAGACAGACGACGAGTAAACTGCAATCCGAGATTCCGCCTTGGCAGCTTTGTGGATCGCCGTAGCGCGAGCCGTCTCCAAGCATATTTGCGAGCTGAAGGAATTCCCGAGGGGCCGAACGGTCTTGTACAGGTGAACCGCTGGCGGCGCTCAGCGGCGCGGTTGGCGGTGGCCTGGGCAAGGGCGGCATCTTCAGGAAGGGTGCGTTCTCTGCTGTGAAGAGCGGCGCACTGCAGGCGAGCCTGCGCGGCGCGGCGGGTGTGGGCGAAGGTCTGGGCGGCAGGCTCAAGCCGCTCTCGGGCGAAGGCGCGAACCGCTCGTTTACCAACATCGCCCGCCATACCGGCGTGGGCGCAGCGAGCCTGATCGCCAGCGCCGCCACGCGCTCGGCGATCAATGGCTCCAGCTTCGGCGATAACATTACCGCCGGCCTGCCCGATGTGATCGGGCAGTCCATCGGGCGTGCGATCGGGGGCGCACTGAAACCACGGATCGACGAGGCGCCTGCCCAGGGCAAGCGGCAGACCATCGGTGATGCGCTGAGCGGCGATATCGTGAATACGTCGCTTCGAGGATATGTCCCCAGCGAAACCGATCCCCTGCTCGCCTCGCTGCTGGCGCCCATCGCGCCGGGGCTGAGCGATAGCGAAGGCGCCATAACGGCAGCCGCCGCCCTGGCCGATCAGGGGATCGCTGGCGCCGGCGCGGCAGCGGCTGAGGTTGAGGGTGGGGACGGGTTCCGCCGTCGTCAGTTCAGCCCCGGCGCGCCGCAGCATGAGATAACCACCGGACCGACCGGTAGAGAGCAACGGCTGTTCACCGATGCGGAACAGGCCAGTCTGATTGCGTGGATCGGGGCCAACGGCCTGAGCGCCAGCGGATCGGATTTGCAGAACTTCCTGGTATCTGATCTGAGCCTGCGCAGCACGGGCACGCCGGGCGATCTGCAGGCGGTGCTCGACCATTACCGCAAGACCGGTGAAATCGCGCATGGGACGGTTACTACCTCCTATGCCGTGTCGGACGCCTCACAGGCGCTGAGCGCATTCTCGCAGACGGGTGCCGGGGC
>JANQPE010000073.1 GCA_028289565.1 Parerythrobacter sp.
GCCGCTGACGGCTTCGATTACCTATGCGGAGATGGCTCCTGCCGCACCGGTTCCTCCTGCGCCACCGCCGGCTCCGGCTGTCGCTCCGGTGGCACCGCCCGCGCCTCCCGTCCCTCCCGCACCGCCAGCCCCGCTAGTGTTGCAGGCAAGCGTGGAAGCTCTGGAAGCTCCCGAGACGGTTGAGGAAGGGGATGACGGCCAGCGAGTTGTCGTGATCCGCCAGAGCGTCGACGAGGACACCGATGGCGAGGGGCAGCGCAAGGTAGTCAGGAAGGTCGATCGCCGGGTCGTCACCAGCGACGGCCGGAGGTTGACCGACGAAGAGCGTGCCAGGATCATGGCCGAAATCGAAGAAGGCCTTGCCGATATGGATGAAGCGCTCGAGGAAGCGCGCCATGCGCGGAAGAAGGCCATGATCGAACTCAGGAATGCACAGGGCCACCTGACCGAAATCAGCGTTGAGTGCGACGATGATGGAAAGCACGGCCGGCGCGTCGGCGAGAATGGCCGGGAGGTCGTCATGCTGTGCACAAGCGATATCATTGCGCAAGCCCTGTCGGGCCTCGAGCGCGCGCGCGAGGCAATTGCCGGGAACAGGGATATTGATGCCGAAATCCGCGAAACCGTTCTCAAGGCTCTCGACGAGCGGATCGCGAACTGGAAGGACAGCAACTAGGCCATGTATTCATAAACGCCATTGACCCCCAGTCTGGCGTGAGGGAAGGCGGGATCGTGGAGGGCGATTCCGCCTTTTTTCTGCGTCGGACATCGGCTCAGGAGCAATTCAGTCATCGCTCCCAATGCACGGTTCGTCGCGCCGATGGGAGGATGGAATGAGGCGTGAACGATCTCCGGGAATCAAGCTCCTTTTCGCAGCGCTGATCGGCGTTGTGCTGCTCATACCGCTGATATTCGTCTATGCCCTGGTCAGCGACCGGCAGCATCAGTGGCGGGTGGCGCAGACCGCGATCACCGCCGGGTAAGGCGATTGCCAGATATGGCGTGGGGGCTCTTCCTTCACTGACCCTTTCTTCACTGGGGGCATGCCCCGCGTCAGTCGCCGGTCTGCTGGATCACGGGGGCGGAAACGAACCGGGTTTCGGCTTTTCCCGGTTTCGCGTCTTGAGATTCGATTGATTGGGGTTCGGTTCGCAGGGATGCTTCAACCCGGTCTTTCCTGCCGACACTTACACGTGCGAAAGCCGGGCGAGCCGGATAGGCGCAACCCCGCTGTTCGCCCAGCCCCTTCAGGTAGCCGCGACGAACGGCCCCGGCATAGATCGCATTTTCGAATTTGCGCTGGTGGCTTGCGGCGCCGGTGATTTCGCGAATTACGCCGCGAAGCGGGATCAGCGAACCGACCACGCTCTTGGCCGCCTTGCCGAGAGTCAGGTCGTCGCGGTCTTCGGTTTCGATATCGAGATCCGGGCCGAGCACCGCGTCGAGCCGCGCGATTTCGCGCCCGAGCGCCGCACAATCGGTCAGCTGTTCGCTCGCATAGGGCGCCACGACCGCATCGGTCAGGGCCTCGGGGATTTCGTCGCGCGTCAGGTTGAGATCCTGGACAGGCGTGGCCGCGATGTCGACCATCCCGGGCGTACGGTCGCGGACGTTCTTCGCTTCTTCCTGCGCCGCGGCAGGCGCGGCGGCCAGCGCCAGGGCCAGCCCCGTTGCCTTACTGTATCTGGAAATACCGGTCGCATGCCGTGTCATCGGCTGTCTCCATGCCGAGCCGCAGCGCCTGAACGCGTTGCGCGCTGGACCCATGGGTAAAGCTTTCCGGGTTGACCCGCTGCCCGGCCTGCCGCTGCAAGGTATCGTCACCGATGGCGCTGGCGGCCTGCAACCCTTCTTCCATGTCGCCCGCATCGATCAGGTTGCGGTTCTTGCCCGCCCAGACCCCGGCATAGCAATCGGCCTGCAATTCCATACGGACTTGCAGGTCGTTCGCGCGGCGGCGATTCTGCGCCTGCGCGCTGCGGACCTGTGCAGCGAGGCCGGTCAGGTTCTGGATATGGTGGCCGTATTCGTGCGCGATCACGTAGTAGCGCGCGAAGTCTCCGCGGGCGCCCATGCGCCGCGACATGACGTCGTAAAACGAGGTGTCGATGTAGATCCCGTTATCGGCGGGGCAATAGAACGGCCCCATCGCAGATTGCGCGGCACCGCAGCCCGAGCGTCCGCGCCGGTCGTAGAACACCAGCTTAGGTTGCTGGAAGCGAATGCCCGCCCGCTGGAATTCGGGCTGCCATGTCTCGTTGAGCGAGGAGATAGCTGCGCAGCTTTCCTGGCTATACTGGTTGACCGCACAGCTTTCCTCGACCGTCCGGCCGCCCTGGGCCGGCGCGCTCTGTTGCTGGGTCTGTTCGAGCCCGCCGAGCATCTGCGCCGGATCGACCCCGAATATGAGCGCGCCGATGAGTACGATGATGAGCGTTCCGCAGCCGACCTTGCCGCCGCCGCCGCCGGGAAAGCGGCCTCCCCGCTGGTCTTCTACCCGGACAGAGTCTGGATTGAACGGATTGAGCCGCATTTTCTTCCCCTAAAAACCTCTAAGTAACATATCCCGCTGGGGATATTGGCTGGACAGGCGCAATGTTGCCAGCGAAAGCGCGCCAACGCAAAGTTCTAGTTTGCCAATGTGCGGGAGAAGTGAATGTTCCTCGATGGAAAACGTGCCCTGGTGACCGGTTCGACCTCGGGTATCGGGCTGGCGATGGCGCGGTCGCTGCGGGCAGAAGGCGCCGAAGTGGTGCTCAACGGATTTGGCGAGGAGGGCGAGATCGCCGCGCTTTGCGACGAGCTTGGTGCGACGCATTCGGGTGTGAACCTGCTCGATCCGGACGAGATCGAGGCGATGATGGAGCGAGCCGGCCCGCTCGACATTCTGGTCAACAATGCCGGGATGCAGTTCGTCTCGCCGGTGGAGGATTTCCCGGCCGACAAGTGGGATGCGATCATCGCTCTCAACCTGACCGCCGCGTTTCACACGACGCGCCTTGCAGTGCCCGGAATGAAGGAAAGGGGCTGGGGCCGGATCATCAATACGGCAAGCGCGCATTCGCTCACTGCTTCGCCGTTCAAGAGCGCCTACAACGCATCGAAGCACGGCATAGCCGGTTTTACCAAGACCATAGCGCTCGAACTGGCGCAGACGGGTGTGACCGCAAACTGTATCAGCCCGGGCTATGTCTGGACCCCGCTGATCGAGGGACAGATCCCCGATACGATGAAAGCGCGCGGGCTTTCCCGCGAAGAAGTGATCAACGATGTCCTGCTTGCCAAGCAACCGACCAAGAAGTTCGTTCAGCCCGAGGAAATCGGTGCACTGGCAGTGTTCCTGTGTCGCGAGGAAGCGGGCAACGTGACCGGTGCGAACTGGAGCATCGATGGCGGCTGGACCGCCGAGTGACGATTTAGGAGGGCAAAAAGGGTCATGCGCAGACTGGGGTGGGCCGCATTGCTGCCGGCGCTGGCTGTCGCCTGTTCCCCGGTGCCGCCGGGCGAGGCTTCGCGTGGGGGCGGTCTTGCTGCGCTCGAACGCGCCATGGCCACGCATATCGAGATACTTGCAAGCGACGAATATGAAGGGCGTCGCCCTGGTACCGAGGGCGAGGCGAAGACATTGCGCTACCTTGCAAATGCCTGGCAGGTCGCTGGCCTGGAATCGGGTACCAACGATCCGGCGAATCCGTGGTTCGCCCCGGTGGAACTGACATTGACGACCCCTGCCGCAAGCCGGATGGAATTTCGCCGCGACGGCCGGCGAATGGCCGTTCCCGATGATGCAGTGGCGCTGTTCACTTCGGGTACGCGCGACCTGGTCGAACGCGCGCCGCTACTGTTCGTTGGTGAAAAGGGGGCCGAAGTCGACCGGTCCGAACTGGCTGGACGGGTAGCGGTCATGCTGTGGCGCGACGATCTCGCCGCAGACCGGCTCGATACGCTGATTGCATCGGGCGCTGCGGCTGTCCTCGTGGTTGGCGAGCGGCGTACCATGGCTTTCCTTGCCGAGCGCCGACGGCAGGGTTTCTACAGGCTCGCTGCCGACGATGCGGGCGATGCACTGGTTGGCTATGTCGGAATAGGCGATGCGCAAGCGCTGTTCGGCAAGGAAGAATTTTCCCGCCTGGTCGCGCGGGCGGATGAGGCGGACTTCAGGCCTGTGCCGATGGGGATCAGTGCCACGCTGGAAGCGACGTCGGCGGTCGCTTCGGTCAAGACTCACAACCTCGTCGCGCGCCTGCCGGGGAAACGGCCCGAAACGGGTGCGGTGCTGCTGCTGGCCCACTGGGACCATTTCGGTATTTGCGGTGATGCCGATGCGCAGGACAGAATCTGCAACGGCGCGGTCGATAATGCCAGCGGACTGGCTGCGTTGACCGAGCTTGCCCGCCGGCTGGGATCGGGTCCCCGGTTGGATCGCGACGTATATTTCCTCGCCACTACGGCCGAGGAGTGGGGTCTGCTCGGGGCGCAGGCTTTCGCCGACAATCCGCCGATCCCGCTCGATACCGTGGTGGCCGCTTTCAATCTCGATGCCGTCGCGCTTGCCCCGCGCGGCCCGGACATCGCATTCGTCGGCGAGGGGATGACCCCACTCGACCGGGATGTGACGGTAATCGTAGAGCGGATGGGGCGCCGAATCGTGGAGCGCGATTTCGCGCGGCAATTCGTACGGCGGCAGGATGGCTGGGCGCTTTTGCAGCGCGATGTCCCGACACTGATGCTTTCCGGGGCCTTTGCCCATCCCGGCCTCGTCAGGCGCTACGAGCGCGAGCGTTACCATGGACCCGCGGATGAGGCAGCAGGAATCGAACTGGGCGGCGCGGCGCAGGATGTACTGCTGCACATGGCGCTGGTGCGCCATTTTGCCGATGTGGCGGTCTATCCACGACCCGAGGAATAATTCCACTGGGCCACTAGCGGGTGTCACGAAGTGCGGTTACATGGACCGCCACGATTCTCGCCGGAAAGACAGCCAGTGGCACAAAACGAAATTCCCCTCGGCCTTACCTTTGACGATGTGCTCTTGCGCCCGGCGGAAAGCGATATTCTGCCGGCGATGGCGGATACGAGCACCAGGCTGACGCGTGGGATCGGGCTCAACATCCCGATCCTATCCGCCGCGATGGACACGGTGACCGAGGCGGACATGGCGATCGTCATGGCGCAACTCGGCGGAATCGGGGTGTTGCACCGCAATCTCGACACCGCGCAGCAATGCGCGGCGGTACGGGCGGTCAAGCGATTCGAAAGCGGGATGGTGGTGAACCCGATTACCATCTCCCCCGATGCCACTCTGGGCGAAGCGCAGGCGATGATGACGCAGAACCGGATCAGCGGCATCCCGGTAACCGACAGTGGGGGCAAGCTGGTTGGTATCCTGACCAATCGCGATGTGCGTTTCACGGAGAACCCGGATCAGCCGGTCCGCGAACTGATGACGACCGAGGATCTCGCCACAGTTCCGCTTGGCACTGGCCAGGAGGAGGCACGCCGCCTGCTCCATCAAAGGCGGGTCGAAAAGCTGCTGGTCGTTGACGACGACTATCGCTGTATTGGCCTGATTACCGTCAAGGATATCGAGAAGGCCGTCACTTATCCCGATGCGACGAAGGATGAGGCGGGCCGTTTGCGGGTGGCGGCGGCGACCACTGTTGGCGATAAGGGGTTCGCGCGCACGAAGGCATTGATCGAGGCCGAGGTTGATGTGGTGATTATCGACACTGCGCATGGTCACAACAGGGAAGTGGCGCGTGCTGTCGAAGCAGCCAAGAAATTGTCCAATTCGGTACAGGTGGTGGCCGGCAATGTTGCCACTGCCGAAGCTACCCGCGCCCTGGTCGATGCCGGGGCCGATGCGGTGAAAATCGGGATCGGACCGGGTTCGATCTGCACGACGCGTGTTGTGGCGGGCGTTGGCGTGCCGCAACTGACCGCGATCATGGACAGCGCTGAGGAAGCGGCCAAGGCACAGGTGCCGGTCATCGCGGATGGTGGCCTGCGGACCTCGGGCGATGCGGCCAAGGCGCTCGCGGCTGGGGCGTCGACCGTGATGGTCGGCTCGATGCTGGCCGGTACCGCCGAAGCCCCGGGCGAGACCTTCCTTTACCAAGGGCGCAGTTACAAGAGCTATCGCGGCATGGGCAGCGTGGGCGCGATGGCGCGCGGCAGCGCCGACCGCTATTTCCAGCAGGATGTGTCGGCGATGAAGCTGGTTCCCGAGGGAATTGAGGGACAGGTCCCCTACAAGGGGCCGGCGGCGGACGTGATCCACCAGCTCGTTGGCGGGGTGAAGGCGGCGATGGGCTATACCGGCTCGGCGACGATAGAAGAATTGCGTACACGCGCGAAATTCGTGCAGATCACCAATGCCGGCCTCAACGAAAGCCATGTGCATGATGTTGCGATCACCCGCGAAGCGCCGAATTATCCGACGCGCTAAGGGGATGGTTGCTTCTCATATTCGTCATTCCCGCAAAGGCGGGAATCCAGCCGAACCCGATGCTAGTGGAATCTTTACTAGACTCCCGCCTTCGCGAGAGTGACGAGGTTAGGACTCGGGAATGACACCTTCCGCTTGCGTTCAGTCGGCCATCGAGATTCTCGATTCCGTTATCGAGGCCGCCAGAACCCAGGGCGCACCCGCGGATCGGATCATTGCCGAATGGGCACGCACGCACCGGTTTGCCGGGTCGAAAGACCGTCGCGCGATCCGCGAGCTGGTTTACAGCGCAATCCGGGCCTGCGGGCCGGTTCCCGCGACCGGGCGTGGGGCAATGCTGCGGCTGGCCGAAATCGACCCGGCCATCGCGCCGCTATTCGACGGGTCGAAATACGGCCCTGCATCGATCGCCATGGATGAAGAATCCGCGCAGGGCGGTATTGCGCCTGATTGGCTCGTTACGCGGTTGGCGAGGTCGGGCATCGAGAGGGAAGAAATGGCAGGCCTGCTCGAACGCGCGCCCCTCGACATACGGGTAAACACGCTCAAGGCCGACCGTGAGACCGTCGAGCTGCCGGAACCGGGCGAGGAACTGGCCGCGCCACAGGCGTTGCGTCTTGCGACCGGAGCCCGGGTCGAGCAGTGGCCAGCCTACCGCGACGGGTACATCGAAGTACAGGATCATGGCAGCCAGTGGGCGTGCCGTGCCGTTGGCGCGCAGCCAGATGAAACGGTGATCGATCTTTGCGCCGGTGC
>JANQPE010000074.1 GCA_028289565.1 Parerythrobacter sp.
CTATACCGAACGCGTGCCCGAACGGGCGGTGCCGGCATGGCGGGTGCTGTCAGGGGATGTACCGGAGGAAGAGCTGGCCGAGTTGTTCGGCGGCCGGATCGTATTCGTCGGGACCGGCGCCCAGGGCTTGCGCGATATCGTCGCCACCCCGCTCAACCCGCGCCAGGCCGGCGTGCTGGTCCATGCCCAGGCGGCGGAACAGATGTGGCTTGGCCATTTCCTTACCCGGCCCGACTGGGCACGCGGACTCGAATTCTTCCTTGTCCTGTTGCTCGGCGGCGGGCTGGCGCTGATGCTTCCGCGGCTGGGCGCGACGGTTGGCGCGCTGGTCGGCGGACTCGGAATTGCCGGGGTTGCCGGCGGTAGCTGGCTCGCTTTCTCGCAGGCACGCTACCTGTTCGATCCGACCTATCCCGCACTCGCCATCGCGCTGGTCTATACCGTGCAGACCGTGCTCAGCTTTTACCGCGAGGAGCGTCAGCGAGCCTACATCCACAACGCCTTCGACCGCTATCTCTCGCCCGAACTGGTCAAGCGGATCGCCGCCGATCCCGAACAATTGGAGCTGGGCGGGCAAGAACGCGACATGACCGTGCTGTTCTGCGACATCCGCGGCTTTTCGGGCATTTCAGAACAGATGGAGCCGCAGGAACTGATCGACTTCCTGGTCGGATTCCTGACGCCGATGTGCGATATCCTGCTCGAACACAAGGCGACGATCGACAAGTTCATCGGCGATGCGATCCTCGCATTCTGGAACGCCCCGCTCGACGATCCCGACCAGCACCGCAACGCCGCCCGGGCCGCGCTGGCGATGATTACCGGGCTGGAGCGACTCAACCGCGACATGCCCGGACAGCAGGGGCAGGCCTGGCCCGATGATGTGAAGATCGGCATCGGCCTCAATTCGGGCCTGTGCTGCGTCGGCAACATGGGGTCCGCCCAGCGACTATCCTATTCGCTGATCGGCGACACGGTGAACACTGCCTCGCGTTTCGAGGGGCTGACCAAGCAGTACGGCGTCGCCATCCTGGCCGGCAGTTCTCTTGCCAGCGAGCTGGACGGTTTCGCGATGCTGGAACTCGATCATATCCGGGTAGTCGGCCGCGAGACGCCCGAGACGGTTTTCGCGCTGCTGGGCGATGAGAAGACCGCCCGATCGGACGGTTTCGCCATGCTCGCCAACAGGCATGCCGAGATGCTGGCAGCCTATCGCGCGACGGACTGGGACAAAGCCGAAAGTCTGCTCGAGCGGCTACGGTCGGGCTATGAAAGGCATGGGGCTGTCGGACTCTGCGATACCTATCGCCGAAGGATCGCCGGATTGCGCATCGACCCACCACCGCCTGGCTGGGATGGCGTCTATCGGGCGACCGCCAAATAGCGCGCGATCATTCGACCTGGCCGCCTCGTCCGTCATCGGCAGTTGAATCGTCCGTATGCCCGCCGTCCACGATCGGATTGTTCGGATCGTCCTCATCCTCATTGTTAAGCAGGATTGCGACGGCCGCCGCCGCCGCCAGACCGGCGAGGACCTTGCCGATGAAACCGCCGCTATTGGCGCGTGTGACCGATGGTTGCAATTCGTCCTGCAGCTTCGACAGACCCGACGTCGAGATGGGGAACGGGCCAATAGGCTGCGCGCCCAGGCGCGGGATGTAAGCAGCCAGACCGGGCTGATCGAGCATCACAGTCCGCCCGGCCGCGGTCACATTAGCCAGGCCCGGCGTCAGACCGCCCGCCGTTTCGGCGCCGGGGCCGCGCAACACGACCAGCGTTGCTGTGTCTTCGTCATGGTCGACATCGTCACCGATGAAAGGTTCATCCTCGGCGATGTCCGCGGCCTCTTCGCCGACGATCCCGTCGATGATCGTTCCGCGAATGCCGATCGTGCCCGTGGGAGTGTCGATCCTGGCTGTGGAATTGGGAGTCCTGCGGCCCGACATGAACCGGAACGCGCCTTCGATCATCCGCACGACAAACGAACGGCTTTCCTCGGGATTGTACACGAAGCGATCGATTGTGATCCGCGTGTTCGGGACGATGGTGAAATTGGAACGGTCGAGCAACAGGATGTGTAGCTGG
The DNA here is from genome assembly GCA_028289565.1 of Parerythrobacter sp. Taxonomy (GTDB): domain Bacteria; phylum Pseudomonadota; class Alphaproteobacteria; order Sphingomonadales; family Sphingomonadaceae; genus JANQPE01. The sequence goes on from JANQPE010000074.1 coordinate 2,086, forward strand.
CCCTTGCTGCCAGTACGGATCATGTCGCCCCACGCGATGCGTTGCTTGCGAACGATATCGCGCCATTTGCGACTGTCCGAGGTGCGAATATCGACATCGCCCCTGACCGTCGCGGCGATCCCGATTTCAACCGGCTGTGCCGCGAGCGTACCGCCGCTTGCCAGGGCCAGGGCCGCGCAGGCGACGAGCGCGTGGTGTCGGATGGAGCGATGTGACGAAATAAACCTGGCCATCGTTCAATCCTCCCTGGCGAAACCGCATTGCGCGCGGACATCTTCGCGGAGTTCCCTGTTTTTCTTCTTTTTCCTGATCTTGACGAATTCGACGGCAGCGCCCGTCCGGTCGTCGATCCGGCACAGGTAAAGCGAACGCAACAATTGCGCCCGACGCGATTTGGGATTGGTCGCCAGCACGCGTTCGAGTGTCGAGATCGCCTCCAGCCATTCGCCGCGTGCCGCCTGTTCTTCGGCGAAACGGATACCGCTTTCCTCCTCGTTCGTCGTATCGGATATCGCATCGAGTTCCTCGACTGTCTGCGCGGCCGACGGAACGCAGAACGTCGTGACGGACAGAGCCGTCAGAAGACCAAGGTGTTGTTTTACAGACATAACTCCTCTCGCCCCCTACGCCGAGACTGTACAGGACTCCTACCGTCCGGATTGTACAAAATCGCCGCAGAGTACCATTTATGCGCAGCAGAAGAAAGCTTGGCCAGAAAACGAACAAAAGAGAAACAAGCGTTTGCCTACAGCCTGTCCGACATAATGGGTTTGACAGCCTTGCGCTCCAGAAGAAGCTGAGCGTTTATCCAGGCCAGATACTGGCATCCATTTCGACTGCTCCTCGAGTCCGACAAATATCATTCGAAAATTGATGTAGCGCTTGCCGACGATTTCGACCCAATGAGGGCATTGGAAACTTTAAGCGATCCCAAATCCCACAGCGATACCAAAGATAAAGAAGGTAGTTCCGCCTTTGAATTTTCGGCAAAAGCCGACAGTCCGCTCACGGCCTATTCCAATCAGCCCGTAAAGTCCGGAATTGGGGGGGGAAAGCGGACTACGCTTGCTCGAGCTTGTAAGCTTCTTTGGCATTCAACTCTTCTGCATTCGAAGAGGTAGGAGACATCATGCCGAACACGAATGGCGCGTTCCTGATTAGATCGTCCAAGGCGACAAGATGGACATCAACGAAACCGACATTCAGCCCACCCAAGTCCCAAGTCACCGAAAATGGAAAGAGCGCAAGCAAAACCCAAAATCGCGATAAACCGGCGTCATGTAACCTCCTCGCTGTAACTGACAGGAGCACAATGGCCACACAAACAAAGATGCCTGCGGAGATTACGCCACCCGACAAATCACGCACGGAATAGGCCAATAACCAAACGAGCACAGCTATTGCCGTAGCAATCCAGAATTGCAGTCTTGAGGTTCGGCCACGCGGGTCAATGTGATTTAGGATGGGGCACTCCTAGTTTTGCTTGAATGCCTGTTTGCTAGCATTGAGACCAAACGTCCGCAATTGGGTCGATGAGCCGAATGTCAGCTTCCGCGATCTAAGCCAACAAAACCCGACAGTCCGTTCACGACCCAACAACGGCCTAGCGATGAACATCTCACTCTTAGGGGTGAAAACGGACATATCGTCACGAGCCGCATAGTACTTTGGTTGGAGGCAGGTCAGATCGGACGATCTGCAAAAGAACTTGTACGTATGAGTGCCTCTGGGGTTCTTGTCGGACGATCTGCGAAAGCTTAGGCTATTTTGGATGGATATTCTCGATGACATTCTGAACACGCTGGATCTCAACGGGGCGCTTTATTTTCGCACCGACTTTTCTCCGCCATGGTCTGTAACAGTGCCGGTGCTGCAAGGGGCCGCAAGGTTTCACCTTGTTGTGCAAGGTCAATGTACGGTCACCCTCCCGAGCAATCGGGCGAAGGTCCTGAATCCGGGTGATCTTGTGCTTATTCCGCGGGGGCAGACGCACATCTTGTCCGATACTCCGGTCGATGAGGCCCCGCCACTCGAGACGGTGCTAGAGCAAGTGGAATACGACGGAAATGGGGTTTTAAGAGTAGGCACCGGGGACGCCACCGCGAGCACCCAGCTTGTTTGCGGTCACTTCACGTTTCGCGAAAAAGCTGATCACGCCATGCTCCGTGCGATGCCGGACCATCTGATTGTTACTTCAGCGATGCGCGCTGAAAACTCATGGTTGGATGATATTCTGCGTCTAATCAGTCGGCATATGTTTTCCAATCGTGCCGGACTGGATGCTTCGGTCCGCCGTCTGTCAGAGGTCATGTTCATTGAATTGATGCGGTTGGGGATCGAGAGCAAAGAGAACGACCAACTGCAACCCGCGCTGAGTGGCTTTCGAGACCCCAAAATCGGTCAGGCGCTGGCGATCATTCACAAGGATCTGCAAAACCCCTGGACGGTTGGCAGCCTTGCCAAAGAGGTTGGCATGTCGCGCAGTAGCTTTGCTGATCGGTTTGCGAGCCTGATGGGGCAAGGTCCGATGGCTTATCTGACCGATTGGCGGCTGCAAAAGGCGCTGGCTCTGCTCGAAACAAACAGGATCAATGTGCAGCAAATTGCGAGTCAGACAGGCTACCAATCACCTGCCGCTTTCACCCGCGCTTTTGTTGCCAAATTCGGTGAAACCCCAACGCAATATCGCCATTCCCACGCCTAAATTTGCATATCGTCCAATTGAGTTTGCCATCCATCGCTATTTAAATGCAATATATTGCCTTAAAGTCCATCAAGCGTAACTAACGCTCCATCGCCACCCAAACGAAGGAGCAAACATGGCGCGTATCGAACCCCTGACTATCGAAGCAGCTGATCCAAAGGCTGCAGAGTTGCTGGCCAATGTTAAATCAAACCTGGGCATGGTGCCGAACATTTTCGGGACCATGGCAAACTCACCGGCCGTTCTGGAAGGGTATCTCAGTCTTTCAGGATCACTTGGATCGGCAACTCTGTCGGCCCAATTGAACGAACAGATCGCGCTTGCGGTTGCTGGTGCGAACACCTGCGACTACTGCGCTTCTGCCCACACCGCTCTCGGCAAGATGGCTGGCATTTCACAAGACGAGATGACCCGCAATCTGGGGGGGACATCAGAAGATCCCAGAACTCGACTTGTTCTCGATTTCGCTCGCGAAGTTGTCAGCGAAAAAGGCCGTGTCAGTGACGCGACCTTGGACACTCTGCGTGCCAACGGCTTTGCCGATCAGCAAATCCTGGAAATCTTCGGTCAAGTAATGGCCAACATTTTCACGAACTACTTCAACCATTTGACTGAAACCCAAATCGACTTCCCGGTCGTAAACTCTCAAGTCGCCACAGCGACTTGAACCACACCCCCCGAAATATCGAATAAAAAAGCTGACAGGAAATAAAATGCTTAAAGAAATCTCGATTGCCGCCGCAGTTGCCATGACTGCTCTTTCCTCGACCGCAGCCATCGCTGCTGATGAATACAATGTGTCCTCTGGCCTGACCGCTGCGAGCGCTCCGCTTGCACTTCACGGCGTCGACACAGTTGCCTTCATCAACACCGGCAATCGCATCCAAGGCGCTGCGAAGTTCACCGCCGTTCACGATGGTGTGGCTTACTATTTCTCGACCCAAGAGAACTTGGACACGTTCAATGCCGCACCCGAGCGTTACATTCCGCAAAACGGTGGCTTCTGCACCTTCGGTGTTTCGGTCGGCAAGAAGTTCGACGGTGACCCACGCTGGGCCGATGTCCACGACGGTAAGCTCTATGTTTTCCTGAGCGAGGCAATCTTCAATGCCTACCTGAAGGATCCAGAAGGCACCATCGCGAAGGCTGAAGATAATTGGAAACAAATCCGCAGCACGGCTGCCTCTGAGCTGTAATCACAGGGTCAGGCTGCGCATAAACGCGCTGGCCTGGCCTTCCCCTCCCCACAAATTCGCGAGGGCTAAACGGTGTTCGCCGAAACGAACCTCTCTTGCAGCGACATTTTCATCACAAGGAGGATGATTCATGGAAACCGCATATACTTATCTTGCACTAAGTGGTCTTTTGACCGTCTTGCTTTGGGCACCCTACATCATCGGACGCATGTTCGTCTGGGGCATTCCAACTTTCCTGACCAACTATCCCGAAGGCTTTCCGAAACAAGAGCCCGAAACTCCCATGTGGATGGACCGCGCCAAGCGCGCGCACCTAAACATGGTTGAAACCATGCCTGCCTTTATCGCGGTTGTAGTGGCAGCGGGAATGTTGGGCGACGCTTCGACGGCGGCAACAGTTGGTATGTGGGCGCAAATCTTCTTCTACGCCCGTATTGCACACGCCGTTGTCTATACGCTGGCTATCCCTGCCCTTCGCACACCGGTTTATCTTGTTTCTTGGGCTTCGATCCTGACGATCGGCGCGCAAGTAGTGCTGTAGATCAAGGCAACTCGACCGAACTGGCGAGGTTGGATGATGAGCATTAGATCCCCTCATTCCGAAGAGGCCGCAACCGACCTAGCCAACACCATCCGTAGATGCACCATCTGCAAAGGGCTCCCGCTGGGCCCTAAGCCGATCTTCCAGTTCAGCAACAACTCGCGAATTCTGATCGCAGGTCAAGCTCCAGGTCGGATCACCCACAAGAAGGGTGTGCCTTTTGATGATCCGTCGGGCATTCGGCTGAGAGACTGGCTCGGCGTTACTTCTGAGCAATTCTACAACCCCGACCTATTCGCCATCGTGCCAATGGGGTTCTGCTTTCCTGGAACGGGCAACAGCGGTGACCTGCCTCCTAGATCTGAATGTGCGGCTACATGGCGCGAGAGGATCTTGGCCGGTCTAGAAGAAGTGGAGCTTACCTTGGTGGTCGGCTCCTATGCTCTGGATTATCATCTTGGCGACCAGCGACGACAGACCCTGACCCAGACAGTCGCCGATTGGCGAGACCACTGGCCGCAAATCCTGCCACTGCCCCACCCGAGCCCCCGAAATGGCTTCTGGCTGAGGAAGAACACTTGGTTCGAAGACGAGGTGTTGCCCGCACTGAAATTGAGGGTGAGAGATTTGCTTCCAGCCTAATCCCTTGCTCTCCCGAGATCCTATACTCCCGGTTGGAACGGTGCCCGTCAGAAAGGGGCGATACCCGCCAGGCCGTTCTTGAGAACTGGGCCAATCTAGCGGCCAGCCCGCTGTCAGAACATCTGCATCAGCCCCATGGCCGCTGCCCTGGAGGTGAAATCGGACGTTGGCGCCAGTCCGCCAATACTGACCCGGTATTGCAGTATGAGTTTATCAAAGATTCGCTTTATTTAATATATAGGTTTCAGAGATACTTGACGATTACATTGATTCAATTCAGCTTGCTCATGAGGGGATTATCCAATGAGTTGCTTAATTCAAATTGGCGATGTGAATGCGTCAGGTGCACCAAATAACTTTGGCTACATGTCGGTGGATATCGACCTCTCAGTGCAGCAATGTAGCAATATTCAGATTACAATCGATGATGGCACGAACATAATCGCTCAGACAATTGTGAACGGCGTAAGCGGTACATTTGTTCAAAATGTTGCTTTGAATAAAGCCGTCAGATGTGACGAAAATATTCTGGTGAAAGTCACCTGCCTTGATGACCCACAATGCCATGCTGCCGAGCAGACTGCCGTTCTGTGTAGCGCTCCTACGTGCTGCATCCCACTTTCAATCAGCCATATGGATCGCGGGTGCGTCGGAACAACAACTTTTCGCTCCATTGAGTTCACGATAACCGGGACCGTTACTGACCCCGCTTGCTTGCCTTATGTCTTGCAGATTGAATTTGGCGACGGGCAGCCTGGTCAATCGCATCCGATTACGGCGACCGGGCCGTTCACTATCGTCGAGACGCACGATTACGATACCTCACCATCGACGAGCTTTTTGGCGCAAGTCAAACATGTTCTGCATCCCGACTGCCCAAAACAGGACATACGGCTGAGCTTTGACAATTGCATGATGGATTGTTGTCCGGCGATTACCAATACGTCGGTAGTGGTCAATGATTGTGAACCGGATTGCTTCAGAACGGTGACCCTGAAGACTGAGTATCTTCAATACCAAAGTCCATGCAGTGCCGCGACATTGGGCTGGGAAATTTTCGACAAGGACGGCGTTTTTGTCGATGATAGCGGGCCCATTTCCACCGGAGTTGTCGGCCCGCATCATTACGACTCAATTCCACTCGATCCAGATGGTTCACCATACAAGGCCATTCTCAAGACGACCTTTCCACTTGATTGCCTCGACCATGAAATCAACTTTGATGTGCCCATCTGTTCCCAAGCTCCAAAGTGCCCCGAAGATCTGAAACTCACGCATGAGGACTTGGGGTGCGAGCAGGATGCGAGTGGCCAGTGTCGGAGGAAAATCAGGCACACGGTCAGCGGAAAGGTGTTTAGTGGCTGCGGTCCCAGCAGCACGGATACCGAATTCGTGGCGGATCTTGACCAAAACAAATCTTGGTCTTTTGCAGAATCGGGATCGAGCAATGGCTCGACCTTCACCAAGTCGACTACTGAATATTATTCTGGCTCCGGTCCAATCAACACCTCAGTTTCAGTAAGCAATCCGGCTGGTTGCATCGCAATCGCTACAAACACTGTTTCGTTTTCCGAATGCAAGGCAAGCGATTGCGAAGAGATACCTCCTGAAGATCCGATTGATTGCATTTTATGCAAGTGGTGTAGCGACTTGATTGCAGATGCGATGCAAGGACGGCCCCTTTGGCGGATCAATTTGAAGATTATCATCTGTTGTCTACTGATTGTAATTATGGCGCTGGCAGTAGGAGTGAAAATCTGGTCTGTTTTCAATTGTGGGAACATACCCGGCATCAACTCAACGAGCTTAACGGGCCAAGTTCTGGACGACGTTTTGAACTATTTCACCCTAGGCGTTCTTATTGGCCTAATCTTGCTGTTCTGCAATATTTGCTGTGTCTATTGCGGTGTTGTCGGCGGTATTTTATGGGGGATCGTCCTAGTAGTCTTGCAGTGGGTAACGAGTGGCTCGCTTCCCCAATGCTGGCTTCTTTCGAACTCCGGCGCAAACCTGTTCTTCCAGTTTTTGAATGGCGGGCTGATGTACCTGGTTGGTGCTATCATCCTTGCAATAGGTTTGAGGCTGGCATGTCTTGAGTTGCGATCCAATATATAGAAATTCGAATAGGATTTCACCGGGCTAACGTGGCAGGCGAGGGCCTGGGCTGATGGATTGCATGCATGAGCCGCAAGTCCAGAGCCAAACGGACCAACAGGTGCGGGACGAGGCTTTTGCTATTGGCGCTGGCGCCTCGGCAAGGTGTTTATCAAGACAAATGGACCTCATGGCTTGGCCAGTTGCGCACCAAATTGAGGCGGGCCGCCCGGCCCTGTATCAACTCCCAAAACCCAGTTTAACATCGCCAGTTCAAAAGCCGCATTTTGAGCGTCTGGCAAACTCGACGGGCCATGACCCATTCCAGGCACTTCCCAATAGGTGTAGGCGGTATTTCCGCTTTCATTCAGCATTTCAACGAGCTTGCGGGCGCTAGCGACAGGGGTGGAATCATAATCCTTTTCGCCATGAACAATCAGGATGGGTACAGTATTGTCCTTGAGTACTTCAGCGTGCCGCGCGAACAGACGGGTGCGCCAGACCTGCCAGCTATTGTCTTGTCCCGACCAGGTCTTCGTCCAGGTCGGATTGTCAAACATCTGTTGAAACTGTCCTCTTAACTCAGCGAGGCATTCGGCGCGCTTTTCGCCTACGCGATCTTCGGGACAGATCCAAAAATCTTCAAAATGCTCCGCCATCGTGTAGCCGCCACCCATCGCACCCAGAACAGCTCTTGTCACATTGGGGTAATATGCCGTCAGTTGAACGGCGATGTCTCCTCCGTCGGACCACCCCCAGATCAAAACCTCGCCGTTCCACCAGTCTGCTCCGGTTTTTTTCAGATGCTGCAGAACGCGCAGATGGTCGGTAACCCGCCGATCCATTGTATAATATTTCAAAAAGTCGTCACTGCACTCAGTCGGGTCGTTGGCTTCCGGACTGACGCCCGGTTTTTCGACCATCAGACGCGCATACTGAATTGGCCTATCGCTGTGTGGACGATAAAGCGAGCGCATGCCGGGCCGCAATTGTCCAACACATCTGGACCCATCCACCACAATCAAGAGGGGGACTTTCCGGCTTTCCCTCAGCTCATCAACTTTTGGGCGGTCGAGAAAGTAGACCAAATCGCGCTCGTTGAGTGTCTTAATATCGACACGCTGGGCATAGACATAGTCGGTCGCCATTGCCGGATTGCGTTCGTTTACAGTGAGAGAAACCACGCGCGATTCCATTGCCGATATCAAAATGATACCGATCGACATCAGAATCAGGGATTTGAATAGCTGCATATTTCCCTCCAGAAAACCTTCATGCTCGTCCAAATTGGAAGCGATACAGGTCTCCCTGATGATCGTTCTCCGACTCTGAACGGAACTTTAAGTCGTTCATGAAAACCGTCAGCGAATGTAGCGTCTGGCCAACCCGGCGACGCACGAGATCGCTTGCTGGTCGATGTCAGTGGGGGAATTTTGATCAGCCTGCCTACTCCTTGCTTTCTCATCCCCTAAATCTGGTGGCATTGATATCGAATTCGACGATCAATACCGGCACGGAAACTGCATCGGTAACGGAGACAATTGGCTCTTAGAGTGCTAAAGGCGAGGTCTGGCGGTTGGAGGATGTATGAAGCACCTGCTGCAATGGAGGGTCTGGTTCTTCGGCCTGCTATCCTGGCTAATCCCGTTTATCTCGGCATTCGCATTTTTCAACGCCAGTGGCGAACTGGCGATAGCAGAACCACTGTTCAAGTCTCTGATGGTCGTGATCGGAGGAGGCGTAGGCACCGCGCTTCTGGTCCTAACGTTTCGTCGGATAGATGCTTCATTGGCTTCAGGCCTAGTGATTGGCGGCCTTTGGCTGATCCTGAACCTGCTGCTGGACGTGGCGGTGCTTCTTCCCATGTCGGGCATGGAATTTCCCGAGTACCTTGCAGACATCGGGCTAAGATACCTGATGATCCCCATCATTGCGGTTGCCATGGGAGTAGTCGCAAACCGCAATACCTGACCAACACTCAGGGGTATTATCAGAACAAATGCACCTGATCGACGGTTCAGGCTGCATGCGTTCGCAAGGGTTGGTCTTGACGAAACCGCGATAATTGCATATTTCATAAAATATGCAATTAGAAGCCATGGAACAGACAGCCTCGCAGGTAAGCGCACTGCTAAAGCTGCTCTCGCATCGGGACCGGCTGATGGTGCTGTGCCATCTGGCGCAGGGCGAAATGGCGGCTGGCGAGCTGGCGGAAGCGCTTGGCAGGAAAGCTCCGGCCATGTCGCAGCAGCTAGCGGTCTTGCGCCGAGAAGGAACTATCGAAGCACGGCGCGAAGGCCAGTCGATCTTCTACCGGATCGCGGATGACGATGCCGTGGCAATCATGGGCTTTCTCTACGAGCGGTTTTGCGGCGGCGACGCGCAAGACACGACTGACCTCGATGCAGTGAAAGAGGAAGAACCAGCATGAGAGTTCCAGACGTCACATCGTTCTTTGATCGCACGACCAACAATGTCAGCCATGTCGCGGCTGATCCTGAAACCGGGCAATGTGCTATCATCGATCCATTGCTCGATTATGATCAGGCCTCTGGCCGAACCTCTACCCGATCCGCGGACGCGATCATTGATCATGTCAGGACACGGGGTCTCTCCATCGCATGGATTATTGATACCCATATTCACGCCGATCACGTCTCCGCCGGGCAATATCTGAAAGCCAAGTTAGGTGGCGGTTTGGGAATTGGCGAGCGCATTTCCGCAATCCAGACGGTGTTCGGGAAGATCTTCAACGTCGAAGCCGACTTCCGGCTCGACGGTTCCCAGTTCGATCATCTTTTCAGCGACGGAGAAACGTACAGGATCGGCAACATCGAGGGACGAGCGCTCCATACGCCGGGCCATACGCCTGCCTGCATGACACATCTGATAGGCGATGCAGCCTTCGTCGGCGATACGCTATTCATGCCGGACTATGGTACAGCGCGCTGCGATTTTCCCGGCGGCGATGCGCGCGCGCTGTATCGCTCGATCAGGCGTATTTTCGAACTACCCGACGACACTCGGATATTTCTCAATCACGACTATCTGCCTGTCGGACGCGACGAGTTCTGCTGGGAATCCACTGTCGGACAGCAGCGCCGCGAAAACATCCATATCCGCGATGGAATCAGCGAAGAGGACTTCGTTACCATGAGGACCGAGCGCGACGCATCGCTGGCGACGCCAAGGCTCATGATCCCCTCCGTTCAGGTGAATATGCGCGCCGGAAAGTTTCCTCCAGCAGAAAGCAACGGAATACGTTACCTCAAAGTGCCAGTAGATGCCTTATGACAATACCCGGATTTCCAGATGCAATGCCGCTTGAAGGCCTGATCGGTGGCCTCCTGATCGGATTAGCCGCAGCGCTTCTGTTGCTTGGCTCGGGTCGGATAGCGGGGATTAGCGGCATAGCTGCGAGAGCCCTTACCCTGAGCAAGTCCGGCCTATCCCTGCCATCCGCCTGGATGTTTCTAGCAGGGCTGCTCCTTGGGGCTCTCGGAATCCATTCTCTCGTCGCACCGATCCAGTCGAACTTTCCTCCTTCCACTGCGCTGCTGGTGGCTGGGGGAGCGATCGTCGGTTTTGGCACCCGGATGGGAAGCGGTTGCACCAGCGGTCATGGTGTTTGCGGTATGTCGCGCCTGTCACCGCGCTCAATGATCGCAACGCTTACTTTCATCGCCAGCGGCATGGTCACCGTTGCCCTGGCCAATATGTTGGGCTGGGGCTGGTGATGCGCCAGGCAATAATCTCGCTCGCGTCGGGGACGTTGTTTGGCGCCGGGCTGGCGATCTCGGGGATGATGGATCCGAAACGTGTGAGAGGGTTCCTTGATATCCTTGGGGATTGGGACCCGACCCTGGCCTTTGTCATGGGAGGTGCCGTCGCGGTGATGGCTGCTACCTGGCTGGTGCAAAATCGCATGGCCAAGCCAGCCTTTGCTGATAGTTTCAACCTGCCAGGCACGCGGATGATCGACCACAAGCTGATCACGGGAGCAAGCCTGTTTGGTATCGGCTGGGGCCTTGCCGGACTATGTCCGGGGCCCGCTTTCGGCGCGCTGATCGTCGAGCCCATGTCCGCAGGCATTTTCGTTGTCAGCATGGTGATGGGAATGGGAATCCATCGCGCGACCAAGCTATAGGCATTCATGATCAAGAAGCGCGGGAGAGAGCGACACAGGGCGGAAATCAGGTTCTCTCGCTACCTGCCATTCTCGAACGCGGGCATGACTACAAGCGCTCAAAAACCACTCACTCCTCCCCCATTCGTAGCGCTGCGATGAATGCCTCCTGCGGGATGCTGACATTGCCGTATTCCCGCATCTTCGCCTTCCCCTTTTTCTGTTTTTCCAGCAGCTTTTTCTTGCGGGTGATGTCGCCGCCGTAGCATTTGGCGGTGACATCCTTGCGTAGCGCGCTGATGGTTTCGCGGGCGATGATCTTGCCACCGATGGCGGCCTGGATCGGAATCTTGAACATGTGGCGCGGGATAAGGTCTTTCAGGCGTTCGCAGAGCTGACGCCCACGCACTTCGGCGACACCGCGGTGGACGATCATGCTGAGCGCGTCGACCGGCTCGCCGTTCACCAGGATATTCATCTTGACGAGGTCGCCTTCGCGCAGGCCCACCTGCTCGTAGTCGAAGGAGGCGTAGCCACGACTGATGCTTTTCAACCGGTCGTAGAAATCGAACACCACCTCGTTGAGCGGCAGTTCGTAGGTTACCTGCGCCCTGATTGAGTCACCGGCGCCGACATAAGTGAGGTCGGTCTGGATGCCGCGCCGGTCCTGGCACAGTTTGAGGATCGCACCGAGATACTCGTCAGGGGTGTAGACCGTCGCCTTGATCCACGGCTCCTCGATACTCTCGATCCGGTTGACGTCCGGATAGTCGGCCGGGTTGTGAAGATACATTTCATGCGCCTCCTCGTTCTTCGTCTTGCCGAGCTGGAGGCGGTAGACGACGCTGGGCGCGGTGGTGATCAGGTCGAGGTCGTATTCGCGGGTAAGGCGTTCCTGGATGATTTCCAGATGCAGCAGGCCGAGGAAGCCGGCACGAAAGCCGAAGCCGAGTGCAGCGCTGGATTCCATCTCGAAGCTGAAGCTGGCATCGTTGAGTCGCAGCTTGGCGATGCTCTCGCGCAGCTTCTCGAAATCGGCGGCGTCGACCGGAAACAGGCCGCAGAACACGACCGGCTGGACTTCCTTGTAGCCGGGCAATGCTTCGCTGGCGCCGTTCTTGGCGGTGGTGACGGTGTCGCCGACACGGGCCTGCTCGACTTCCTTGATCTGCGCGGTGATGAAACCGATTTCACCGGGACCAAGCTCGTCGAGCTGCTCGATCTTGGGGCGCATGCAGCCGACACGGTCAACCAGGTGTTCGGTCCCGCCCTGCATGAACCTGACCTGTTGACCCTTCTTCAGGACTCCGGAGAGGACGCGGACGAGGATAACCACGCCAAGATAGGGGTCGTACCAGCTATCGACCAGCATGGCCTTGAGCGGAGCATCGCGTTCGCCTGAAGGAGACGGGATCCGGGCGACGACAGCTTCGAGGACATCTTCGATGCCGAGGCCGGACTTGGCGCTGGTGAGGACGGCCCCGCCCTCCTGCCAGGGCCCCGAAGCGTCCAGACCGATCACGTCCTCGATCTCCTCGCGCACGCGGTCGGGCTCGGCGGCGGGCAGGTCGATCTTGTTGATGACGGGGAGTATCTCGTGGTCGTGCTCGATCGACTGGTAGACATTGGCGAGCGTCTGCGCCTCGACCCCTTGCGCGGCATCGACGACGAGCAGCGCGCCTTCGCAAGCGGCGAGGCTGCGGCTGACCTCATAGGCGAAGTCGACATGGCCGGGCGTGTCCATCAGGTTGAGCTGGTAGGTCCGTCCATCCTTCGCAGTGTAGTCGAGGCGGACGGTCTGGGCCTTGATCGTGATCCCGCGCTCGCGCTCTATGTCCATGTTATCAAGGACCTGCTCGGACATCTCGCGCTCGGTCAGGCCTCCAGTATGCTGGATCAGCCGGTCGGCGAGCGTCGACTTGCCATGGTCGATATGCGCGATAATCGAGAAATTGCGGATCAGGGAAAGGTCAGTCATTGCCGCGCCGAATAGCGCGCCCCGTTCCCTCTGTCAGCAGCTAGTATCAGGCGGCCCGACCACCCATCTTGGTCAGGTCGACCTCAAGGAACCGCGGACGCGATTTCGGACCATCCGCCCGATTGTTGCCTACCAGCATATAACTGCCTTCGGGCAACGCCGCGAGCGGCATCCCCGCCGCGGCCAAGGCGTAGGGGGAGATGCGGTGGCGTGTACACAATCCTTCAGCGCCATCACTGATCAGGGGCGTTTCGAACTCAAGGCCCTGGGAATACCCCTTCGAGCGGCGCACCGTACTCACGACGAGCTGCCCGTCGCCCAGGTCCAGCACGAGGTCGGTCCCCACGGGAACATCCAGCAACCCCTCGATCCGGGCACCTGTCTTGGACAGATTGCGCAGCATGACCTGATAGCGATGGTCTTCGTGGATTACGCCGATATTCCTGAATACGGTCTTTCTTTCAGACCGGTGTTTGGCAGGGCCGACCGGGTCGTAGTCGATGTTCCCTTTGTTCAACCGTTCCAGGACCTCGTCCGGCGACAGAGCTTGCGAAAATACATGTCCCTGGACATGGCTCGCGCCTCTTTCCTTTACCAGATCGAGCTCGTCGAGGGCTTCGACACCTTCAGCCACGGTTTCCATGTCCAACGCTTCCGCCAGACTGACGATGGCAGAGATGATCGCGGCGTTGTTGTTATCATCCTCGGTGGCTCCGCGAACGAAGCTCTGATCGATCTTGATCTTGTCGAACGGGGCGTTTCGCAAATAGCCCAACGAAGAATAGCCGGTCCCGAAATCATCAAGCGCTAGGCGGACACCCAACTTCTTGAGCGCGGTAAACGTGTCCTGGGTCGCTTTCGGATCGGCGACGAACACGCTCTCCGTCAACTCAAGCTCAAGCCTTTCCGGGTCGAGGCCGGTCGAGGAAAGAGCGCGAGATACGATCGACGGCAAGTCGGTCGTCGAAAATTGGTTGGCCGATACATTGATTGCGACACGTGCATCGCAAGGCCAATTCGCCGCATCCTTGCAGCCCTGCTGCAAGGCCCACTCACCGAGGTCGTTGATAATATTAGTCTCTTCGGCAATCGGGATGAACATTGCCGGGCTGATCCATCCACGATCGGGATGGTTCCACCGCATGAGGGCTTCGAAACCGGAAAGTTGTTGTGTCTCAAGCTGCACGATCGGCTGATAGTGCAATTCGATCTGGCCCGCATCCAAGGCGTCGCGTAGATCTTCTTCGATCTGCTTGCGCAGCTTCGCGCCATCCTTGAGATCGGAGGAATAGAAGCGATATTGGCCACGTCCACCGCCCTTGGCCGAATACAGGGCCAAGTCGGCCGCACTCACCAACTCTTCCTGTTCCACGCCATCATACGGGGCAATGGCAATCCCCACCGACGTACCGATAATGGCCCGGCTCCCTGCCACGGAATAAGGCTGCGAGACCATCTGTATGATCCGGTGGGCGAAATCCCCCAACTGGCCGCGATCGTCCACATCCGGGAGGATGACTTGGAATTCATCGCCGCCCAGACGGCCGATTTCGCCATGCTGGCCGATTATGCGTTCAAGACGTTGCGCAACCTGTTTGAGTAATTCGTCACCGGCCGGATGGCCGAGCGTATCGTTGACCTGCTTGAAGCGGTCGAGGTCGAGCATCATCAGTGCACAAGACCGCTTCGCCGACTTGTAAGCAGTAAGAATGCTGGTCAGCCGCTTGTTCATGCGGTGGCGGTTGGCCAGCCCGGTAAGCGAATCGAATTGAGCCATGCGCGAGGCATCGCGCTGCCGTTCACGCTCTGCCGTGATGTCCTTCGCACTGCCGCGATATCCGATGAACTTTTCCTCCTCGTCGAATTGCGGTTTGCCGCTAATGGACCAGGAAAGCGCGCTTGCATCGGTGTTGACCCGTACCGGCAGTTCGGAAATCGAGTTGCGAGCACTCAGCAGGAACGCCAGTGGTCGGGACGGTTTGTCGGGATCGTCGTCTTCGTCGGGCGTGAAAAGCGAGGACAGAAACCGGCCCAAAAGCTCATCGATAGGCTTCCCGACCTGCTGGGCCGCCCTGTCGGACAGGTAGATCAGTTTGCCAGAGGCATCGGTTGCCCAGAACCATATCAGGCCGGACTGCTCGAAATTGTCCATCAGCTCAAGACGCCGCGTCGTATCCCCCTTGTCGATCGGAAGCTGGTTGACGTCCACATCGGACGAATCGGAACCCCCGGTAGAACCGGAGCCGATCTTGGAGAAGAATCCATTCTTTGCCATTCACGTCTAACCCACACTAATCCTAGCTATTCCAATCATCTATGCCACTCGTAAGAAGCCGTCTGCTGTTAACCATGAAAGGTTTATGATGGGCTAACCGCATGCCGCTTGCGTGCCTCCGGCTTTGCCCATGGCTGCCAATTCACTCTTGGGCAGCTTGACGGTTCCATCTTCACCGGCTTCCATGGGTTCTGAAAAATTGACTCCCATGCGGTTATCCTCGCACCAGCGACACTCCGCCTCGACTGTTTCTTCGTCCGACAGGGCAATTCGAAATTTGGTACCCACAGGGACATTCCACAGCCCCTCCACCAGAGCTCCGGTAACCGAGACATTACGGATGGTGCCCGGGTAGTATTGGCCTGCGTTTTCCAGCACCACCCTGCGCAAGGTGGTGCGCCTCGACGGTCGCGCCGAACGCGGTCCCTTGGCTTCGAGGACAAGCCCGCGCCCAAGGAGGTCGCCGACGCGTTCTTTGTCCAGCGGCCTGGCGTAGATATACCCCTGGACATGGCTGCAACCGTGCACGCGAACCAGATCGAGTTCGTCAAGCGTCTCCACACCTTCAGCGGTCGTATCCATCCCCAGCGATTGGGCCAGGCTGGTTATCGAAGCGATAATCGCTCCATTGTGGCTGCCCGGTTGCGTCGCACCGTGCACGAAGCTCTGATCGATCTTGATCTTGTTGAACGGTGCTTTCTTCAGGTAGCCGAGCGAGGAATAGCCGGTCCCGAAATCGTCAAGCGCCAGGCGGACGCCGACCCGCTTGAGCGCAGCGAACATCGCGTCGGTACCCTCATCGTCGCTCAGAAAGACACTTTCGGTGATTTCCAGTTCGAGCCGCGACGGGGCAATCCCCGCCTGCGCCACAGCTTGAGCGATTACGTTGGGTAGCTGCAGGTTGGCGAATTGCAGCGGCGATACATTGACCGCGCAACGTACGTTTTCAGGCCACTGGGTAAGAGCATGGCACGCTGTGCGAATTGCCCATTCGCCAATGGCCGTGATAAGCCCGGCATCTTCAGCAACAGCAATGAACTTTTCCGGGGGAAGCCAGCCCCGTTTCGGGTGATCCCAGCGTATCAGGGCCTCGAAGCCGGTTATCTCTTCCGTCGCGGTAGATACTACCGGTTGGTAAAACAGTTCCAATTCGCCATTCGCTATCGCATCGCGCAGATCGTTTTCCAACTGATTGCGTTCTTCCGCAGCGCTATGCAGATCGTTGGCGTAGAAATGCAATCGACCGCGCCCCGCATCCTTCGCGGCATACAACGCGAGGTCGGCATTCCGTATGATGGACTCGCTTGTAACTCCGTCATCGGGAGACAGCGCGATACCCACGGACACGCCGATAACCACGCGTTGCCCTTCTATCTGGTAGGGTTGCGAAAGCGAATGAATGATATCCCGGGCAAGGTAACCCAGCATTTCCCGATCCGGCGATCCCGGAACGATGACTTGAAACTCGTCACCTCCAAGGCGACCGACTCTCCCTTTGTTGCCAACCGTGGATTTCAGCCTGTCAGCGACCTGCTTCAAAAGCGCATCGCCTGCCGGGTGGCCGAGAGAATCGTTCACCTGCTTGAACCTGTCCAGATCCAACAGAAAAACCGAACACGCACGCTGCATTTCATTGGGAGCGGACAGAATCTTCTCGAGCGATTGCGACATTTGGAAACGGTTGGCGAGTCCGGTCAAGACGTCGTAATGCGCCAGTCGCGAAGCGCGCTCCTGGGTCAACCGCTTCTCGGTGAGATCGGCTCCCGATCCACGAAAACCGACGAAGTTATCGAACTGGTCGTAAATGGGGCGGCCGGTTACCGACCACCACCGCTCTTCCTCAGTCGCGGCGCGAAGCACGAGACCATTGAACTGCGACCGGGCGGACAGGTGAAACCCAAGCGTCCGTTCGCTCTCGCGATCGTCCTGCTCTTTGGAGAACAATTCGGAAAACGGACGCTTGAACAGCTCGTCTGCCGAAGCGCCAAGCGCCTTCGCAGTCGGCTCGGAGACATAGGTCAAACGTCCGGAGCGGTCAGTCTCCCAGAACCAGCCCTCGCCCGCCTGTTCGTATTCTCGCAGGATCTCCACCGCCCGATCCTGTTTACGACGATGTTCTTCTTCGTATTGCAGCCTTTTCTTCTCGGCACGGGATTCCTTTACCGAGATGAAGGTCGACGCACCGATGGCAATTACCAGACCGGTAACCCCGAGCAACGATGCCTCAATGATCGTCACCGCACTCCAGCAGCCGATCTGCGAAGCTATCAGGTGCGCTCGCCGTTTTTGCAGCAAGGCTGCCGCGATGGTGGAAAGACCGACCAGGCAAGGCAAGGCAAGCCTCCAGGGCAAGTCTCCGCTGACTGACCAGTACGAAAAAGCAAAGCCAGTCAGAAACATCGGCAGGCCGACGGCGAATATCGTTACCCCAACCCTGACAGCCGGTGCCGCACCACCTTCGAAACGGCTGATTTTATTGTGGTTCGACACCAGGATGATGCACGCCGCGGTCAATATCCCAAGCGTTGCGGACAGTGGAGGCAGCTCCCGAACCGCCAAGACACCACAGAATACCGCCATGACAATGGTTGGCAGCATGAGTAGCCAGGATCGATCGATCAGAACTGTCGTGCGGACCTGCCCGACGGCTTTCTTCAATTCGAAAAGTTCGGAAGAGCCCTTGTTTTCCGCTTGCTCACCCGCAGCATCGGACGCACGCCTGTTTGCAGCGCGCGCGACAGGCGTGCCGTTGGGCATCGCCTGCGATTTCCGAGCCGTTGCGGGTCCCATATGCGCACACATGCGCACGGTCGTTTGATATTTGGTTAAGCGACCGGATACTTTTACCCCTTCCACCGAGCTTGGTATCATTCCGGGAACAAGGGCTCGCTTGCAATGCCGCAAGGCAGGCTTCACAAGGATCGATCAGTGGGGATTGGGAGAGTTATTGATGGAAACCAAGCTGGAAAACGAGGCCGCGCAATCAACCACTGCGCTGGGGCCCCTGATCGGCCTGGCACGCGAAGATTTCGTCGGTGCGATCGCTCTTCTCTTGCGCGAAACGGCTTCGGACCCGCAGCGTACGATGAAACACGCGCAGGAAATGGGCCAGGACATGATCAAGATCATGACCGGACAGTCCGACCTGACACCCGATCCTCGCGACAAGCGGTTCAAGGATCCAGCCTGGCAGTATAACCCGTTTTTCCGGGCAGGAGCGCAGTACTACCTCGCAGTCCAGAAGGGCATGCATAATTGGCTCGCCGATCTCGAACTCGACGAACTCGAGCGCGATCGCGCCAATTTCATTTCCAACATCATCATCGACAGCCTTGCCCCGACCAACTCGCTGATCGGCAATCCGACCGCGCAAAAAAGGCTGATCGACAGTGGTGGTCTCAGCCTCGTGAAAGGCCTCAAGAACGCCTATAACGACATGGTCCACAACAAGGGCATGGTCAGCCAGGTGGACAAGAAGCCGTTCAAGCTGGGCGAAAATATCGCGACTTCGAAAGGCGCGGTGGTGCTACGCACCGAAATGATGGAACTGGTTCACTACGCGCCTACGACAGACGAAGTCTACGAAGTGCCGCAATTGACCATTCCGCCACAGATAAACAAGATGTATATCAACGACTTGAGTCCTGAAAAATCGGTGGTGAAATACCAGGTCGACAACGGCATTCAGACTTTCGTCATATCCTGGCGCAACCCCTCCAAGGAACAGGGCGGATGGGGAATGGCGGACTATGTGAATTCCTGCCGCGAAGCGATGGAAGCGGTTTCCGCGATTACCGGATCGGACAAGGTCAACGTCTCCGCCGGTTGCTCGGGCGGGCAGACAGCCGCAATGCTTGCCAGCAAGCTGGCTTCGGACAAGGACGACATCCTGGGCACGCTTACGTTGATGGTGTGCGTGCTTCACCCTAAGCAAAACGACATCGAGGCAGGTTCGCTGGTAACCGAAAACGGGATGGAACTGGCCAAGAAGCGCGCCGCAAGGAAAGGCGTAATTGCCGGCGACGACCTTGCCCGCGGTTTCGCATGGTTGCGGCCCAACGACCTGATTTGGAACTATGTCATCAACAATTACCTGCTTGGCGAGGATCCGCCAGCGTTCGACGTGCTGTTCTGGAATGCTGATGCGACCAATCTCTCGGCCAGCCTGATGGGCGATTTCCTGACCGTATTCGAAACGCTCGCCTTTACCAGGAAAGGCGAGATCGAGATGGTCGACCACAAGATCGATCTGTCCAAGGTCAAGTCCGACATGTTCATTCTCGGTGGGGTGACCGACCATATCACTCCGTGGAAGGCGACTTATCGCTCGACTCAACTGTTCGGCGGCAAGGACGTAACCTATGTCCTGAGTCAGTCGGGACATATGCAGGCAATTCTCAACCCGCCGGGCAATCCGAAAGCCAAATATTTCGTTCAAAAGAAAAATGGCAAGCTGCCCAAGACCGCCGATGAATGGCTCAAGGGCACCGAGGAGGTTGCCGGAAGCTGGTGGCCATATTGGATGGAATGGGTGCAGAATCGCTCCGGCGACATGAAAAGGGCACCGAAATCGGTGGGTAACCGCAAATTCAAGCCACTGGATCCGGCGCCAGGGCTGTATGTAGTCGAGGAACGCTGAGCGGACCTGCTCGCCACGAGGAACTGCTTTTGACCGATGCCATGAAAACCGCCGAAATCTCGATGGAGACTGTCGGCGGCAGGACGTTGCGCGTTGCGCGCTGGCGGCTCGACATGGAGAGCGAGCACCTCCCAGTGCTGTTCTTTAACGGGATCGGAGCGAATATAGAGGCCGTCGCACCGCTAGCCGAAGCACTCAGCGATCGTGGTTTCATCATGTTCGACATGCCCGGAGTCGGCGGCTCGCCCGACCCGGTCGTTCCCTACAACACGGTCACGATGGCCTGGACCACGACCCAACTGCTCGACCGGTTCGGCGTCGACAGGGCCGATGTCATGGGTATCAGTTGGGGCGGCGGCATGGCACAACATTTCGCTATCCAGCACCCCGGCCGCACACGACGGCTGATCCTGGTCGCAACCAGTGCGGGGATGCTGATGGTCCCGGGCAACCCGGCAGCGCTTTCGAAGATGGCCAATCCACGCCGCTATGTGGATGCCGCCTTCATGGCCGAGCATTTCGAGACGCTTTATGGCGGTGCCCTGGGCAAGGCATCCGGCAAAGGCAAGCATATGTCGCGGCTTACGCCGCCCAGCCCGCGGGGCTATCTGTACCAGCTTCTTGCGATGTTCGGATGGACGAGCGCCCCCGCTCTGCCCTTCATGCGCAAGCCGACATTGATCCTGATGGGCGATGACGACCAGATCGTCCCCCTGGCAAACGGGAAAATCCTCAATTCCCTGATACCCAACAGCGAATTGGTAGTGATGGAGGGAGGCGGGCACCTCTTCCTGCTCAGCCACGAGAAGGAAAGCGTGGCTGCAATACGCGATTTTCTCGACGCGCCGGATGGCGAGGAGTTTTCGGAGGCTGCCTGATGCGGCATATTGCGATTATCGGCTCGGGCCCTGCAGGCTATTACACGGCGGAAGCTGCGCAAAAACACTGGGGCGACGACGTGCGGGTCGATGTCTTCGACATGCTACCAGTGCCCTACGGCTTGATCCGCACCGGTGTCGCACCGGATCACCAGTCGATCAAAGGCGTTTCGCGCCGCTACGAGAAGGTCGCGCTGACCGACAATGTCCGCTTCGTCGGCAATATCACCATCGGCCAGGATATTTCCGTCAGCGAGTTGCAAGACCTCTACGACGCGGTCGTATTGGCAACCGGAGCGCCCAACGACCGCAAGCTTGGCATGTCGGGAGAGGATCTGGGCAATGTCTTCGGCAGCGCCGCTTTCGTGGGCTGGTATAACGGGCACCCGCAATTCGCCGATCTCGCTCCCGATCTGTCGGGAAAGCATGCGGTGGTGATCGGAATGGGCAATGTCGCACTGGACGTGGCGCGCATCCTCGCCAAGACAGAGGCGGAATTCGCTGGCTCGGACATCGTCGCCCATGCGCTCGAAGCCCTGATGGCCAGCAATATCGAGACCATCACCATCCTGGGCAGGCGCGGGCCCCACCAGATCATGATGACGCCCAAGGAACTGGGAGAACTGGGAAGCCTCGATCGCGCCAGCCCGCGCGTCGATCCCGACGACCTGCCCGACGAGGCGGAAGATGTAATCCTGGAACCCGGCCTGCGAAAATCGGTCGCACAACTGCGAAGCTTCGCGGCGATCCCGGAAGATATCCATGCCGAAAAACCGGTCGAGGTCGAGTTCGACATGTTCACCAGTCCAAAATCGCTGAATGGCGACGGCAAGGTCCAGACGGTCGAAATCGAACGTACCGAGGTAGAAGCCGGACGTGCCGTGGGAACTGGCGAAACTTACACCGTACCGGCGGATATCGTGGTCAGTTGCATAGGCTATCGCACATCCCCCATTCCCGGCATCCCGTTCGACGAGCGCGCAGGCCGCTTCGCCAATGACGAGGGACGCATCCTGCCCGGCATCTACTGTGTCGGCTGGGCTCGGCGTGGACCGAGCGGCACGATCGGCACCAACCGCCCGGACGGGTATTCGCTGATCGAGAAGATCGCCGAGGACATGGATGACGGCACGCTTGGCAAGGCGGCCAAACAGGGGCGCGAAGCCTTCGATGCACTGGCTGTCAAGCGCGATCTCGACATCGTGACCTTCCAGGACTGGAAAAAGATCGAAGAAGCCGAAACCGCGGCCGCCCGTGACGGTGCGCCGCGCGAAAAGTTCGTCGATGTGGAAGCGATGATCCGGGCTCTCGGCTAAGCGGGCAAATCGCGGTGATCTGGACTCATCGGTTGCAATGTGGGACTTGCTCATTCGAGAGAGGAGTCCACGCATGCCCGCATTCGATCTGATTATTCGCAACGGAACCATCGTCGACGGTACCGGGGAGGATCGCTTCACCGGCGATATCGCAATCAGGGACGGGGTGATCGCACAAGTCGGCAAGGTGCGCGGCGATGCGGCAGAAGAAATCGATGCCGGTGGAAAGCTGGTTACCCCGGGTTTCGTCGATATCCACACGCATTACGACGGGCAGGCAACGTGGGATCAGGAAATGGCCCCGTCGAGTTGGCATGGCGTCACCACTGTCGTGATGGGCAATTGCGGGGTCGGTTTCGCCCCGGCCAAGCCGGACCGGCACGAATGGCTGATCAGCCTGATGGAGGGCGTCGAGGATATTCCCGGCACCGCCCTAGCCGAAGGGATCACCTGGGAGTGGGAGAGCTTTCCCGAATATCTCGACGCCCTGGAAAAAATGCCGCGCGCAGTCGATGTCGGCACGCATGTCCCGCACGGTGCCGTGCGGGCCTATGTACTGGAAGATCGCGAACAGCCCGGTGCTATCCCGACCGATGAAGATATCAAGCGGATGTCGGCAATCGTGGAAGAAGGCGTGCGGGCCGGTGCTCTGGGTTTTTCGACCTCTCGTACCGTGTTGCACAAATCGGTCGATGGCGAACTGGTGCCCGGTACTACCGCTACCGCTGAGGAACTGATCGAGCTTGGCCGCGCGATGGGGCGTGTGGGCCATGGCGTGTTCGAAATGGCCAGCGACCTCCGGCGCGACTGGAACGAGTTCGAGTGGATGGGCGATCTCAGCCGCGAGACCGGCTTGCCCGTCACGTTCGCCGCCCTGGAATCGATCGCCAAGGAAATGCCGCTCAAGGAACAGATCGCAACGATGCGTGCCGAAAACGACAACGGCGCCAATATCGTCGCCCAGATCGCGCTACGCGGGAACGGTATCATCATGGCGTGGCAGGGAACGGTAAACCCGTTTATCTACCGCCCCAGCTGGCAGGCGATCGCCGAACTGCCGTGGGAAGAGCAGAAGGCCAAACTTCTCGACCCGGGATTCAAGGCACAATTGCTGTCCGAGGCGAACGATTATTCCGAGGCGCCGAAAGACATTCTCGGCGTGGTGATGGTCATCACCCAGGGCTGGGCGCTGCAATACGAAATGGATCCCGATTTCGATTACGAACCGGACGAGACCGCAAGCGTGAACGCCCGCGCTGCCACCAAGGGCATCGATCCGCAGGAATATGCCTACGACATGCTCTGCGCGGACGATGGTCCAAATGGAGAATGCGGGGGTTTCATCTACTTGCCCATCCTCAACTATGCCGAGGGCAATCTCGATTTCCTCCACCCGCTCCAGCATAGCGATGACACGGTCAATTCACTGTCCGATGGCGGTGCGCATTGCGGGACGATCTGCGATGCGGCGAGCCCGACCTTCATGCTCGAACACTGGGTCCGCGACCGTAAGCGCGGCGACCGCATCGCGCTCGAAAACGCGATCAAGCGGCAATGCCAGGACACGGCGCGGCTATACGGCCTGGAAGATCGCGGACTGATTGCGCCCGGTTATCTGGCCGATCTCAACATCATCGATTTCGAACAACTCAAGCTCGGCAAGCCCTGGCTCGCCTTCGACCTGCCCGCAGGTGGCAAACGCCTGTTGCAAAAGGCGGAAGGCTACTTGGCAACGATCAAGAACGGTGTCGTCACATTCCGCGACGGCAAATGGACAGGGGCGACGCCGGGTGGTCTGATCCGCGGCCCGCAGCGTGCCGAGATATTCGAGGCTGCCGAATAGACTTCAGGGCTCGATCACGATTCCCTTGGCGGGATCGACCTTCCCGGCAAGCATCTCAAGATAGGTTTTTCGTGCTGCTTCAAGGCCTTGATGCCGTTCGATAGCCACCGTGCCGCCAACAGCTTCGAGGAAATAGTGCCAGCTTTCCGCGATTTGCCTGCCGGCGCCTTCCGGGCCCAGTTCCTTGAACAGTGCCACGGCATGATCGGGCGCGAAAAACAATGTCGGAGGCGGCCCGGGCAAGCCTTCCGCACCGCCCAGCCCCGCTCCGCGTTCCTCGATATGGGTTGCTCCGACAAGGCAGGAATATTTCAGCTCGTCGGCAAAGTGCCGGTGAAGTTGCGCCAGCAGCCCGGCATTGCCCGCAAAGTCCACGGTCACGCTCGGCACCGTCGTCAGCGATGCAACGTCTTCATAGGCCTTCACCTCGTCATAAAAGCCGGTACTCGTGACGAAATCGATATTGCCCGCCGAAGTCAGGCCGATGCGTTTGATTCCGGGCGAACGATGCCTGGCGACGGCGGCAAGCCCAAGGGCGGTTTTCGATGATGCGCTGGTCAGGACGGCCTGCCCGGCACCGAACCACGCCTCGCCGCGCATGAAATACTCTATCAGGAAACCCGTCTTGAACAGCGGGCCGAAAATCATCCGTTCGCCTTCGCGGGCCGGATCATGTTCGGGATCGGCGGCAAGGCGGGAATACTGGTTGTAGATCGGGCTCATCGGCTGGCGATGTTCAGCCATGTCGACGAACCCGCTCGCGGAAATCTTGCCCGGAACGACATCGAGATGCGTGGCCATCGGCAAGTAACCGTAAACCCGCTCACCTACTGTGATGTCGGGGCAATCGCTTTCCACTACCCGCGCATGGCCCCACATCGGCACTATGCCTTTATCCCCAGAAACGTCTCCACGCACGGGGAAGAAGTTCCAGTATCCGAATCCGTCGCCGACCACGGCGTAAGTGATGTTGTTGGCCGTTACCGAGAAGCTTTCGATTTCAAGACGGACCGCGCCCTGCGCGAGACCACCGCCACCGTTCTCGGCAATTTCGGCCTCGGCTAGCGCATCTTTCCGGACATGGACCTGGCTGGGCATTGCGAATCTATCTCCTTATCACTCCTGCCTAGCCTAGCTTAATTCGGTTTCCCACCTCGTTGCTCGGATGCTGGCACGGGCATCGCAAATCGCCATCCAGGCACTCAGCCTTTCGCATTGCGCAATCCCGGCACCACCTAGGGGTGTGAGCCTCACACCGAGCAGGATCGTGTAGAGAAACACATCCCCAAGATCGAAATCGCCGGCGGTCCACGCTCCGTCCCTGGCTATTTCGAGATCGAGGAAATCGAGTGTCTTGGCGATACCGGGCAGGCTTTTCGCGATCCGTTCCTCATCGAGCGATATCCTGGCGAAGCGATGCATGATCCAAGGCATGACAAGCCCATGCTCGAACAGCGGGAAAAGATAGGAATTGGCGACCGCGATCCAGCGATCCATGACAGCCCTGGCTACCGGATCGCAAGGTTGCAACGCACCGTCATTATGCGCGTTGTCGAGATAGTGCGCGATACTGACCGTCTCGTAGAGTTCCAGACCATCGATCTCGACCACGGGAACCTTGCCGAAAGGGTGACGATTGTTCGGAGACTGTGCCGGCGTCGGTACGACTTCATGCGCGAGACCGGCTTCCTCGGCCACGATTTCGACAACACGGACATAGGTAGAGATGACCGGCCCGAAGATGCGGACCGGCTCGGCCATGTACTAGACCCGCATCGGCATCAGCACATAGAGCGCGGGCGACTTCTCGTCCTTGCGGATCAGCGTCGGAGCCCCGGCATCGGCCAGATGAAGTTCCACCGTATCGCTGTCGATCTGCCCGAGGATATCCTTGAGATAATTGGCGTTGAAGCCGATCTCGAACCCGTCTGCGGAGTAATCCGCAGCGATTTCCTCTGCCGCAGTACCGTTGTCAGGGCTGGTGACGGACAGTGTTACCTTGTCCGTATCAAGACCCATTTTTACAGCGCGCGTTTTCTCGGTGGCGATGGTCGCGACACGATCAACCCCGTCGAAGAAGCTCTTCGGATCGAGCTTGAGCAGCTTGTCGTTTCCGGTGGGGATGACACGGCTGTAATCGGGGAAGGTGCCATCGATCAGCTTGCTGGTCAGCACCACCCCGCCCTCGCCACCAAGAGTAAAGCGGATCTTGCTTGCCGAAAGGTCGACCTGGACATTGCCGTCAAGCGCCTCCTCAAGCAGCTTGCGCAATTCGGTGACTGCTTTGCGCGGCACGATCACGTCGGGCATGCCATCGGCACCGTCGGGCTGATCGATGGTGAAGCGCGCTAGGCGATGACCGTCCGTCGCAGCGGCTTTCAGCACCGGCTTGTCGTCATCGGCGACATGCAGGAAGATGCCGTTGAGGTAGTACCGTGTTTCCTCGGTAGAGATCGCAAAACGCGTCCGGTCGATCAGCTCCGCCAACGTCTTTGCCGGGATTTCGAAGCTGGTCGGCAAATCGCCTTCGACGATGACCGGGAAATCGTCACGCGGGAGAGTCGGCAGCTTGAAGCGGCTGCGCCCGGCCTTGATGTCCATCCGGTTATCGGCGGTTTCAAGGCCCACCTGGCTTCCGTCGGGCAGCTTGCGGGCGATATCGAACAACAGGTGGGCGGAGACGGTGATCGCCCCCGCCGCCTCGACCGAGGCCGCAGCCATGTTTTCCACCACCTGCAAGTCGAGGTCGGTGGCCATGACCTTTACCGAACCGCCTTCGTCCGCCTCGATCAGCACGTTTGACAGGATCGGGATGGTGTTGCGGCGTTCAACCACGGACTGAACGTGGCTGAGACAACGGAGCAGCGTGGCGCGTTCGATTGTGGCCTTCATGTGTCCTTCTCAATCCCCTCTGCACGCCCGGATAAGCATATCGGGCCGGAATCGCCCGCGAGCGCCGGAATGTCGGGATATTCTTAGCGCGGGACGCTATCGGGGCAAGCGCAGAGCCGCTTCGCGCCCGATTCCTTGGGGATAAATGTCCTTGTTGCGTGCGGGGGGCACGTCCGTGCGCCCCTTGGCGGCATCGGCCCACTCCCCCACCTGGCCACCCATGACATGATACTGATTGGGTGGCCAGGTGGGGGAGTGGGCCGGTGCAGCAAGCTCATGACGGAGGTCATGAGCGCATCCGACAGGCAATCAGCCCAACATCGCCATGCCGCCATTCACATGCAACGTCTGTCCGGTGACATAGGCAGCCTCGTCAGAAGCGAGATAGGCGACCGCGGAGCCGATATCCTCCCCTTCGCCCATCCGCCCCATCGGAATCCGGGCATTGAGCGATTCCTTCTGGGCATCGGGTAATTCGTCGGTCATCGCGGTGCGGATAAACCCCGGAGCAACGCAGTTCACGGTAATCCCGCGGCTCGCAAGTTCCTGTGCAAGGCTTTTTGACATTCCGACCAGTCCGGCTTTCGCAGCCGCGTAGTTCATCTGGCCGGGATTGCCTGTCGCACCGACAACACTGGTGATAGTAACGATCCGGCCATGTCTGGCCTTCATCATTGGCCGGGCGGCGGCGCGCATCAGGCGAAAAGCGGCCTCAAGGTTGACCTTCATCACCTGCTCCCACTCCTCGTCCTTCATCCGCATGGCGAGATTGTCGCGGGTAATTCCGGCATTGTTGACGAGGATATCCATCCCGCCAAGCGTATCGATGGTCGCCGGGACCAGTTCCTCCACCTGCTTGCAATCAGAAAGATTGCAGGTGATTTCAACATGGTCGCCACCAACCTCGTCGATCAATTGCTCGCGAAAGACACGAAGCTTGTCGCCATTCGAACCGGACAGGGCCAGGCGAGCACCCTGCCGCGCGAGCGCATAGGCGATCGACGAGCCGATGCCGCCGCTGGCGCCGGTGACAAGCGCGGTTTTCCCTTCCAACGAAAACATCATTCGATCTCCTTTGCGAATGTTTCGATATCCTCCATCGAAATCACGCTGACGGCACGCGCATCGCTATCAATCCGGGCAATCATCGGGCCAAGCACCTTGCCGCCCAGTTCGACGAATTGCCCGGCCCCCGCTTCGCGCATGCCGAGCACGCTTTCGCGCCAGCGAACGCGGCCGGTAACCTGCTGTACCAGCAGGCGCTGCTCTTCTTCCGGATCGGTTACCTGAACCGCCGTGACATTGGCGTAAAGAGGCAGCGAAAACCTGCCTGGCGGGGT
>JANQPE010000093.1 GCA_028289565.1 Parerythrobacter sp.
TGCAATGCTCGGCCGTGCCGCCGATACCGATGCCGAGCATGCCCGGCGGACACCAGCCCGCACCCATCGAAGGTATCTGTTCGATTATCCAGTCGACGATATTATCCGACGGATTCATCATCTTGAATTTCGACTTGTTTTCCGAACCGCCGCCCTTTGCCGCGACATCAATCTCGACAGTCCTGCCCGGCACCATCTCGACCGACAATACGCAAGGCGTGTTGTCGCGCGTGTTGCGACGGGTAAAGGCCGGGTCGGCAAGGATCGAGGCGCGCAGCTTGTTTTCCGGATGGTTGTAGGCCCGGCGAACCCCCTCATCCACTACATCCTGCAGGCTCATCGCCGAATCGAGGCGGCATTCCTGGCCCCATTTCACGAATACGTTGACAATGCCCGTATCTTGGCAGATCGGCCGATGGCCTTCGGCACACATCCGGCTATTGGTCAGAATCTGGGCGATCGCATCTTTCGCGGCCGGCCCCTGCTCGGCCTTGTATGCTTCACCCAGTGCACGGATATAGTCCATCGGGTGATAGTAGGAGATGTACTGGAGCGCGTCAGCCACACTCTCGACAAGATTCCGTTCTCGAATAGCCACCATGTCACTCATCGAAGCCATACTCCTTCCGGTCGATTGCCCGATCCCATAGGCGCGCGCAGTGCCTAGCGTCAAAGCGCTTGGCCCAAAGCGCTCTTGCGCTTAAAGCCGACCCGATTGACCAACTGTATTAAGCGTGTAATACAGCATGACCGTTATGACCGAAACTATGGACCACTCCACCGCCCGCCGGGCCATGATCGACAGCCAACTGCGCACCAGCGGAGTGAACGAGCCATTCGTGCTTGAGCGGATGAGTGCCGTCGAGCGCGAACGCTTCGTCCCCGGACCCATGCATGCCTCCGCCTATATCGATCGCGCGATCGCGCTGCCCGACGGCGGCCACATTGCCGCACCACTATTTTACGGAATGCTGCTGGCCCAGGCACGGCCGCGGAAAACCGACATTGCGCTGGTGGTCGATGGCGGCAGCGGATACCTTGTGGAATTGCTGCGCCCGCTGGTCCGATCGATCGAGTCGGTTACGCCCGACGAGGCGCTGGCCGGAAGCCGCAAGCATGCCAACCCGACCCTGCTGGCAATCGACGGAGCGGTCGAGCGCATTCCTCAAACGCTGGTGAAACGACTGGCTGATGACGGCCGCGTCATTACCGGGCTGACGGGAGAGCGCGTGACGCGCCTTGCCGTAGGCCGCAAGGCAGGCGGCGAGATCGCCCTGCTGCCGCTGGCTGAAATCGGCATACCCCGCATCGCCGCTTTCGACGCTCCGAAAGCCTGGAGCTTCTGATCATGGCGCGCAAGGCTGCAATGGCGGCTCTTTTGGCCTGCGCCGCCGCGGCAGGACCGGCGCAGGCCGATACGTTGCGAGAAGCGCTGGCCGACGCCTATCGCACCAACCCCACCTTGCAGGCCGCCCGGGCCCAGCAAAGGGCAACCGACGAAACCGTGCCGATCGAAAAGGCGGCGGGACGGCCCAATTCCAATGTGACGGGCCGGTACACCGAATTCCTCAAGCAAAGCTCCACCAGCTTCACCGCACCCGAGCGCGCGGTGGGGGCAAGCATCAACCTCGGCGTGCCGATCTATTCGGGCGGCGCGGTCAAGAATGCGGTCAAGGCCGCGAAAGAACGCGTTGCCGCCGGTCAGGCTGACCTGCGCGGAACCGAATCGGCGATCTTCAGCCAGGTCGTCGCCGCCTATATGGACATTCTGCGAAATCAGGCTCTGGTTTCGCTTTCTGCCAACCAGGTAGAAGTGCTGTCGGTCAATCTCGAAGCGACCAGCGACCGATTCGAGATCGGCGATCTTACCCGCACCGATATCGCCCAGTCGCAATCCCGCCTCGCGGTGGCGCAAGGCGATCTGCGCTCGGCACAAGCCAACCTGATCTCGGCCCGCGAAACCTATATCCAACTGGTCGGCCAGGCGCCAACCGATCTGCAGCCGCCCCCGCCACTGCCCGGACTGCCCGCCACGGCGCAGGATGCGGTTGCCATCGCGCTGGAAAACAACCCCGATTTGATCGCCGCGCGCGAACGGGCCGACGCGTCCGAATATGATATCGATGTCGCGGGATCAGGCCGTCTGCCGCGTGTGTCCCTTTTCACCAATTACGACTATCAGAACTTCCTTGGCACGCTTGGCGGCAATATTGGCACGAATGTGCCCCAGACCTCGAAGACGGCGAATGCAGGGGTGCAGCTTACCATTCCGATTTTCCAGGGTGGGCGGCCTGCTGCCTTGCAGCGTCAGGCGCAAGCACGCGCTTCGGCGGCGCTCGAAAACGTTATCGCCGCCGAGCGCAATGCGATCGCCCAGACCCGCGCGGCCTATTCCAGTTGGCTCGCCGCCAATGCGATCATCGAAAGCTCGCAAACCGCGGTAGCCGCTGCGGAGCTCAGCCTCGAAGGTGTGCGCGCGGAAAATTCGATCGGAAATCGCACGATCCTCGATGTTCTCAATGCCGAACAGGAACTGCTCCAGGCGCGGGTCCAACTGGTGACGGCGCGCCGCAATGCCTATGTTGCCGGTTTCAGCCTGCTGGCCGCGATGGGCCGCGCCGAAGCGCGCGATCTCAACCTCGATATGGGCGGCCCCCTTTACGATCCACGGCTCAATTACGATCGCGTCAAGAACAAGTGGTTCGACTGGGACCGCGACCCCACGCCCGCCACGCAATCGACACGCACCGTTGACATTCCCGCTCCCGATGCGAAAATTCCTGAGCAAGAAGCCCGGGCTGGTGATACGATCGATTGAGCCGACCGGGCAATTATCGGGTAATTGGGGGCTGAAGGAATGCGACAGGAAGGCGAGGCTTCAGTCGAAGAAATCCTCGAATCGATCAAGAAGGTGATCGCGCGCGACAATCGCACCGGCGCCGCAGCGGAACGCCGGCGGCGTTCTGTAGAAGGCATGCCCGGGCGAACCGGAGAAGATGGGGCAGAGGACGTGCTCGATCTCGGCGAAGCCGAATTCGTCGAGGAAGCTGGCGACGAGGATATCGGCGGCGAAGCGACTCCGCTGACGACCGGCGCCGTTCGCGAATCGATGCGCGACAATCTCGAGGCACTGGCCATGCTGGCCGAACCGGGCGCACAGCCTCAGATCGTCCGGTCGGGAGAAACCTCCCTCGAAGGACTGGTGCGCGAGATGCTCCGCCCGATGCTGGCGGAATGGCTCGACAGAAACCTGCCGGGAATGGTCGAAAAACTGGTCCAGGCCGAAATCGCCCGCATCGCCGGGAAGCGCGATTAACCTGTATCGGGCACGATAGGCTCTTGCTTAGCGCGTGCGAGCGTTTACTCCTCGGCGCATGATCAGGACAATCGGCTTTACCGCCTCCCTCGCAGCATTGGCATCCGCCGTGCCGGTTCTCGCACAGGCCGATACTCCGCCAGCTCATGCACCGATGAGCGCACAGGACCTCGTCACCATGCCCCGGCTCGGTTCACCCACTGCAGCCACCAACGGGCGCTTCGTGATCTATCCGGTGACCGAAACCGATCCCGCCAGCTACAAACGCACGACAACGCTCCACCTGCTCGACCTGAGCGATCCGGAAAAGGCTTCGACCAAGCTCGACCTGGGCGGTACTGCCAATGCGGCCGCTTTCGGTCCCGGCAACTGGCTCTATTTCCTGTCCGACCGCACAGGCAAGGGAGGTGGGGACGAAGCCGGCTCGATGCAGGTCTGGCGGGTTGCAATGGGAGCCGATGGCAATGTCGCCGATCCAGTGCGGGTCACCGACTTCGATCGCGCCGTCGACGGGTTTTCCCTGTCGCCCGACGGATCGAAAATCGCCGTGTTCGGCGCCGTGGCGCGCGACTGTCCGAAATTCGGTTGCGAGGGCAGTGCACGCGCGCATCTGCCCGGCCCCGGGACTGGGCGAATCTACGACGCCGCGGATGGCTTCTACCGCCATTGGGACGCGTGGGAAACGCCAGGCACCTTCAATCGCGTGTTCGCCTTCGCACTCGAAGACGGCAAGGCAATCGGTGACGCGATTGCCGTGGATGGACCGGCTGACGACGGAGCACTGGTCGCCGACATACCGAGCAAGCCTTTCGGCGGCGGCGAGGATTTCGCCTGGGCCGCGGACGGATCGGGCATTTATCTTGCGGCACGGCAGGCCGATGGCAGCGAGCCGGGTTCGACCAATTTCGACATCTACTGGTCGGACCTGTCGGGTGGAACACCGGCCAATCTCACCGCTGCAAACCCGGCATGGGATACGCTTCCGGTGCCCTCGCCCGATGGCAAATGGCTGGCCTATCTCGCCATGTCCCGCCCGAATTACGAATCCGACCGGCTGGTTGTGCAATTACGCAACGTCGCGACCGGCGAGACGCGCGCACTCACGCGGGATTTCGACCGTAGCTTCGGCTCGCTCGCCTGGACGCCCGACTCGCGCTGGCTCGTCGCGACGGCACAAGATGTGCTCGACACCCCGGCTTTCCGGATCGACCCTTACACGGGCGCAGTCGAGAGGCTCGACCTGATGGCGGGCAACGAGGCTCATCTGGGCGCGGTAACTCCGCTGACCGGCAACCGCTTGCTGTTTACACGCGATTCGATCGGCAGTCCGAAAGAACTCTATCTGTCGCGCGACTGGAAGCAGGCCATTCCGATTACCGATGTGGCGACCAGCCGGACCGGCAAGCTTGCCTCGATCGTCACGCGGCGCTTCCACTTTCCCGGAGCGAATGGCGATACGGTATGGGGCCAGATCACGAAGCTGGATGGATATGACGGACGCATGCCGGCAATCCTGTATGTTCACGGCGGACCGCAGGGCTCGTTCAACGATAGCTGGTCGACTCGCTGGAACCCGCGAGTCGTGGCAAGCCAGGGCTATGCGGTGATCTCGGTCGATTTCCACGGGAGCAGCGGATACGGGCAGGACTTTCTCGATTCGATCAATCGCGACTGGGGTGGCAAGCCGCTCGAAGACCTGCGGAAAGGCCTCACCGCCGCTCTCGAACTCGATCCACAGATCGACGGTTCGCGCACCTGTGCGATGGGGGCAAGCTATGGCGGTTACATGATGAACTGGATCGCCGGGAAATGGTCCGACCGGTTCGATTGTCTGGTCCAGCACGACGGACTGTTCGACATGCGCAGCTTCTATTACACTACCGAAGAACTGTGGTTTCCCCGGTGGGATTTTGGTGGCTCATACCAAGAGCAAGCCGAACTCTACGAGCGGTGGAATCCGGTGAACCATGTCGCAAACTGGAAAACACCCATGCTCGTCATCACCGGCGAGAAGGATTTTCGCGTGCCTTACACACAGGGAATTGCCAGCTTTACCGCTTTGCAGGAGCAGGGCGTGCCGGCGCAATTGCTGGTCTTCCCCGATGAAAATCACTGGGTCCTGAAGCCGAAGAATTCGCTCCAGTGGCACAATACGGTATTCGAATGGCTCGATCGGTGGCTGGGCGAGGGCAGCGATAACGAATGAGCCGCGGCAGCGATTAGTCGCGCGGCCCGTTCTCATCGTGCAAGTCGGTGACGCTTTCGTCATGGCCGGTCCCGTTGGACAGGAACGCCAACCCCATCAATCCAGCCGTGAGCAACATCACGAAACCGATGCCGAGCGCCGTTGCGATGTAGTAATGGATCGAGGCCGCGCTTTCGCTGTCGTAAATCAACGCAATCGTGGCCGTGATCACGCCGATCGTCATTATCAGCACCAGGAGCATCATGCGTTTGTAGCGCGCCCATGCGAAAGCGGCTTTGCCTGGGTCATCGAGAGGGGATTCGGGCGGCATCGCCCGCTCCATGCGGAGCCAGGACCGCGATGGCAATCAAAAACGGCACGGCAATTGGCATTTCCATTCATTTCATGGCATTCTGGCGCCCTGCTGAACGAGAGGGAATTGCCATGGATATCGCCCAGTTGATTGCCGACCGGTCGAGTTCGGATATTATCACTTGCAACCCGCAGTCGCCCGTTCGCGACGCGATCGCAATGCTGGCCGGGAAGCGTATTGGTGCGCTTCCAGTGGTCGAGAACGGCAAGGTGGCCGGCATTTTCTCCGAGCGCGACGTCATCTACCGCATGGCAAAAGAAGATTCCTCCTGTCTCGAAAAGTGCGTCGGCGAAGTTATGACGGCCCCGGCAATCACCGTCGAATCCTCCACTCGGGTCGACCATGCGCTCGGGCTGATGACCAAGCGGCGGATCCGGCACCTGCCGGTGGTCGACGGCGATGTGATGCGCGGCTTCATCTCGATCGGCGACCTGGTGAAATCACGGATGGACGAAGTCGAGCACGAAGCAGCAGCCATGCGCGACTATATCCAGACGGCTTGAGCCTGACGGACACGCTTCCTACATCACATTCATGGCAGATGCGCTCACCCTTACCCCCGCTGCGGCAAAGCGCATCGCGTGGATCGCCGAAAAGCAATCCCGGCCGGCAATCCTGCGCCTGTCGGTCGAAGGCGGCGGCTGCTCGGGTTTTCAGTACAAATTCGATCTGGCCGACCACCCCGATAGCGAGGACAGGGTAAGCGAAACCGACGGGGTGAAGCTGGTGGTCGACCCGGTCAGCCTCGATCTCGTCTCGGGCAGCACGGTCGATTTCGTCGAATCGCTCGGCGGCGCGACATTCCGGGTCGAAAATCCGCAGGCGGCTGCCGGATGCGGATGCGGATCCAGCTTCGGAATTTAGGTGTTTTCCAGGCGTGCGATCATGTGTCGCTGCCGGTTTTGGATTCTGTTGAGTGCGGATCGGGCGTCCGGTGCCGGCCTTGTGCAAGACACGCTGGCCATGTCCGATCAGACACCATAAGAATTGTGCCATGAAAATTGCCAGCTTCAACATCAACGGTATCAAGGCCCGCCTGCCGCGGCTGAAGGAATGGCTTGAGGAAAGCCGCCCCGCCATCGCCTGCCTCCAGGAAATCAAGACCATGGACGAGGGTTTCCCGGCCTCCGAGTTCGAGGCGATCGGCTACAAGGCGATCTGGCACGGGCAGAAGAGCTTCAATGGCGTCGCCATCCTCGCCGATGGGGTCCAGCCGAAGGAAATCCAGCGCGGACTCGGGATCGACGGCCCCAAGGAAGGCGAAGGTGAGCAGGCCCGCTATCTCGAAGCCGAGGTAAGCGGGATCAGGGTGTGCAATCTCTACCTTCCCAATGGAAACCCGCATCCGGGCCCGAAGTTCGACTACAAGCTGGCATGGATGGAGAAGCTGCGCGAACGGATGCGCGCAGTCTGGATCGAGGAAGTCCCAACTGTCGTATTGGGCGACTATAACGTCATTCCCGAAAACAAGGATGTCTGGGCGCCAAAGGCGATGGCCCAGGATGCCTTGATGCAACCCGAATCGCGCAATGCCCATGCCCGGCTTCTGGCCGATGGCTGGACCGATGCGATCGACACGCTCAACCCGCGCGGCGGAGTGTGGACCTATTGGGACTATCAGGCAGGAGCATGGCAACGCGATCACGGTTTTCGCATCGACCACCTGCTGCTGTCGCCCGAACTTGCCGACAGGCTGGTCGCTGCCGGGGTCGACAAGGACCACCGCGGCCGTGAAAAGGCAAGCGATCACTCCCCCGTCTGGATCGAGATCGACCGCTAAGCCTTGTCCGGCACAAAGCAAAACCCCTCCCGCCAACGGAAGGGGTTTGCCATTTTCGATTCCGGTTACCGCCTAGCGGTAGAAGATATGCGTATTGATGGTGGCACGCGCCGTCTTCTTGCGGCTCCAGTTCGGGCGGACATATTTCGCATGGAAATAGAGCGAATCCGCCGCTTCGCTTTCCCACATGCCTTCATGCGCGATGCGAGCGATTTTCCTGGCTTTCTTCCATGCCACCGATCCGCGGCGAATCCTCGGCATGCGACCGTTCTTCACGAACGAGAATTGCGCCCGCTGGTGGACCACACCGCAATAGCTCGACGGGAAAACCCGTGATTCGGCGCGGTTGATCACGACCTGCGCGACAGCGAGCTGCCCGGCAAGTGGTTCTCCACGCGATTCGAAATAGATCGCACCGGCAAGGCACTCCATTTCACGCGAAAGCGTTTCGGAAGCCGAAATGTCGGCGACCAGTTGGCGCAGGCTCGAAGCCTTGGGCGCAGCCTCTGTTGTAACGGTATCGGGCTGCTCGACCGTCTCCGAAAGCGGCTGAACCACCTCCTCGGAGACGAAAACCGGAACGGTCTCGTCGGTCAATTGCGGCTGTAGAATCCGCGTATCGTCGCCCTGTCGGGCGTTCGCACCGGAAATTTCGGCGCTGGCAATCGTAAAGGTCGTCGCGGCGGCAAGCGCTGCTACAGTAACAATCTTGGTCTTGCGACTCATAATCCCGTCAATCTTCGGCGGTGAACGAACTCGGACGCAGGCTGGGACCTGTTTGCGTTAATTGCGTTGGTAAGGAGGGTCCTGTTTCGGGCCTGCCGGCCGTCCCCCGTCTGCGTGCTAGCCGGAGGACCTCATGCCATCCGCGCCGCCTGCGCACTCGGAAGTTGTGGGCCAAATAGTCTCATTTGAAACCAAGTCAACCTGCCGCAAGCCTAACGGGGCAACGATGCGACGAACCGTTCCCCATCCGCGATATCCACCTCGAGAATCCAGATATCGCCGTCCTGATGCTTGCGGCGCATGAGATATTCGGAAAAATCTTGTTTATTGTCAATATCTTCTTGTTTCGTTTGCACGAAACAGCGAGTACCGTCGAGTTGTGGCATCCTTTCATAAAGTTCCGCTGGCCGATCGCGACCGATCATTACCAGAAGGATGGTGCCAGCATCGCGCTGGCCTTTCGCGATCACGGTGGCAAAACCGTTTTCGGCTTCGGCCAGGCGTCTGATCGCCGCGATTTCGAGATGGGCCGGGAGCCTGCCCTCGGAATGCATCACGATTTCGGCAGCTTGTAGCCATCGAGGCCCGACAGGGCGATGCGCGACTTCATGAACGTGCCGGTCCCGCGCCCGATTTCGTCGCCTTCGGCGTCGACAAGCCGCGATTCGGCCACGAAAACGCGGCGCTTGCCGCTGACCCAGTGGCCTTCGGCCACCACTTTCCCTTCGCGCACCGGTTTGGTGAAATGAAGATTGAAGGAGGTCGTCAGCAGGAAGCGGTCGGTAACCAGCGAATTCGCGGCATAGAACGCCGCATCGTCAAGCATCTTGAAATAGATTGTGCCATGCGCGGCCCCGGCCGCATGGTGCGCCGCGCTGGAGACAGTGAATTCGATCCGTGATTGCCCTTCGCCTGTGATTTCGAGCATGGAATCGAACAGGCCGTTCACAGGCGCCGAACGGTAAAGCGCCTCGAGCGCGTTGTAATGCAGCGCAGCTCCGGAGGATGAATCAGGCAGCGTCACGATCCGTCGCATTGGTCAGTAGCGCATAAAGTGCCTCGCTATCAGGGGCATCCAACAGGGCCTCATGCATGCTCTCATCGCGAGCCAGACGGGATATCGCGGCGAGCGCATAGAGATGCATCACGCCCGAATTGGTCGGCGACAACAGTCCGAAAACAAGTTCGACCGGCATGCCGTCGGCAGCATCGAATTCGATCGGAACCTTGAGCCGCACGAGAGCGGCGATCGGTTTGCTGATCCCGTCCATACGGCTGTGCGGGATCGCGACGCCACGACCGAAACCGGTGCTGCCCAGCCGTTCGCGTTCTTCCAGCGCTTCGAGGATGTCGTCTTCCGGCAGGCCGTAAGCAGTCGCAAAACGCCGCGCCAAGCTTGCCAGGATGGCATGCTTGTCATTCAGCCGCTCGCTTCCGACGGCGTCAGGTAAAAGATTGAAATGTGCGTTCATCGACAGGGATTATCTCTAAATATTTCGAACCACGACCCGCTACCGCCACATCGCACGCCACCTGTATCAGGTAAGCGCTTGTCCGACGGTTCGGCTTTACGACACGACGCACCTCCCCAAGACGCGTCGGCCATTAGCGGGGTTCGACCCATCCGATCGAACCGTCGCGGCGGCGATAGACCATATTATGCCGCCCACTGCCAGCATTTTTGAAGAACATTGCATTTGTGTCGCGCAAATCGAGCATCATTACCGCATCGGCAACGCTTGTTTCCGGGATGTCGACCTTGGTCTCGGCAATAACCGCCGGCTGGGCATCGGGATCGATCTCGACATCCTCGTCGGCTTCCTCGGCGGCAAAAATCGTATAGGCCGCCTCCTCTTCCTTCACCGCATGGGCGGCTTGTTCATGGCGATCGTTGAGACGCCTCTTGTAGCGGCGCAACTGCTTGTCGATCTTTCCCGCAGCCTGGTCGAGCGCCTGATGCGCATCATGCGCCTCGGCATGGCTCTTGACGATCATGCCTTGCATCACATGGGTGACAATGTCGCATGAAAACGCCCCCGCGGGCGCCTTGCCGAAAGTGACGTGCGAGGAAATCGCCCGGTTGAAATATTTATCCACGATGCCGCCCAGACGATCTTCGACATGTTCCTGAAGCGCATTGCCGGTTTCGACCTGATGGCCCGAGACGCGAATTTCCATACCTACCCGTTCTCCTTGTTCTTGACGGACCCGGCAATCCCGGCCGTCCATTGTTTCCAAGTCAACTGTTCCACACTGGCGCTTCGATCGTGTCGACGAACGCCTTGTGCCGCGCCAATTCGTCCGCGCTGGCCGCATGCTGGCGTGGCGGTCGAGCCGCTTTTTCGACCTTTACCGCCGTTTCGACCGGCTGCTTTGCACGCGAGCCCTGCTGCGTGGCCAGTTCGAGCCCGATCTGACGGCCGCCGGTCAACTCCACATAGACCTGGGCCAGCAGCTCGGCATCCAGCAACGCACCGTGTTTCACACGATGGCTGCGGTCGATACCGTAACGCGTGCACAATGCATCGAGCGACAGTTTCGCCCCGGGGTGGCGCTTGCGCGCAAGCGCCACCGTATCGACCATCCGTGCCATGTCGATTGCCGCGTGCTTGCATGCCGCGAGTTCGGCATTGAGAAAGCCGAAATCGAACGCGGCATGATGTGCCACAAGCGGCGCATCACCAAGAAATTCAACCAGTTCGCTCGCCCGGTCGCGAAAAAGCGGCTTGTCCGACAGAAATGCCTCGGACAGCCCGTGCACCGCTTCCGCTCCCGGTGGCATGTCCCGCTCGGGGTTGAAATAGGCATGAAAGGTTTCGCCGGTCGCCACGCGATTGACCATTTCGATACAGCCGATTTCGACCATCCGGTCCCCTGACTGGGGGTC
This sequence comes from Parerythrobacter sp., assembly GCA_028289565.1. Taxonomy (GTDB): domain Bacteria; phylum Pseudomonadota; class Alphaproteobacteria; order Sphingomonadales; family Sphingomonadaceae; genus JANQPE01. Next base: position 11,268 of record JANQPE010000093.1, read on the forward strand.
GAGGCCGGTGGTTTCGGTATCGAACACGATTTCACGCATTGGACATACTATCGGCCTCGTGTGGCCCGGTGGCAAGAGGCCAGGTCGGTATTTTTATTGCGGCTTACCGGCCAACCGCGCGATAAGCGCTAACACCCGGGCTTCTGTTTCGGCGAGTGTCGTGCCGGTATCGATCACGTGATCCGCCCGGTCGCGTTTTTCGGCATCGGGGACCTGCAGCGACAGAACATGGGCGAACTTCTCTGGCGTCATGCCGGCGCGCGCCAATACGCGTTCGCGCTGCATCGCGGCAGGTGCTGATACAACCAGCACTTTATCGACTTGCTCATGCCCGCCCTTCTCGAACAATAGCGGTATGTCGAACACCACCAGCGGCGCACCGGCATGTTGGACCAGGAAGGTTTCGCGTTTTCGCGCCAGGGCCGGATGGACGATTGCCTCCAGTCGCGTAAGCGCCGGGGGATCGGCAAACACCCGTGCACCCAATTTGTCCCTGTCTACCCCGTCAGGGCCGGTAGAGCCGGGAAATTCCGCCTCGATCGCGGACAGCAACTCGCCACCCGGTCCCTGCATTGCGCGTACTTCGGCATCGGCATCGAAAACAGGCACACCGGCCCGCTCGAACATGTCAGCCACAGTCGACTTGCCCATGCCTATCGAACCGGTGAGACCGAGGATCACCGGCCCGCTCATCCAGCCAGTTCCTCATGCAGTTCGGCATCGCAGTCGCGGACAGGCGCCAGGCCGAAAAACCGTTCGAATGCCAAGGCAGCCTGCCCCACAAGCATGGATAGCCCGCCGATTGTCCGAAATCCCCGTTTCCTGGCATTGCGCAAGAAAGGCGTTTCGAGCGGATCGGTCACGATATCGTATGCAATGCTGCCTGGCGGGGCGTGGCTCCAATCGAACTGCAATCCGGGCTGACCCGCCATGCCCAACGGACTGGCATTGACCACCAGGTCGAGGCACCCCTCGCGACCATCGAAAGCAAAATCGGTCGGTTCGGCGAAATGGGCGATATCGACCGCGTGATGCGCGCCATCGGGAGCAAGTTCGTCAAGGATCGCGCGGGCCTTGGCCGGATCGCGGCCCGCCAGCACGATCGCGAATCCCCGCGCCGCAAGCGCCGCGACGATAGCCCGCGCAGCACCGCCCGTACCCACGATCCGGGCCATTCGGAACAGGTGTTCGCGCTCCAGTTCTTTCCGCAGGGGCTCGAGAAACCCGGCCGCATCGGTATTGGTGCCTGTCAGAAGGCGGTCGAAAGCGGGGTAGATCGTGTTGACTGCACCTATCCCGTCCGCCGGAGCTTCGACGCTATGGAGCAGGGGGATGACATCCTGCTTGTGCGGCATGGTCACATTGCATCCCAGCCATGCGGGGTCCTCTTTCCGGCGCGCCAGATAATCCGGAAGCTGCGCGGTCGTAACCCGGGTGGCGCGATATTCCGCGGCCATGCCGAGACTGGCGAGCCAGAAACCGTGGATCACCGGCGATTTCGACTGAGCAACCGGATCTCCGATGACCTCGGCATATGCCCCTTCGGGCAGCGTGCGATACGGCTCCGTCATTCCGGCAAAGCCCCGATATCGCGTAGCGCCGCCAACACTTCGAGCAAGGGCATCCCCAGCACGGTGAATTGGTCTCCCTCCATGCTCTCGAATAGTTGCACTCCGCGCCCCTCGATCCGGAATACCCCCACGCATCCCGCCACGGCGGGCCATTCCTGATCAAGATAATCGGCAATGAATTCCTCGGTCAGCCGGCGGACTTTCAGCTCGGCGGTAGCGACCGTGCTCCACACGACTTTGCTTTCCCGACACAGGGCGGCAGCGCTATGCAGCAACATCGTGCGACCGGAGAAGAAGCGCAAGTGCTCACCGGCATGCTCGCGCGAGACGGGTTTGTCGAACCGACGCCCGTCGACCGTCACAAGCGAATCGCTGCCCAGTACGATCCGTCCTGGATGGTTTTCGACAATCGCTGACGCCTTCGCTTTCGCCAGCTCCTGCGCGATTGCAGGGGCGGTGCGGCCTTCCAGGCTCCGCTCGAGAGCCCGTTCGTCGATATCGGCCGGCATGCTCTCGAACACCACGCCTGCCGCCTCGAGCATCGCACGGCGCGAAGCGCTCCTCGACGCAAGGATAACGGGTTCCGTCATATCGGCTTCGACCCCAGCAGCAATGGCGGTTCTTCGTCCTTGCGGTGGCTGAGCAGGCGGATCGCCGCTGCAGCCGTTTCCTCGATCGAACGCCGCGTCACGTCGATCACCGGCCAGCCATTGTCGGCAAACAGGCGGCGGGCGAATTTCACCTCCTCGCGGACGCGCTCGTCATCGACATAAGCGGTTTCGGTGTCCTCGTTCAGGCTGAGCAGGCGGTTACGGCGGATCTGCACCAGCCTATCCGGGGCCGTGGTGAGACCCACCACCAGCGGGTGTTTCAACCGGAACAGACTTTCCGGTGGCGGGCTTTCGACTACCAGCGGGATATTGGCCGTCTTGTAACCGCGATTGGCCAGATAGATGCTGGTCGGGGTCTTCGAGGTCCGCGACACGCCGGCAAGGACGATATCGGCTTCTTCCCAGTTTTCGTACCCCACCCCGTCATCGTGCGCGATCGTGTAATGGATGGCATCGACCCGGCGAAAATACGCTTCGTCCATCGAATGCTGCCGGCCGGGTTTCCCGTGCGCCTCCTGTCCGAGCTGGTATTCGAGCGCTTCGGTTACCGCATCGAGCGCAGAAACCGCAGTCAGTCCCAATTGTCGGCAATGCTCCTCCAGCCGGGCCCGGGTTTCGGTATTGACGAGGGTGAACAGGACGAGGCCGGGATTGCCCGACAGTTCGGGAACGATCCGGTCGAGGTGCTGTCGCGAACGCACCATTGGCCAGAAATGCCGGACTATACCCGCATCCTCGAATTGCGCGAGCGCCGCCTTGGCTACCATTTCCAGCGTTTCTCCGGTGGAATCGGAGACCAGGTGGAGGTGAAGGCGGGTCATGTTCGGAAGGTACGCTCGATCTGTGAGGTATGCGTGTCGGTAAGTTTGGGCATAAACCACGGGAGAAAGCTGGCGACAAGTTCGGTGGGGATTTCCATGCCCGCTATGAGTCCTCCACCGGTGCGTTTATGGACAGGCAAGATAGCTTTTCGACAGGCTGGGGATAGTGCGGATAAGAATCGTTTGACGCCGGTCGAAGCAGGAGTCGCGACGCCGCAAAGGCTGTTCAAGGCGGGAGAAATCGGGCAAGGCGAATCTGTCCCCGAAATCCACAGGACCAACAGACTCCTTCATCCTATTTATATAATATATTTTATTGGATTGAACCTTCTCGATGCCCGGTCTTCTTCTCGATACCTTGCACGGTCGACGCAGTGACCGGGTACCAATCTGGCTCATGCGGCAGGCTGGCCGCTACTTGCCCGAATATCGCAAACTGCGGACGGAAAAGGGCGGGTTTCTCGATCTTGTCTATGACAGCGATGCGGCAGCCGAGGTAACGCTCCAGCCTATCCGCCGGTTTGCTTTCGATGGTGCAATCCTGTTCTCCGATATCCTGATCGTACCCTATGCGATGGGGCAGGATCTCGATTTCCTGGCAGGCGAAGGACCCAGACTATCCCCTGCGCTGACCGATGCCGCGCTCGACAGCCTTGAAGCATCCCCGGAACGGCTTCAGCCTATCTACGATACGGTGGCCAAGGTGAAGGCAGCTCTGGAATCAGGGACCACATTGCTGGGCTTTGCAGGCAGTCCGTGGACTGTCGCAACCTATATGGTTGCGGGCGAAGGAAGCCGCGACCAGCATGCGACGCGCGAAATGGCCTATACCGATCCCGGGGCGTTTCAAGCGATCCTCGATGCCGTCACGGACATTACGGTCGATTATCTTTCCGGCCAGATCCTCGCCGGAGCCGAAGCGGTGCAATTGTTCGACAGTTGGGCAGGGAGTCTGGCGCCGGACGAATTCGACAGGTGGGTCGTTGCGCCCAATGCGGCGATCGTTGCGACACTCAAGAGCCGCCATCCCGATGTTCCTGTGATCGGCTTCCCGAAAGGCGCAGGCGAGAAACTACCGGGTTATGCGCGTGAAACCGGAGTGGATGCGATCGGTGTCGACGAAACCGTCGATCCGGTTTGGGCGGATGAAAACCTGCCCGGGGGAATGCCGGTGCAAGGCAATCTCGATCCGCTGTTGCTGCTGGCTGGAGGGGATCGGCAAAAGCACAGGGCGGAATTCATCCTGCGGACCTTTGCCGACCGGCCGCATGTGTTCAATCTCGGTCACGGGATTGGCCAGTTCACCCCGATCGGGCATGTCGAGGCACTGGTCGAGACGGTTCGTGGCCGAGGCGGTTAGTTCGTTTCGAAGAGGCGGCAGGGTGACGTTTGGAAATCCAGTCCCTACATCACATGCATGCAGGAATTTTTCTCCATGACCTATTTCTGGCTCAAGGCCGGTCATGTCATCTTTGTGATCTTCTGGATGGCGGGTCTGTTCATGCTGCCGCGCTTTTTCGTCTATCATCAGGAAGATGGACCGCCGGGATCGGAAGAAGATGCACGATGGATCGAACGCGAACAGCGCCTGCTCAAGATCATCCTGCTGCCATCCATGGTCATCGTCTGGCTGCTTGGCCTGTCGCTGGCCTTTGCCGCCGATACCTGGATGCAGGGCTGGTTCCACGCCAAACTGTTCTTTGTGTTGTTACTTTCGGGTTATCATGGCTGGATGGCTGCCTATGCCAAAAAGCTGGCACGGGGCGAGCGGTCGCTCGAAGGCCGGAAATTGCGTCTGCTCAACGAAGTGCCCGGGGTTGCCGCGGCGGTCATCGTGATCCTGGCGATAGTGAAACCGTTTTGAATTGCGAACCGAATTGACGCGACCGCACGCCGCGCCTATTCCCCGTACTTCCTTTCCGGCTCAGGCATCGCGGTGCAGCGATGCCGGTCTGCTTTCTCCAAGCCCTTACTGACCTGCCGGCCAACATTTCCAATGGAACACTCACAATGCATCTGAGAGACTTGAAAGAAAAAACCCCGGCTGAGCTTGTCTCCATGGCCGAGGAACTGGGCGTCGAAGGCGCCTCCACCATGCGGCGACAGGACCTGATGTTCTGTATCCTGCGCGAGTTGGCCGACGATGAGGATTACGACCAGCAGATCATGGGCGTAGGTACGATCGAAGTGTTGCAGGACGGCTTCGGATTCCTGCGCAGCCCAGAGGCAAATTATCTTGCCGGACCCGACGACATCTATGTTTCGCCCAATATGATCCGCAAATCGGGCTTGCGCACCGGCGATACAGTCGAAGGCGAAATCCGTGCTCCCAAGGAAGGCGAGCGATATTTCGCATTGACCAAGATCACCAGCGTCAATTTCGAGGATCCCGAAGCGGTTCGCCACCGGACCAATTTCGACAACCTCACCCCGCTCTATCCGGAAGAGAAACTGACGCTCGATTCCGACGATCCCACCGTCAAGGACAAGTCGGCGCGGGTGATCGATATCATTTCGCCGCAAGGCAAGGGCCAGCGGGCCTTGATCGTGGCCCCGCCCCGGACCGGCAAGACGGTTCTGCTGCAGAACATCGCCAAGGCGATCACCGACAATCACCCGGAAGTTTTCCTGCTCGTGCTTCTGGTTGATGAACGTCCGGAAGAAGTGACCGACATGCAGCGCAGCGTTAAGGGCGAGGTCATTTCCTCCACCTTCGACGAACCCGCCAGCCGGCATGTGCAGGTCGCGGAAATGGTGATCGAAAAGGCCAAGAGGCTGGTCGAGCACAAGCGCGACGTGGTTATCCTGCTCGATTCCATCACCCGTCTGGGCCGTGCCTACAACACCGTGGTTCCCAGCTCAGGCAAGGTGCTGACCGGCGGTGTCGATGCCAATGCGTTGCAGCGGCCAAAGCGCTTTTTCGGTGCCGCGCGCAATATCGAGGAAGGTGGATCGCTGTCGATTATCGCCACCGCGCTGATCGACACCGGCAGCCGGATGGACGAGGTTATCTTCGAAGAATTCAAGGGTACCGGCAACTCGGAGATCGTGCTCGACCGCAAGGTCGCCGACAAGCGGATCTTCCCGTCACTCGACGTGGGCAAGTCCGGGACGCGCAAGGAAGAGCTGCTGGTCGAGAAGGACAAGCTGTCGAAGATGTGGGTCCTGCGGCGGATCCTCATGCAGATGGGCACGGTCGATGCGATGGAATTCCTGCTCGACAAAATGAAGGATTCGAAGACCAACGAGGATTTCTTCGAAACCATGAATCAATAGGGATTGCGCAATGCCTGCCTTGCGCCGTGCTGTCATCACTGGCGCTCCGGGGGCGGGAAAATCGACGCTTCTCGCAGCGCTTGCGGCGCGTGGTTGCGAAATCGTGGAGGAAGCGGCCCGCGCGATATTGCGCGAACCGGGCGGAATGGAATTGCGCGAAACCGATCCTGATGGTTTTGCAGCGGCCATGCTGTCCGCGGACATGCAAGCATTCAATGCGGCCGCCCAGGGGTGCGTTACGGTCTACGATCGCGGATTTCCCGATATCGTCGGGTTCCTGCGTCTGGAAGGGCGCATCATTCCCGGCGCGCTCGATCGCACCTGTCGCGAACTGCGGTATGACGGGCCGGTATTCCGCGCCGTGCCCTGGCGCGAAATCTACCACCCGGATGAAGAACGGATTCAGGACTGGAACCAGGCCGTTGCAAGCGACCGGGCGGTTTGCCGGGCGTGGCGCGACCACGGTTACGAGCTGGTGGACCTTCCCTTTGCCGATGTTGCGACGCGGGTAGGTTTCGTGGAGAAGCGTCTGGATGACGGGTAATGACGATTTTCCCCAGCGGATCGGTGCGCTTGTCCGGGGCGGCCGGCATGTCGAAGCGATCGCGCTGGTCACGAAGTTCGCAGATGAAGGTGACGGCTGGTCGTCGCTCTGCCTGGCGGAATGGAAACTGACCGGACTAGGCATGGAGCGCGATCTTCCAGGCGCAGTGGCATTGCTCGAAGCGGCCTATGGACGCGGATACGACCCGGCTGCGAACCGGCTTATCACGCTCTATGCCACCGGTACCGGGTGCGCGGAACAACCCGACGAGGCCAAGGCCGTGATCGAACGATTGCAGTCCAGTGACGCATGGATGGGCGCGCAGGCTGCCCTGCTTGGCCGGTACGATGAAAAATCCGAATATCCGTGCGAAGTGGTGGCCGAAACGCTCGACATCCGCCTGTTCAGAGGTGTTCTCCATCCGGATGAAAGCAACTGGATTCGTGTATTCGCCGAACCGGTTCTGGAACCGTCCTTCGTCGAGGAACCAGGCACGGGTCGGCGCATCCCGCATCCTGTCCGCACGTCGGACGGAATGAGTTTCGGACCGTTGAACGAGGATCTTGTGGTCAACCGGATCAATCGCCGTATCGCGCGCCTGAGTGGTACCGAATATGGCTGGGGCGAGCCGCTGCATGTGCTGCGCTACCGACCGGGCCAGCAATACCGCTCGCATTTTGATGCCTTGCCGGGCACGGCGAACCAGCGGCAGCTTACCGCGATCCTGTATTGCAATGACGGTTACGAAGGCGGGGAAACGCATTTCCCCACCCTCGATCTGACTGTTCGCGGGGAAGAGGGTGACATGCTGCTATTCGCAAATACCGGTGCCGACGGGTGCCGTGCGGCCGATAGCGAACATGCCGGCCTGCCGATCATTTCGGGTGAGAAGTGGATCGCGACGCGCTGGATTCGCCAGCGCCGCTATCACCCGTGGGACGAAATGACAGCGTGATCGGGAAAAATTAGCCCCAGCCGTCGGTTTGTAGTCGGGCGGCCATCATTTCCCATACCTTGTTCACTGCCTTGAGCGGGCGGATCATGACCTTGAAGTCGGTGATCAGCCCGTTGTCATCGAAGGTGATCAGGTCGATCCCGTTGACATGGATGCCATCCATCTCGGTGACGAATTCGAGCGCCAGCCCGTTGTCGTCAACCATTTCGCGGACATAGTGGAAGCTGTCATTGCCGAGCGTGGCGCCGGCGGCGGAGAGATAGGCCATGACGACCGGTTTGCCGCGCTGTGGCGTGTGCACCACGGGCGAATGGAACACCGCGTCGTCATGCAGGATTGCCGCCAACGCTTCGGGCGTGCTTCCCTCTGCCACCACCGCATGCCAGCGGACGAGATTGCTTGCTCCGGTCATGCCCGCCTCCTGAAGCTGTTCGCGCTGGCTGCTTCCCAGTGGCGGACGAAGCGGGTGCTGCCCGGATCGTCGATCAGAATACCCGGTTCGATAAAGCTGTAAATCCTGTCGATCGCATCCGAACGCGCGCTGTTCAACCGCTCGCGCATGTCGTGCGGTTCGATCTGCCATGGGCTGTCGAGGCCCATTGCGACGACGATTTCGCGCAGGGAGTGAACCGTCTGTTGCTGGAAGCGAGCGACGCGCGGACCCTTGTCTTCGACCACCAGGCCTCGCTGGCGCCACGCCATCTGGGTGGCCACGCCGGTCGGGCAGTGGCCGGTATGGCATTGCATCGATTGCACGCAGCCCAGCGCGAACATGAAGGGTCGAGCCGCATTGCACCAATCGGCCCCCAGGGCAAAGGCCTTGGCCATTTCCGCGCCCGAATGGATCTTGCCCGAAACGGCGATTTTCACACGTTCCTTGAAATTGGTTCCGACGAGCGCGTTGCGCACCAGAATCAATCCTTCGCGCAGCGGCATGCCAACGCTGTTCGACAGTTCGAGCGGTGCCGCGCCAGTGCCACCCTCGGCTCCGTCGACAGTGATGAAATCGGGCGCAAGACCGGTTTCGATCATGGCCTTGGCGATGGCGAACACTTCGTGCGGCTGGCCGACACACAGCTTGATTCCAACCGGCTTTCCGTCCGATAACTCGCGCAACAGCGTGAGCCATTCGAGCATTTCGACCGGTGTCGCGAAGGTCGAATGCGCGGCGGGTGAATAGACTGTTTCCCCTACCGGCACGCCGCGCGCTTCGGCGATTTCCGGCGTCACCTTGGCGCCCGGCAGAACCCCGCCATGCCCGGGCTTCGCACCCTGGCTGAGTTTGATCTCGACCATCTTGACCTGCTCGCCCGCGGCATTCTCGGCGAACAGGCCCGGATCGAACCCGCCATCTTTCGCCCGACAGCCGAAATACCCGCTGCCAATCTCCCAGATCAGGTCGCCGCCATGCGCGCGATGATAGCGGCTGATACTACCCTCTCCGGTGTTATGCGCGAACCCGCCTTGCTTGGCGCCGGCATTGAGCGCTTCGATCGCCCGGGCGGAAAGCGAGCCGAAGCTCATCGCGGAAATGTTCAGCAAAGCGGAGGAATAGGGTTTTGCGGTGTCCGGCCCGCCGATGTCGAGGCGCCAGTATTCCGGGGCCTCCTCGTGCGGGGCGATCGAATGGCTGAGCCATTCATATTCGTCCGAGTAGACGTCGAGTTCGGTTCCCATCGGGTGCGAATCGAGGTCGCCCTTGGCGCGGGCATAGACCAGCGCGCGCTCCTGGTGGCTGAAGGGGCGTCCCTCCAGATCGTCCTCGACGACATATGCCTGCGCGAAGGGGCGCAGATCTTCCATTATCCAGCGAATGCGTGCGACCAGCGGGTAGTTGCGCCGCAATGTGTGTGCTTTCTGAAAAAAGTCCCATAGCGCGACCAGCGTCGCCAGCCCCAGTATCGCGGTAACGATGTGCCACCACCAGCCCGGAATTGCCCAGGCGGCCAGCGCAGTGGCTGCGATCAGGGCGATGGGGATCGAATAGCGCCAGGCTATCATGCCGCCGCCAGCCCGGACGCCAATTGTATTCCTTTTTCGTCATGCCGGGCGACATGGGCAGTGAATCCGCCATTGCCGGGTGTGGATTCGATACCGACGGCTTCGCTCATATGCTCGCAAATCCTCTTCGCTTGTGTCGCATAAAGGCGCATAACGCTTGCATGCGGGCTTTGCCAAACCCAGTTTGGCAATACCGAACAAGGGAGGAAGCGCGATGAAGGTCCATATCGAAATCGATTGCACGCCGGAGGAGGCCCGGACCTTCATGGGGCTACCCGATGTCGGCAAGGCCAACGACATCTATGTCGACACCATGTCCAAGGCGATGAAGGGAGTCAGCAATCCCGAGCAATTGCAGCAATATGCCAGGCAACTCGCACCGATGGGACAAGTCGGGCTGAAGCTGTTCCAAAGCTTCATGGAAGGCGGCATGGGCAGCAATGCGGACTCTTCTACGGGCGGTTCCTCGGGTGGTGGGGGCAAGAAGAAAAAGAAAGACGAGGACTGAGCCCGTCCGAAGGGGCGGGGTTTCCGACCATGGAGACGATTTTCGCTCTGTCGAGCGGGCAGCCGCCCGCGGGGATCGCTATCATCCGGATCAGCGGGCCGGCAGCGGGCGCTGCGCTGCAGGTATTTGCTGACAGCCTGCCCGAGCCGCGACGCGCCAGCTATAGGGCGGTGCGCGACGGTGCGGGCGTGCTCCTCGATCATGCCCTGGTGCTATGGTCTCCCGGTCCGGATCCGGCGACGGGTGAGGATCTGGCCGAACTGCACCTCCATGGCGGTCGCGCGGTTGTTGCCGCGGTAGAAGATGCGTTATCCGCCCATGATGGCCTGCGTCGCGCCGAACCGGGTGAATTCACCCGCCGCGCCTTTGCCAATGGCCGGATCGATCTCGTCGAAGCGGAGGGGCTTGCCGACCTGCTGGCGGCCGAAACCGAATTGCAACGCCGCTCTGCGCTGGCCATGGCCGAAGGGGCCT
>JANQPE010000107.1 GCA_028289565.1 Parerythrobacter sp.
TGTCACCCCGGTCGTCTCGTCGCCGGCCATGACGGCGCGGTGGATCGGCGCGGCACCACGCCATCGGGGCAGCAGCGAGGCGTGGACGTTGAGGCAGCCATGCGCGGGGATGTCGAGGATCGCCTGCGGCAGGATCATCCCATACGCAGCCACCACAGCGACATCGGGCGTCAGCTCGGCGAAAGCTGCGCGCTCGTCCCCGGACTTCAGCGATTTCGGCGTGCGAACGGGAATCTCAAGGTATTCGGCCAAGGCCTGTACCGGCGAAGGATGCACTTTCTTGCCCCGGCCTGCCGGGCGCGGGGGCTGAGTATAGGCCGCGGCCACCTCATGTCCGGCTTCGTGCAGCGCGGCGAGTGTCGGCACCGCGAAATCGGGCGTTCCCATGAAGATTATCCGCATTTGGGGCGCATAAGGGCTGGAGTGACCTTTCGTTGAGCAAGCGCAGCCCCTATCTGGCAAGGCATGGCATCGCAAGAGATCGAACGGCTGACGGCGGCGCTGGCACGACTTCCCGGGCTCGGTCCGCGTTCGGCGCGACGCGCGGTGCTGTGGCTGGTCAAGAAGCGTGGACAGGCGCTGCCGGAACTGGTCGATGCCCTGTCGGCGGTGCGCGACACGCTGGTTGAATGTGAGACGTGCGGAAACATCGACACGCGCGATCCGTGCGGTATCTGCGCCGACCACCGGCGCGAAGACCGCTCGATCTGTGTGGTGGAGGACGTTTCCGACCTGTGGGCGCTCGACCGCGCGCGCCTGTTCACCGGGCGTTATCATGTGCTGGGCGGGCGGCTGTCGGCACTGGAGGGTGTGCGGCCGGAAGACCTGGCTATCGGCAGCCTTCTCGATCGCGTGGAGAAAGGCGGGGTCGACGAAGTGGTGCTGGCGATGAACGCCACGCTCGAAGGGCAGACCACCGCGCACTACATCGCCGAGCGACTGGAAAACCACCCGGTCCGGATCACCCAGCTCGCCCACGGTCTCCCGGTTGGCGGCGAGCTTGACTATCTCGACGAAGGCACGCTGGCGCAGGCGCTGCGGGCGAGGCGACCGGTCGACTGATTGCCTGGCCAACTGGATTCCCGCCTGCGCGGGAATGACGAAAGAGGGTGCGAGAATGACGAAAGGGAGTGTGGGAATGGCGAAGGCAAGTGTGGGAACGACGGAGGGGTGTCCTGGAATGACGGGCTAACGGGGAGGATTGAATGCGGAGGCGTCCGGTACTAAATCACTTCCCATGGCTGTCCGCGAAATCCTCGAAGTGCCGGATCCCCGGCTCAAGACCGTGTCCGAACCCGTCACCGCGTTCGATGACGAGCTGAAAGCGCTGGTCGATGACATGTTCGAGACGATGTATGCCGCATCGGGCATCGGTCTCGCCGCGATCCAGGTCGGCGTGCCCAAGCGCTTGCTGGTGATCGACCTGCAGGAACCCGACACGGACGCCGAGCCCGTCGAATGCGATCACGATCATGGCGACGGTGAAGGGGCGCACAAGCATTATCCGGTGAAGAACGAGCCGCGCGTATTCGTAAACCCGGAAATCCTCGACCCGGCGGAAGAGCTGTCGACTTATCAGGAAGGCTGCCTGTCGGTGCCGGAAATCTACGCCGATGTGGACCGGCCCAAGACCTGCACGGTGCGTTACCAGGATCTCGACGGGAACACGCATGAGGAAGCGCTCGACGGCATGCTGGCGACTTGCCTACAGCACGAGATGGACCATCTCGAAGGGATTCTGTTCATCGATCACCTCAGCCGCCTGAAGCGCCAGATGGCGTTGAAGAAGCTCGACAAGCTGCGCAAGGCGGCCTGATAGCTGACTCTGTGCTTCGTCATTCCGGCGAAAGCGGCTATCGGTTTCAGCCGTGCTCGATCCGATTGGGAGCGATCCCTGTTGTCGCCGGGGTGACGATTGTGGGTTGAGCGGGCGGATTCTCTGGCGTTCCTGCTCCGTTCCTCCTATCGTACCGGAATGGACCCGACCCTCCTCGCTCTTTTCGCGCTCCTTGCCGGGCTTGCGCTGGGTGCGACGACCGGCTGGTTCGTGTGGGGACGGGTATCAGGCGATCTCGCGGTGCGGCTCGAAGAACGCGAGAGCGAGTTCAAGCGTGCGGTCAAGGAATTGAGCGACGCGCAGATCGAGAATGCGGCGCTCAGGGCCAATGTCGAGAATTTCGACAAGCAGATGCAACAGATGAAGGAAGCACGCGAAGAGATGGTCGCGCAGTTTCGTGCAGCCAGCGGCGAGGTGCTGTCCAGGGCGCAGGAGGAATTCCTCAAGCGGGCCGACGAGCGGTTCAAGCAATCGGAGGAAACCGGCGAGCAGAAGATCAAGGCGCTCCTCCAACCGGTTGGCGAGCGGCTCAAGAAATATGAGGACCAGGTCGTCACGCTGGAGAAGCAGCGGGTCGATGCCTTCGGGCAGTTGGCAGGGCTGATCAATTCGATGCGCGAAGGCCAGGAGCAGGTCCGGCGGGAGGCTCAAAGGCTGGGCAATTCGCTGACCAACGCGCCCAAGGCGCGCGGGCGTTGGGGCGAGCGCGCGCTGCAGAACGTGCTCGAACAGTCGGGCCTGGCCGAACACACCGATTTCCACCTCGAACAGTCACTCGATACCGAGGAAGGACGGTTGCGTCCGGATGCGATCGTCAATGTCCCGGGGCAGAAGAAGCTGGTGATCGATGCCAAGGTTTCGCTCAATGCCTACCAGCAGGCGTTCGAGGCCGATGACGACGAGGTACGCAATATCGCGCTCGGCCAGCATGCCAAGTCGATGCGTAACCATGTTCAGACGCTTGGGGCGAAGAGCTACCAGACCCAATTCGAGGAAGCACCCGATTATGTGGTGATGTTCGTTCCCGGCGAGCATTTCGTCGCCGCGGCGCTCGAGCATGATCCGGAGTTGTGGGATTTCGCGTTCGAGAAGAAGGTTTTATTGGCAACTCCTACCAACTTGGTTGCGATTGCACGGACGGTCGCGCAAGTCTGGCGGCAGGACCAAATGGCGGCTGAGGCGCAGGAAATCGGGCGCATGGGGGCGGAGCTCTACGACCGACTGCGCGTCGCCGCAGAACATATGAAACGCGTTGGCGGCGGGCTGGAAACGGCAGTCGCCAATTACAACAGGTTTGTTGGCAGCTTCGAGCGCAACGTGTTGTCTTCGGGTCGACGCATGGCCGAAAAGGGCCTCGAGATCGGCAAGGAGATCGACGAGGTCCCGCTGGTCGAAGGTGCGCCGCGCCACACCGGCTCTGCGGATTCCACCAATACGCCTGCTATTCCCATGCAAACCGAAGAAGAAAATTAGAATTGTTCTAGCATACGTTGCTTGGTGTATAATGATGCGGAGGTAACAGGAGGCTTGCAATGATCCGCACGGCTTTGTCGGTGTCGTTATTGGCGGCACTTGCCGTTTCCGCGCAGGCAAGGAACTATGCCCCGCAGGACGAATGCGCGGAGTTGGAAGGTGCTGATGATTTTCGCGCGGCACTCGCCACGGCGGTTGCCATGCGTGATCGCGAAGCAGTTCTGCAAATGGCGGCAGAGGACATCACGCTCGATTTCGGCGGGGGCAGCGGTCGCGAGGAGCTGTCGCGGCGGCTCGACAGCGAACCCTATTACCTATGGCGCGAATTCGATGCATTGGCCAGGCTGGGCTGTGCTCGCAGTGAAGGCGGGCGTATGATCATGCCCTGGCATTTCGCGCAGGATATGGGGGAGATTGACCCGTTCGAAGGATACTTGGTGACCGGCAGCAGGGTTGCCCTGCGTTCGCGTCCGTCGCTCGATTCAAGGGTTCTCGCACGCCTTTCCTGGATTCCGGTAACGGTCGAGCCGGGTGTCGAGCCTGCCGGGGATTTCCTTGCCGTCAGGCAGCCTGGCGGTGCGCGTGGCTACATGCATAGCTACTATCTGCGCAGCTTTGTCGACTATCGCATGGTTGTCGAACGCCGGGATGGCCGCTGGGCCATCACCACGCTTGTTGCCGGGGATTGAACCGTTTCAGCCTTGCGCTGTGGCCGCTCGATCGCAGGGTCATCCAGTCACCGGACAGGTCAACTTGCGGCGCGACAACGAGCAGGGCGCTGATTGCCTGTTCCTGTTTCCAGATCATGCCCTCGCAGTACATCTCCGCCCCGGTCATCGGACCCGCTCAGGCGCTTGCCCTCGGCACGCCAGTTACCGTCCATGCTGTTGCAGCCGACACTGGCACGCAGCGTATCATCGTCGAAGGATAGCATCGCCTGCCCGGGCCGCACGGGCTCCTGTGCATCGATAGTCACGAAACGCCACTCGCTGTCGGCGAGTCCATGCGACACGTCATTCTTGGCGATACATGCTGCAACGAGGAAGATGGCAGGAAGAGAGGGCGGCACGCTTCATGCCGATGCTTTACCACCGACCGGCTGAGCCGGTACTGAATGGTGGTCAACGATCGAGCGCGTACATTACCTCGTAAGACAGCACGGCTGCGGAGACCGCGGCGTTCAGGCTGTCTGCCCGTCCGTGCATCGGCATGGTTACGCGCAGGTCGCATGCGCTTTCGTAGGCCTCGGGCAGGCCTTGTGATTCGTTGCCGACCATGATGAAGCAGGGGGCAGTGTAGCGTGCTTCGCGGTAATCTCGTGCATCGCGCAGGCTGGCGGCGACCAATTGGCCCACCCCACTGCGCAACCATGGCAGGAATTCGTCCCATCGTGCCACCGCGATCCGCTGGGTGAAGACGGCCCCCATGCTGGCGCGCACGGCTTCGACGGAGAAGGGATCGGTCGAAGCGTCGAGCAGGATGAGGCCGCCGGCACCCACGGCATCCCCGGTTCTCAGCATCGTGCCGAGATTGCCGGGGTCGCGCAGTTGCTGCGCGACCAGCCAGATCGGAGCAGTGGTGCGGTCGACCCTTTCCAGCCCGGTATCGAATTCGGCGAATACGCCTGTCACGGCTTGCGGATTGTCCTTGCCGGTGATTTTGGCAAGGATGTCGGTCGACGTCTCGACGATGGTTCCACCTGCTGTGGTCACCGCTTCTTCCAGCGTGTCCAGTAACGGGTGCGGGTCGCGTGCGGTCGCCATCACCAGCATTTCTGGAAGCCTGCCTGCCTCGCGGGCATCGGTCAGCAGACGCAGGCCTTCAACAAGGAACTTCCCTTCCAGCTTGCGATGCTTCTTGTTGCGCAAGCTGCGCAGGAACTTGACGGTTGGATTGGAAAACCCGGTTATCGTCCGCCGGTTCGAATCGGGCATCAGTCCTCGCCGAATCCGCTACCGACAAGCGCCGACAGGCGATCGAGCACTTCATCCTGCTCTCGACCCTCGACGAGGATTTCTATCGTATCGCCCTTGGCCGCGCCCAGCATCATCAGGCCAAGGATCGATCCCCCGGCCGCTTCGTTCCCGTCTTTCGCCACACGAACCGTCATGCCGTCGGGCAGTTCGCTGACTGCATTCACGAATTTGGCACTGGCTCGGGCATGCAGGCCGCGAGCATTGACGATGGTGACTTCGCGCCGCGCGCTCATGCGGTCTTGCTTTCCTGTTCGAGCAGTTCGGAGGCGATCGTGATGTAGGATTGCCCCGCATCGCGGGCGGCCTTCACCGCTTCGTCGATCGAACTTGCCTTGCGGACTCCGGCCAGACGGATCAGCATGGGCAGATTGATCCCGGCGATCACCTCGATTCTACCCTTGTCGAGCAGGGAAATGGCCAGATTGGAGGGAGTGCCACCGAACAGGTCGGTCAGGATAATGACGCCGCTGCCGCTATCGACCGTCTCGATGGCCTGTGCGATTTCCAGGCGCCGCTGCTCCATATCGTCGTTCGGGCCGATGCATACGGTCGCTACTTCTTCCTGTGCGCCGACGACATGTTCCATCGCGTGAACGAATTCTTCCGCCAGGTTGCCGTGAGTGACCAGAATGATGCCGATCATATGGTGTTGTGTCCGGAAGGTTTCAGGGAAAAGGGATGGGGCGGCGCTGGCGTCATGACTTCGGCCCTTCGATTTCGTCTGCCGCCCGCGAGCCGAGATTGCGATGAAGGACCGTGGGCGAAAATCCGGCCTCGCGCAAGGCTCGGGCTATCCGTTCGGTGGTAAATACCGAACGATGGCGCCCGCCTGTACAACCGAACGCGATATTGACGTAGCTTTTGCCTTGCGCCTGGTAACGCGGAAGAAGGTTGAGCAACAGGTCGCGAATTTGCGCGAAAGCGGGGGCGAATCCTTCGTCGCGTTCGATATGCTGGGCGACCGGTTCGTCGAGTCCGGTCAGTTCGCGCAGCCCCTCGATCCAGTGTGGATTATCGAGAAAACGCATGTCGAAGACCAAGTCGGCCAGCGGCGGTGTGCCGCGTGCAAAGCCGAAACTGGATACGATCACGGACATTTCATGCGGGGCGCTATCGGCGAATTGTTCGCGCACAGCCTGTTGCAGGTCGTTGCTCGAATAGCTGCTCGTATCCATGACGGCGTCCGCCCAGCGGCGCAACGGCTCGAGCAATTCGCGCTCGGCCTGGATGCCTATGCGGACAGGGCGCCCGCTCGCCATCGGGTGACGACGGCGGGTTTCGTTATAGCGTCGTTCCAGTTCGTCGCTCGAGCAATCGAGAAACAGCGTCGTCAAAACCAGGTCGTCGCGTTCGTCGAGCCGCCTGACCTTGTCGATGATGTCGGCGGGCGCGAAGCCGCGCGTTCGCGAATCGAAACCGATGGCGAGGGGATGATGCGATCCGGCCTGTCCGTGTTCCTCCTGTTTCGACTGGCCGATCAGCCGTGAAAGCAGGCGGATCGGGAAATTGTCGATCGCTTCCCAGCCCAGGTCTTCGAGTACGCGCAGGGCGGTCGTCTTTCCGGCACCCGACAGGCCGGTCACCAGCAGGATGTGCTGGCGGGCGGGGGCAGGGTTCGATTCGCAACCATCGGCCATGGGTCGGTCCGGTTAGCGTCTTGGACGGGGCGATGGGAAGGGGGCAATCGATGGGCAGCTTGTCAGACAGACGGGCCGGGTGTGCGCCCGTAGGCCCTCAGCGCCCATTCCGCACGCAGGTGCGGATGCGGCAGGTGCGGATTGAGAGCGAGGCTGGGAATGGTGACCCCTTCGATCGCGTATTCGTCGGCGTCATCGATAAAACGCGGCGCCGTCTCGTCGAGCACGATACGCAGGCAAAGCGGGGCGCAAGCCGAGGGAAACTTGACGATACCGATATTGCGGATTTCCAGCTTGCCGGCGATTGCCGGCGGAGGCGCCGCGATCAGCGTATCGTCATGTCTTTCGAATACTATGCCGTCGTCGCCCACCAGCACGGCTCCGCGATCGATCAGGGCCAGGGCAAGGCTCGACTTGCCCGAACCGGGTTCGCCTTCGATCAGGATCGCACGGCCACCCACCGCAACGCATGTGACATTGCGCAACTCGGCCATGCTCATTTGCGTTTGGCGGCAATCGCGGGGAGGCCGAGTACAAGGCATGCACCCTGCTTGCCGTCTTCGCGTGGGAGAGCGACAAGATTTCCATCATGGGCTTCGGCAATGGTGCGGGCAATGGCGAGGCCCAGGCCGCTATGGTGACCGAATTCCTCGGCATCGGGGCGTACCGAATGGAAACGCTGGAATACCTTTTCGCGTGCATCGCCGGGAATCCCGGGACCTTCATCGCAAACAATCAGGTTGATCCAGTCGGAATCCGTCTCGACCGTGACATTGATCGTTCCGTTTGGCGGCGAGAAGGACACAGCATTGTCGAGCAGGTTTTGAATCACCCGTTCGATCCGCATCGGCACGCCCATCACCCATGCAGGGCGGGAAGGCCGCGCCAGTATGACTCGTCGCTCTTCGTTCTCCGAACGGTCTTCGCGGGCATCGATGATGGCTTCGGCCAACCCGCCGATATCGAATTCCTCGAAAGTTGCACGCGAGAGTTCGGCATCGATCCGGCTGGCGTCGGAAATCTCGGTGACGAGCCGGTCGATCCGGCGGACATCGTGCGCGGCGATATCCGTGAGTTGCTCGCGGAGCGCGGGATCATCGACCTTGCCGAGCGATTCGATCGCGCTGCGAAGCGAGGCGAGGGGATTCTTGATCTCGTGCGCTACATCGGCAGCGAAATGCTCGACCGCATCGATCCTCTGGCGGAGTGCTTCGCTCATGTCGGAGACGGCACGAGCGAGCAGGCCGATCTCGTCGCGTCGCTGGGGCAGTCGGGGCACAGTCACTTGCCGGTCGCGACCCAGACGAACGCGAATCGCGGCCTTGGCCAGCGATTGCAACGGCAGGACAATGGTCCGCGCGAGGTAGAGCGAGAGGATGCTCGACGCGATCAACGCGAAGAAAACGCCGATGCCGAGCGTGGAGCGCGCACTGCGGACCGCTTCCGTGATATCGGTCGCATTGCGGGTGGTGAGCAGGGTCGCACCGTTGAGCCCGACCGGGGCCGCGGCGGTTATCACCGGCGTACCGTCGGGCCAGTCGCGCAGTTCGATCTGGCTGATACCCTCTTCGCGCGCACGGACCAGTTCCGGCCAGGCATCGGCGGTATCGGATTCCGGCTCGACATAATCGGGTACGGGTCGGGCGGCGACGACGGTGTCGACAATCTTGTCGAGCGTTTGTGCCAGGTTCTGCCGCCAGTCGACATCGGACATGTCGGCAAATTCGAATGACGGTTCGTCGAGGTCAAAACTGTCCGCCCAAAGCCGTCCTTCGGCATCGAACATGCGTAGCCGCATGCGCTGTTCCTTGCCGATCTGGATAAGCAGGGCCTCCTGCCGCTCACGGCTGGCCCCGGCGAGGGCTTCGGCCGTGATCTGCGCCTCGATCCGAGCGAGCTTGTAGCGCTCGTCCAACAACTGACTGCGATAGGTGTCGAGATAGAAAATCCCGCCGCCGAGCAGTGCCAACGGGAGCAGGTTGACGGCGAGGATACGCGTGGTGAGCGATAATCGGCGCGACCAGCTCCACCGGTCGAGGCCGGCATCGATCCGTCGACGCAGGCCCGCTTCGGGAATGTCTGCGTCAGTCATCGCTAAAGCTGTATCCCGCGCCGTATAGCGTATCGATGGCTCCGAAATCCGGATCGACCGCACGGAATTTGCGCCGCATCCGCTTGATATGGCTGTCCACCGTGCGATCATCGACGAACACATCATCGGGATAGGCGGCATCCATGAGCAGGTTGCGCGATTTGATTACTCCCGGGCGTACCGCCAGCGCTTCGAGGATCAGGAATTCGGTGACAGTCAGCGAGATCGGCTTGCCGTTCCAGGTGACGTGATGTCGGGCGGGATCCATTGCCAACTTTCCACGGGTCAGCACTTCGCCGGGTTCGTCGTCCCCATTGCCCATCGCCGTGAGCGGCCGATCCTCGCGCGCTTCGCTGCGGCGCAGGATGGCGCGGATGCGGGCAAGCAACAATCGCAGGCTGAACGGTTTGGCGATATAATCGTCGGCACCCTGTTCGAGCCCGGCTTCCTCGTCCTGCTCGTCATCCTTGCTGGTCAGGAAAATGACGGGGAGTGTGGAGTGCCGTCGCAAGCGGCGCAGCAGTTCCATCCCGTCCATGCGCGGCATCTTGATATCGAATACGGCCAGATCGGGCGGGTTTTCCAGCAATGCCTTGAGCGCGGTTTCTCCATCGGAATAGAGCCGCGTCGCAAAGCCTTCGGCTTGTAGCGCGATCGACACGGTGGTCAGGATGTTGCGATCGTCGTCGACCAGCGCGATGACCTTGTCGTGGCTCGACTGATCGCGCGCTCCCTCACCCATGATACCTGTTCTCCGACTAGGCTTGTTCCGCGATTTTCCTAGCCGCTTCGCCGCTGCGGCACAACGCGCGTTGCCGCGATGGGCCTTACAGTGATTTCATTGTTGGCAGCTCGGCCACAATGTTTGACGGGTGCCTGCCACAACATTATGCGAACCGGCACGCGCCTGCATCCGCTTTGTGGGCGAATCGGCCGTTGGCGATCGCTAGGCGCGACCCCGGCCCCGATCAGGAGATTTTCGTGAGCATTGAGCTGTCATACCCGCTTTCCGCACAGGGTATCGAAACCGACGCAACCCTACACACCAATCTCGGTACGGATGCCTTGATCGAGCATGCTCTCGCCAATGGCGAAGGCAGGCTGGCCGCTGGTGGCCCGCTGGTGGTGGAAACCGGCAAGCACACCGGGCGCAGCGCCAAGGACAAGTTCATCGTCCGCGATGGCGAAACCGAAGGGACTGTCTGGTGGGACAACAACGCTTCGATGACGCCTGAGCATTTCGCCGCGCTCAGGGAAGATTTCTTCGCTGAAGTCGGCAAGAAGGACACGCTTTACGTCGCCGACCTGTTCGGCGGTTCGCAGCCCGAACACCGGGTGAGGGTGCGCGTGGTCAATGAATTCGCGTGGCACAACCTTTTCATCCGCAGGCTGCTGTGCCGTCCGACCGAAGACGAACTCGATGGGTTCGAGCCCGAATATACCATTATCGACCTGCCCGGTTTCCGTGCCGATCCCGAGCGGCATGGTACGCGCAGCGAAACCGTGGTCGCCGTCAACCTGTCGGAAAAACTGATCCTGATCGGCGGCACGAAATATGCTGGCGAGATGAAAAAGAGCGTCTTCGGTGTGCTCAACTACCTGCTCCCGCCCAAGGGCGTGATGCCGATGCATTGTTCGGCCAATATCGGGCCGGACGGGAAAACGGCGGTATTTTTCGGCCTTTCGGGTACCGGCAAGACGACACTTTCCGCCGATGCGAGCCGCACCCTGATCGGCGATGACGAACACGGCTGGTCGGACACTGCGGTCTTCAATTTCGAGGGTGGCTGTTACGCCAAGATGATTCGTCTCGACCCCGAGGCCGAGCCGGAAATCTATGCCACCACCAAGATGCATGGAACCGTGCTCGAAAACGTGGTGATGGACGACAGTGGCCAGATCGATCTCGACGACAATTCGCTCGCCGAAAATACGCGGGGTGCCTATCCGCTCAGCGCCATTCCCAACACTTCGGCAGAGAATATGGGGCCAGTGCCGTCCAATGTCATCATGCTGACTGCCGATGCGTTCGGTGTCCTGCCTCCGATCGCGCGGCTGACGCCCGATCAGGCAATGTATCATTTCCTCTCGGGCTATACAGCCAAGGTCGCGGGCACCGAGATCGGCGTGACCGAGCCGGAAGCCACCTTCTCGACCTGCTTCGGTGCCCCCTTCATGCCACGCCATCCGAGCGTTTACGGGAACCTGCTGAAAGAACGGATTGCCAAGAGCGGTGTTTCATGCTGGCTGGTCAATACCGGCTGGACCGGCGGCAAGTACGGCACGGGTAATCGCATGCCGATCAAGGCCACGCGCGCACTGCTCAACGCCGCGCTCGACGGGTCGCTGAACGATGCCGAATTCCGCAGGGATCCCAATTTCGGCTTCGACGTACCGGTTTCTTGCCCAGGCGTGGACAGCGGCATTCTCGATCCGCGCTCGACCTGGGCTGACAAGGACGAATACGACCGTACCGCCGAGAAGCTGGTGCAATTGTTCGTCGACAATTTCGCGCAGTTCGAGGCGCATGTTGACGAGGGTGTGCGGAACGCGGCTCCCAACGGTGAGGCGCAAGCAGCCTGATCGTATTGGAATTTGTTGGCACGGGCCTTTTGCTTTGGCCCGTGCTCGGCCATTATGCGCGGCGAATCAGTAATATGGAGCAGCGATTATGAGCCTTTTCGACAGTATCCTCGGCCAGGTCGGCGACAATCCAACGGTTGCGAACATGGCCGACAAGCTCGGTATCGATCCTGAAAAGGTGGCCGAAGCGGTTGCCGCGCTCGGAGAAGCGCATCCGGAACCTGGCGATACAGTCGACCTGGCATCGACCAAGACCGGGCTCAGCCCCGATATCCTCAATCAGATCATGGAGCATATCGGCGGCGAGGGGTCGCTGGCGAAATTCGCTACGATGCTCGATCGCGACGGTGACGGTAATCCGCTGGACGACATCGCGGAGTTCGCATCCGGCCTCTTTGGAAAGAAATAGGACACCGCTCGCGCGGCGAGTGAAACAACGAGTGAATTTAGGGAGCATCCAATGAGTCTTACAAACATCCTCCAGCAGAGCGGCGTTATCGAAAGCATGGCGGGCGAACTGGGTGTTGACCCGCAAACGGCAAAGGTTGCCGCTGGCGCCCTGCTTCCCGCGATCGTCGCCGGGATGGGCCGTTCCGGTGCCGGTTCGCAAGGCATGGGCGGCCTTGGCAGCGTGATTGGCAGTCTGGGCGGTGGCGGATTGCTCGACACGGTGCTCAACCAGTCACCGACCCCGGTCCAGCAAGGCAACGACATCCTTGGCAATATCTTCGGCAGCAAGGACACCAGCCGCGGCGTCGCGAGCGAAGTCGCCGCCGTCACGGGTATCGATGAAGGCCTGCTCAAGAAGATGTTGCCGATTCTGGCGATGGCGGTTGCCGGCTATCTTGCACAGCAAGGCAAGACGGGTGGCCCGGGCGCCGGTGGCGGGGCTCTGGGCGGAATCCTCGGCTCGATCATCTCCGGAATGGTCCGTTAGGAACAACGCAGCAGCACAATCCGATTGGCGACCATGACAGTATCGGCGCCGTCGATGCCGGTATGGTCGCCTGCTGCTTTGCGAAAAGCCTGTTTCGCGATGACGGCGAATACACCGTGAGTTACGATGTCAGGCTGGATGTCTAGGCTCCGGCCACGTACCGCGCGACATTCTTCGCCAGCACGTCGAGCGGCGCGTTGCCGCCCAGGATGACTGCGTCGTTGAAAGCCTTCATGTCGTAGGCTTTGCCGAGTCCGCTTTCCGCCAGTGCCCGCTGGCGGGCGATTTCGCTGTGGCCGACCTTGTAACCGCAGGCCTGCCCGGCCCAGCTACAATAGCGATCGACCTCGCTTTCCACTTCCGACTGCTTCGAACCGTTGCGTTCGACAAAGAAATTGACCGCTTGTGCACGGCTCCAGCGTTTGTGGTGGAGGCCGGTATCGACCACCATCCGGCAGGCACGGAAGGCAAGGCTCTGAAGGTAACCGAGGCGGCCGACCTTGAAATCGTCATACGCACCCAGTTCGTCGGCTAGCTGCTCACCGTAGAGCGCCCAGCCTTCGCTGAACGCGTTGAACGCCAGAATCGAGCGGATCAGCGGCAGGCGGTTGGAATATTCGCCTTCCCACACATGGCCGGGAATGGTTTCGTGATAGGTAAGGTCGGCCAGGTCGTATTTGCGATGCAGGTCGGTGCTGCGCAAATTGATCCACATACGCCCGGGGATTGTCCCGTCCTTGCTGCCAGCACCGCCATAGGCGCCCGGCGCACCCAGTTCCTCGGCTGGCGGGATGCGGCGGATTTCCATGTTGGGGTCGACCAGCGTGTTGAACGCGCGCGGCATCTGGGCCTTGATCCAGTCGACTCGCTCCTGGATGAAATCCATGATCTCCTTGCGACCGGGATCCCCTTCGGCGAATTTGTAGCGCGGGTCTTGCGACAGCCCCTGCATGCGCTCTCCGACGGTGCCCTTGGTGTAGCCGATCTCCTCAAGGATCGGGTCCATCCGGGCGTGGAGCGCGGCAAGTTCCTCCAATCCGCGTTCGTGTACTTCGTCGGGCGATAGCGTGGTGGTGGTGCTGGCGCGCAGGCCCCAGGCATACCATTCGTCGCCATGCGGCTGTGCCCACAGGCCGGGATTGCCGGTTGCAACGGTGCGTTGCTCGAGCAGTTCGGCAAGCTGGGCTTCGAGTGCGGGTGCGATGCGCGTCCGGACAATCTCTCCGGCGGACCGCGAGGCGGTGGTTGCCACCTCCTGATCCGCCTTGAGCAGTGGTTCGACCAGTGCACCACCTTTTTGCGCGTCTGCCAGGATGGCTTTCATCTGCGTGATTGCCTTGTCGAGCAGGAAATCCGGTGGGACGACGCCCATTGCACGGGCGGCCTGTATCCGCTCCAGCTCGCCAGCGAGCACGCTCGGGAGCTGGCCCAGCCGGGCAAGATAGGCCTCGACATCGGCGGTATCACGCAGCGGATGGGTCGAATCCATGAAGCGCTGCATGTCGATATAGGTGCCGACATTCTGGATCACGACATAGGGTGCGTTGCGCCAACTGCCGACCGCGACATCGCCATAGGGCAAGGCGAAACCATCGAGCGCTGTGGCATAGGCGCTTTCGACAACTTCGAAATTGGTTCGGTTGTCGGCGTCCAGGGCAGATGTATCGTAGGCGCGTACGAAAGCGAGATCTTCTCGCAGCGTCGCGGCATAGGCATCTTGTCCGGCTTGCGACTGGTCCTCCATCCTAGCCCGTAGCGACGCCCACTGGCCTGTATCCACCCCAAGGCCGGTCGCCCGCTCCGGTTCATGCTGGAGAAGGTTGAACGCGATCCGGTCGAGTTCCTCTTGCGGCGTGAGCCGTTCGAGAACCGGTATGCCGCTTGCGACTTCTTGCGGTGCGCAGGCGGCAAGGGCGGTCGTTGCGCCAAGTCCGGCAAGGGTCTGGCGGCGGGTGATTTCGAAGGATGTCCGGGTCATGCGACGTGTGTGACGCGCTGTTCGCCCGGAGTCAAAGGGAGGCAAGAGTCAAAGGGAGAAAAGAAAAGGGCGGGCCAGACGGCCCGCCCTTGTGGTACGATGTGTCCGTATTGTCTGGTATCAATCGAGGAATTCGGCCGGGACGCGTCCGCCGTTCTTCGCCAGTTCCTGCATCGTTTGCCGATGGAGCCAGACATTGTCCTCGGCCGAACCCGAATAATCCGCGCGGCCCAGCTCGGTGGCAAGCTCCTTGCGGTTTTCGTAGCTCGGATCGACTCCGATCAGCTTGAGCAAATCGACAATCGAGGTGCGCCAGTTGAGCGAATCGGCGCTGCCCATGGCGTCGAGCTTCTGCTCGACATCGACGGTCGTCGTGGCCTTGGCATCCTGCGCCGCGCCGAAGCCGGTCGACGGAGTTGGCGACGGTGTCGGTGCATCGTCCTTGTCATCACCGAAAACCGCATTCTTGATAGTCGAAAAAATTCCCATTCAGTCCTCCTGTTCGTGGCTGGCGCCTATCGCGTCGCCAATGAAGCCATGGTAGGGTAATGTCACACCAAAACAAGGGTGTGGCGGCCCATGGCGGATAAACCTCTTTTATACGGGATTGAATGAACCAATGCTGGCTACGGTACTTTCGATTCTCGTGCTTGCGACCATCGCATTGCTCATCGGTGCGGTCTATCTTTGGCGCAAGGGAGGCCATGGAAAGCAGGCGGCACTCATGGTGTTGCTTGCAGCGATCGCTGCTACCAACGTTGCGATCTGGACGGTGCCGACATCCGAAGGCACCGCCCCGATCGACGAACTTTCCCGATAGCGCTCCCTATTCGGGAAGCTGCCATTGGACCGAGCTTGTGAAACTGCCGGTTACCTTGTTGCCCTGGGCATCGCGCGCCGCGATGAAACGGGCCCTGCGCTTGACGAGCCTGCATGTTGCATCGTCGAGCGCGGCATGCCCGGTTGAACGGACAAGCATGCAATCCTGTGCCCGGCCGTTGGTGCCGACTGTCACCCTGAAGGTGGCCAGCCCTTCGTAACCACGGTTGATCCAGATCGAACGGTAGTCCGCATCGGTGATCCAGCGACCAGCATCGTTACGCGGAGAAGGCGTGATGGGATCGGCTAGCGGGGCAAGATTGCCGGGAGGTGCCGGAGTGGTGGTCGGAACCACGTTCGGGACGATAGGTTCGCTCGCGGGCGGCAGGATCGAGGTCGTATCGACGATCGGCGGATCGGACTCGATCACGAATGCCATCGGCGGTGTATATATTTGTGTCGATTGCTGTTGCTGCTGTTTTTCGACTGCCGGTTCCGGCGGTTTCGGCGGCGGCGGATCGAGTGGGACGTTGATCGCTTTCGGTGGTGCTGGCGGGTCGACGAGTTCCGGGATTTTTCCAGCTAGGCCGGTCACCAGCACGAATCCCAATGCGGTGTGGATGGCAATCACGCCGATGAGCGCAACGCTCCGCCTCTGTTCGGGGTTTTGGTCGATATATGCCATATCGGCTCTCCTCTCGGAAGGTAATGTGACAACATATCATTTAGTGTGCAAGCGGAATCGAGTGGCGGATTGCCACCGGTCCCGTCCTTGAAGGGGCCCTGGCAGGGAATTGGAAATGCGGGAGGATCTCCAGCGCTTCCAGCGCGCCGGAGGCTCGCATCACTTGATCGGGCAGGCCGGATCGAGGCGGAAGTCGAGATAATTGTCGACCGAGGCCATCAGTTCTTTCTGCTCGTTCTCGAAGAAATGGTTCGCGCGCGGGATTTCTTCGTGATGGATGGTGATGTGCTTTTGCGTGCGCAGCTTTTCGACCAGCTTCACCACTGCGGCCGGCTGGACCACCGTGTCCGATGCGCCCTGGATGAAGATGCCGCTGGCGGGGCAAGGGGCCAGGAACGAGAAATCGTACATGTTCGCCGGGGGAGCAATCGAGATGAAGCCGCGCACTTCAGGACGGCGCATCAGCAATTGCATGCCGATCAGCGCGCCGAAGCTGACGCCCGCGACCCAGGTTACCTGTGCTTCCTGGTGGATCGACTGGACCCAGTCGAGGGCCGCGGCGGCATCGGATAATTCGCCGATACCGTTGTCGAAACTGCCTTGGCTGCGGCCGACTCCGCGGAAGTTGAACCGGAGGGTGGCGAAGCCGCGATCGACGAATGTCTTGTAGAGCTTCTGCGTGATCCGCTCGTTCATCGTGCCGCCGCCTTGCGGGTGCGGATGGAGGATCATTGCCACCGGCGCACGCGGGCGCGGGGGAGGAGAGAAGCGGCCTTCGAGGCGGCCTTCAGGGCCGGGAAAGATAACTGAGGGCATGGCAAACCTGTCCGAATTGTCCGCTTGCGCGGGTAGCGCGCGCGAAGTCGCTGGCTATATAGTGTTGCGCAGAAAAATCGCAATTGCGTCAACCATCCGGCACGAAAGTACTTCCAATCCGCGACCGTATCTATCTCGACCATGCCGCAACCACCCCGCTGCGCCCCGAAGCGCGCGCGGCGATGGAGGAAGGTTTCCGCATCTGGGCCAACCCCAGCAGCCCGCACGCGGAGGGCCGCAAGGCCAAGGCGGCGCTGGAGAATGCGCGCGAGCGGGTGAAGCGGGCGCTGGGGTGGGACGGCGAAGTGATCTTCACCAGCGGCGCGAGCGAGGCATTGGCGATCGGCTTGCAGCGTGCGAAGGTGGACCGGCGGATCGTCAGTGCGGTGGAGCACGATGCGGTGTTTCGTGCGGCACCGGATGCGGAAGTGGCGCCGATTGGGGAAGACGGAGAAATCGCCCCGGATAAGCTGGCTGCGACGCTTTCCGGCGAAGTGCGGGCGCTCGTGGCGATCCAGCACATCAACTCCGAAACCGGCACCAATTTGTTGCCTTACCGTGAAAACCGGGTGCTCGAATCCGTGCGGAATGCCGGCGCGCTGTCCCTGTCCGATTGCTCGCAATCCGCCGGCAAGCATGATTTGCCCGAAGTCGATATGGCCATCGTATCGGCACACAAACTTGGTGGCCCTGTTGGGATCGGCGCGCTTCTGGTTCGTGAATTCGGCCTCTTGAACCCGACGGGAGGGCACGAGCGCGGCTATCGATCCGGTACGGAAAACATGCCGGCCGCGCTCGGATTCGCCGCTGCGCTCGAAGCGGGTGGGATTGATAGTTGGAGCACGACGATCGAGCAGCGTTTTGACTTCAAGAACGCTCTCTACAATGCCGGTGAAGTGATCTCTCCGGGAAGTATTGCCTCGCACATCTTCGCGGTCGCGCATGAGAGCCTGAGCGCTCAAGCACTCCTCATACGCCTCGATGCAATGGGCTTCGCAGTTTCGGCGGGCAGTGCCTGTTCGTCCGGGACGCTCAAGAAAAGCCGCGTGCTCGATGCGTTCGGGGTCGATGACGAAACAGCGTCGCGCACGATACGGGTCAGCACCGGCTGGAATACGACCCCTGACGAACTCGATGCTTTTACCGAGGCTTGGCGAAGTCTTGCCTAGGCAATCCGTGTTACCTCGGACGCGATCCGTGTTTATCCCCTTCTCCCGGAGCGCGGTCATTGCCCTGTTCATCATCCCAGGAAAAGCTGGGATCGCTGTCATCCTGGCTGGACAGCGGCCAAGATTTGCAGCCGACCCCAGCTTTCGCTGGGGTGACGTGTAGGGCAGGGTGACGAAAGAGGGCTGGTACGCCATAGGGACGAATGCATGATCTACCTTGATTATCAGGCCACCACTCCGCTCGCACCCGAGGCACGGGAAGCGATGTTGCGCTGGCTCGACGGGCCGGACGGGACCGGTTTTGGCAACCCGCATAGTCCGCATAAATACGGCAGACGGGCGGCGGCGGCGGTCGAACTGGCACGCGAGCAGATCGCGGCACTGTTTCCCGCGAATGGGCGGGTGATTTTCACGTCTGGCGCAACCGAGGCGATCAACCTCGCCATTCGCGGTACTGGCGGCGCGGGGCCGGTCGCGGTTTCGGAAATCGAGCATTCGGCAGTCGGCGATACGGCGGAAGCGGTCGGCCCGGTGCATCGGCTGACTGTGGAGAGAGACGGGCTGTGCGATGCGGCGCAGGCGCTGCCGGAGGGTACGCGCATGGTTGCGGTGATGCAGGTCAATAACGAGATCGGGGTAATCCAGCCGACCGCCGAATGGCATCGCCGTGCGAAGGAGGCGGATGCGCTGTTCCTGTGCGATGTGGTGCAGGCCTATGGCAAGATCGAGGTCACCGATGCGGACATGATCGCGATTTCGGCGCACAAGTTCCACGGACCCAAGGGTGTCGGCGCGCTGTGGATGCGCGACGGGATCGAACTGGCCGAAGTCCAGACCGGCGGCGGTCAGGAGCATGGTCTGCGCTCAGGCACGCTCAGCCCGGCGCTGATCGCCGGGCTGGGTGCGGCGGCGAAAGTGGCGCAGGAACGGTGCGAGCAGGATGCCGAACATGTCGAACGGTTGTGGCGGCGCGCGCGCGAATTGTTTTCTCAGTGGACACTCAACGGCAGCGAGCAAGCGCGCTGGCACGGCAACCTCAATATCCGGTGCGACGGCCTTGATGTCGCGCGCCTGATGAGCGAGTGCCGCGAGGTGATGTTCTCGGCCGGTTCGGCCTGCGCCAGCGGGTCGGGGCGGACCAGCCATGTGCTGAAGGCGATCGGCCTGACCGATGCACAGGCGAAGAACTCGATCCGGCTCGGCTTTGGGCGTTACACCACGCTCGAGGAAATCGAGCGCGCTGCGGCGGCGATCAACGATGCGGCGAAGGCGCAGGGTCTGTGAGCGTCAAGATTACTTTCGCTACCGCGAAGGGTGAGCAGGTCGAGGCTTCGGGTGAAGCGGGCCTGTCGCTGCTCGAAATCGCACAGGGCATGGGCATGCCGCTCGAGGGAACCTGCGAAGGCCAGATGGCGTGTTCGACTTGCCATGTGATCGTCGATCCGGCGTGGTTCGCGAAGCTGCCCGAAGCGAGCGAGGAGGAGGACGACATGCTCGACCTCGCTACGGGCGTGCAACGCACCAGCCGCCTGTCCTGCCAGATCGTGCTCGACGAAACGCTCGACGGACTCGAAGTGACGATTCCACCCGAAAGCAACGATATGAGCGGGTTTTGAAATAACGAGGGGGCGCCGTTGCAGCGAGTGGCGGCGCCCCTTCTTGGGTGACGGCCCGGGAGGGGGCGGGCCGCTTGGGAGGAAAGCGTCAGGCTTCGGCCATGCGCTCGCGCAGGCGAAGGCGGCGGTTGAGCAGCCGGCCCAGCCACGCAAACAGGCCGACCGGCAGGGCGACGGCTGAGAGCACGATCAGCGCTGCGACGATGAAGCCGAGGATCGAACCGAGCGAACCCACCGCGCCCTGGATCGGCGTCAGGAAATCGCTCGTTACAGGCGTGCCGCTTGAATAGGTCACGGTGACGCGGCTGAAAGCGACGCGGGTCTTCATTTCCTCGACCCAGCTCCGCGCCTGGTCGATTTCCTCGTTCACGCGGGCAACGCCGCGTTCGGCCTCGACCAGCTCCGCAACGGTGCCGCGGCGCGTGCGCAACACTTCGAGCAGACGATCGCGCAGCACGGCGCGCGTGCGCAGCCGCGCCTCGGTGTCGACGATTGCCTTGGACAGATCCTCGCCCTCGATCGTGGCGGCGACCTGCTCGCCATCGAGCCCCTCCGCCACGCTGGCCAGCGTGCCACCGAATTCGCGTGCCTTGTCGGCGGCGACGGCAAGCTGCAACTCACCATAGGCATGGTCGCCATCCTCGCCGCCATGGCTCATCGACAGGATGCGGCAGGTATAGGGGCCGCGCGCTTCGCACAGATCGGCGTGTTTCTGTTGGAGTGAGGCAATGTTCGGGCCCGGCAATTCGAAGCCATAGCGATAGACGTAAGCGATCTTGGGGAGCGAGACGGGGAGATCGGGCAGTTCGACACCGATCCCGCTGTCGTTGCCTTGCGAGGCGACCTCTTCCACGCCGATGGCGCCCGACGCGTCGGCGCTGGCCCCCTCGTTTGTTTCAGCAGTGTAGCTGGCAGCTTCGTAATCGGCCTGGTCGCCGGCTTGCGAACAGGCCGATAGGGCCAGCGCCATCGCACCGGCGCCGCAAACACATTTCAGAATACCCTGCCTCATTTAGGCCTCCTTTTTGCCATAATTTAGCCATAATTGGGCGAAGCTGGCCAGGATCGTCAAGCGGAAATTGTGTCATTGACAGGAGAGAGGGATATTCGGGAATAGTCAAAAGAATGAAAAAACAGCGTGTTAATGGCACTCTTGTGCACCGATATTGATTGCATGAAGATCGCCTCGGTCGAGCGTGGGGAAAGCGCCTCATTCGCTCTTCTTGCCTGCCACCAGCGATGATAGGGCGACTCGATGGCCACGATTGAAGACGAGAAAGACCCATTCGACGCGATCGTCGATGCACCGTTCGATTCCGCACTGGAGGAACGCTACCTCGTCTATGCGCTGTCGACGATCACGGCGCGTTCGCTGCCCGATCTGCGCGACGGGCTGAAACCGGTCCATCGCCGGTTGCTGTGGGCGATGCGGCAGTTGAAGCTCAACCCGACCGATGCGTTCAAGAAATCCGCACGCGTGGTCGGCGACGTGATCGGCAAGTATCATCCGCATGGTGATGCTTCGGTTTACGATGCAATGGTCCGGCTCGCGCAGGATTTCGCGCTGCGCTATCCGCTGGTCGAGGGGCAAGGCAATTTCGGCAATATCGATGGCGATAACGCCGCCGCCTATCGCTACACCGAGGCGCGCCTGACCAAGACCGCGCTGCGCCTCATGGACGGGCTGGACGAGGGCACGGTCGCGTTCATCCCGACGTATAATGGCGAGGAGGAGGAGCCGGAGATATTTCCCGGCCTGTTCCCCAACCTGCTGGCCAATGGCGCGAGCGGGATCGCGGTGGGAATGGCGACCAATATTCCCAGCCACAATGTCGTCGAAGTGGTTGATGCGACGCTCGAACTGATCGACAACGCGCATGTCGAACATGCCCGGTTGATGGAATTGTTCCAGGGGCCGGATTTTGCCACCGGCGGGCTGATCGTCGACAGTTCTGACGCGATCGCTGCCGCCTATGAGACAGGACGTGGCAGCTTCCGCGTGCGCGGGCGGTTTCATGCGGCCGAGGCGGAGAAGCAAGAGGACCGCGAGGCCGGGATCGAACGGCTTGGCGGCGGCCAGTGGCAGTTGGTCGTTTCCGAAATTCCCTACCAGGTCCAGAAGGGCAAGCTGATCGAGCAGATCGCCCAGGCGATTGCCGACAAGAAGCTGCCGATCCTCGACGATGTTCGCGACGAGAGCGACGAGCAGATTCGTATCGTTCTTGTCCCGCGCAGCCGCAATGTCGATCCCGAACTGCTCAAGGAATCGCTCTACAAGCTGACCGATCTCGAAACCCGTTTCGGTCTCAATCTCAACGTACTCGATGCCACCCGCACGCCGATGGTGATGGGCCTGAAGGAACTGTTGCAGAACTGGGTCAACAGCCAGATCGACATCCTCCAGCGTCGCAGTCGGCACCGGCTGGAAAAGATTTCGCTGCGGCTCGAACTGGTCGAAGGATATCTTGCCGCTTTCCTCAATCTCGACCGGGTGATCGAAATCATCCGTACCGAGGATGCACCCAAAATGGTGATGATCGAGGAATTCGCACTGACCGACCGGCAGGCCGAAGCGATCCTCAACATGAGGCTACGGTCCCTGCGCAAACTGGAGGAGATGCAGTTGCGCGGCGAGCAGGACGACCTGCTGAAAGAGCGCGAAGACCTCGAAACGCTGCTCGGCAGCGCCGCGCGCCAGCGAACCCGACTCAAGCGCGACCTCAAGGCCCTCAGGAAGGAATATGGCGGGGACAAGGCGCTTGGTCCGCGCCGAACAACCATTGCCGAGGCCGCACCGACGGTCGAGTTCAGCATGGATGCAATGATCGAGAAGGAGCCGGTCACCGTTATCCTCTCGCAGAAGGGATGGGTACGCGGCGCCAAGGGCCATGCCGATCTCGCGACCGAAGACGGGATGGGTGATTTCAAGTACAAGGAGGGCGACGGGGCGGCCTTTGCGCTCCATGCGCAGACGACCGACAAGCTGATCATCGCGGCCGACAATGGCCGGATTTACACGCTTGGAGCCGACAAGCTGCCCGGTGCGCGTGGGTTCGGCGAACCGATCCGCAACATGCTCGATATCGATGCCGAAGCGCAAGTCGTCGGTATGGTGGTGTACAAGCCGAAGGCACAATTGCTGCTCGTGGCGAGCGGTGGGAAAGGCTTCGCGGCACAGACCGATGAAATTCTCGCCGAAACCAAGAAAGGGCGCCAGGTTGTCAATCTGAAAGGCGGCGCGAAATTGGTCGTGGTGCGCGAAATCGCCGAAGCACACGATCATGTCGCGGTGGTGGGGGAGAACCGCAAGTTGGTGGTGTTCAACCTCGAAGAGTTACCGATGCTTGCACGCGGGCAAGGTGTGATGCTGCAACGCTATCGCGATGGCGGGCTGTCGGATGCGACCACTTTCACGCTCGAACAGGGCCTGAGCTGGCGGATGGGCGGCAAGGGCGATCGGATACGCACCGAGACCGATATCTGGCAGTGGAAGGTCGCGCGCGGCGCAGCCGGGCGCTTGCCACCGCAGGGATTCCCCAAGAACAACCGGTTCCAGGCATGAACAAGGCCGGGTCCGGTTTCCCGGACCCGGCCTTTCAGCGACCCGAAGGGCGAAGCTTATTCGGCGGGTTGTGCCGCCATCGCCTCATCGAGCTGTTGAGTGGTGAACAAGGCCATCAGCCGGCCGTTTGAATCCACAGCGAAATGCTCTCGCAGCAAGCTGACCTTCCCGCTACCGCGCATCACGACGATAGTGTCGCCATCGACGCTGTCGATAGTGCCGAGCGGCTGGTTGTCGGCGGCAATGACCGCGGCACTCGCGATAAGTGCGGCATCGCGGCGCGCATTCGCGGCAGCCACCTGCTCGTCGAGCATGGTATCGAGCTGGGCTTTGGTCACGGTGATCGTCGGCCCCTGTTCGCTCGAACCGAACGCATTGGCTGGCAGCGGCGCCCTGTGCTTGCCGGTATCGAGCGTCACGACGCCATCGGCCACGCTTTCGACGGTTCCGACTGCGTTTCCTTCAGGGCCATATACGGTAGCCCCGACTGTAACGGCCTCGGCGGCATGGGCTGCACTGGCAAGGCTGGTGGCTGCGACAATTACGCTAGCCAGTTTGGCGAATTTCATTCTTCCACTCCGTAATCTTTTCGAACTCATGCGACCGGCCACGAACCGATGGTTCGTGCCGAAATCGGCGGACCTGGGGAGCGGGAACGCTGACCGCGATTTCCCGCAATGCCCGGCGAAGCGGGCCGGACCCTCTTACAAGCAACGCTTGCCGAAGCAACAGCTATGCGATGACAATGGGCAGATTGAGCGGTGATAAAGCGAACCGGCCTGGCGGACACCTATCGTTCGGTCAGGAGGTCATCGGTTATTCGCAGTACCCGGCGGCGATCGGGAAACCCTTCTTCGACCCAGCGCGATTCGACCGCTTGCAGGATACGTGCGATCTCGGGGCCAGCGGTCACGCCGCGCGCTACGATTTCTCCGCCCTTGAGCGGGAATTCGGGAATGTCCCAGCCGTGCAGGCGCTCAAGCGATGCACCGGCAAGTAGCAACCGGTCCACGGCACAGGGCCGGCCTTCGCGATAGGCAAGTGCTCGCGGGATATCGATATCGGCCGGCTTTCGCTGTGCGGCACAGATCAATCGTTCCCGCTGCGCTCTCGACAGGCGCAGCCTGACGGCCACGGTCTCGGCTACCGGAGGCAGCGCGGGCAGGAGCGCCGCCAGCCGCCGGATTGCATCGGGGGCGACGCCTTGTTCCAGCTCGGTTGCGGCAAGCTGGCCGAGGGCCTGCACTTCGCGGGCGTGTGCTTCGGGCAGGATCACCGGTAGCACGCCCAGTTCGTGCATGCGCGATATTGTCGGTGCAGGATCGGGCAGGGTGAGCAGGGCGAGCAATTCCATCGATACACGCTCGCGGCTGAGGCCCTTGAGCGTTCCCGCCAATTCGGCGCAGGCGTTTTCGGCGGCTTCGTCGAGCGCGGCGCCGAAGCGCGCCTGGAAACGGAAGTAGCGCAGGATCCGCAAATGATCCTCGCGGATTCGCTCGCTCGCATTGCCGATAAAGCGTATGCGCCGTGCTTCGAGGTCCTCGAGCCCGCCGAAATAATCGTCAATTTCGAGGGTCTGCGGATGGGCATAAAGCGCGTTGACGGTGAAATCGCGTCGCGCCGCATCGTCGCGCCAGTCGCTCGCAAAAGCCACGGTGGCACGGCGTCCATCGGTCGATATGTCCTTGCGCAGCGTGGTGATCTCGACCGGGCCGTCCGGCAAGACCGCGGTAACCGTGCCATGTTCGATTCCGGTCGGAACGATGCGGATATCCGCCTGTTCGCAAGCGGCTGTCACGGCATCCGGCATCAGCGGAGTGGCGGCGTCGACATCCTTGACCGTATAACCGAGCAATGTATCGCGCACCGCGCCACCGACCCAACGCAGGGAGTCCGTTCCCAGGGCGGCAACCAATTGCGCAAGGTCTTCGCGCTTGGTCCAGCCGGTAGCGGGTAGAGAGGTCGCCATGCCGTTACCGTTCGTCGAAAAGTTCGCCGAGTGCAATCCGGCGTGAGAGATTGGCGATAATCGCCGCCGTCACGCCCCAGATGCGAAAACCATTGTAATGCATCTCGAGATAGCTCCGCATGGCGCCCCGCCAGAAGACCTCGTGCTCGGCCCAATTCCCGCGTTCGAGTACCAGCGCAAGCGGAACTTCGAACCATG
>JANQPE010000115.1 GCA_028289565.1 Parerythrobacter sp.
GAGCATGGCAAGCGCAATGGCGATCAGCACGGCGATTGCTGCGATTCCGCCAATTAGCCACTTGCCGAGACGGCGTATAAGCAAACGCCGTGCAGGCACGGCCTCGGCGGTTCCGGGCGTATCACCGGCCATTAGAAAGCCTGTCCGAGCGAAACATAGACTGCGACAGGGTTATCGCCCGGCCCCGGATTGAGCGGCACGCCGACATCGACACGGATCGGCCCAAAACCGGTGTGATAGCGAATGCCGACACCTGCCCCGAATTTGATTTCGTCAAAATCGGGTGTGGTGCGCGAGCTGATCGAGCCGGCATCGACAAACGGTACCACGGACAGCGCACCATCGAAGAATCCTGTCCTGATTCGCGCTTCGAGCGAGAACTCGACCAGCGAGCGACCACCGCTCGGCTCGCCTGCCACATCGCGCGGCCCGATCTCGCGGAAACCGTAACCACGTACCGAACCACCGCCGCCTGCATAGAGGCGCCTCGACGGCGCGATATTGTCAAGCGCAGTGCCAGGGATCGTCCCGAGCCGTGTTCGTCCGGCCATTACGACGCGGTCGTTGATGCGTTGATAATAGCTCGCATCGACCTGGCTGCGCAGATAGAAGCTCTCGGCCCCGTTACTCCGCGAGACTTCGGGGGACAGGCGACCGCCCAAGCGGAAACCCTCGGTCGGATCAAGCAGGTTGTCGCTGGTATCTATCAGCACATAGAGCGGAATCGCACCGACAAAGAAGGTTTGGCGCGGCTGGACCACACCGTTGACTGCAGGAGGACGCTCACCCGTCGCCACGGCTTCCAGCCCTACGCTCCAACTCAGCGGTTTCTGAAACAGCAGGGTGGACGTCCGTTCGTAAGTCGCGTGGAACGCCACCGTGCGGGCATTGAAAGCCGGGCTGTCGACAGTGCTGGCATAGGCATCGATACTCAGGATCCGGTCCCGCCCACCGAAGTTGTTGCGCCGGAAGGTGATCCCGGCAAGCTGTTCTTGCGTACCGGCAATACCGCGAAGCCTGATCGCCCCTTCAGGAGGGAAGAAATTGCGATGCTCCCAACTTGCCTGAACACGGAAGCCTTCTTCTGATCCGTAACCGATCGCCCCGGCGATCGTGCGCAGCTTGGCCTTCGACATCTCCACGTCGAGGACAACTTCCCCCGGCAATTCGCCTTGCGGTGGTTTGACTGCGCGCGGAGTAACAACGGCTGATGAAACCAGCCCGGTTGCGATTACAGCGCGGCGCAAATCGAGTTCGAGGCTGCGCTTGTAGACATCGCCCGTGTCGAATCGGGCAATGGTTCCCAAGTGCTTGCCCGACAGGAAATCGGGCAAATTGCTCTCGACGCCGGCAAAGACATATTTCCCGTTGGGCGATACCGGCATCACGAGATCGCCCTCGGTCCGCTCGTGATCGATCAGCAATTCGGGCTCGGCAATGGTCGCGAAAGGGTATCCGGTCTCGCCTAACGCATGATCAAGGTCGGATTGTTCCCGCACGATCGCATCGCTCGAAACCGGATCGCCTGCCTGAATCCCGAACGCGGCGCGCAGAGATTGGTAATCCGGCGCCTGGCCGAGATTTCCCAGATCGATCGTGCCGAAACGATAACGAACGCCGGGCACGATATCGAATCGGACCTTCGGTTCTTCCGATGCCTCTCCTTCACCTGGTCGGATGCCACCCACAGTACGAGTGACCTGTGCATCGTAATAACCGTATGTGCGCAACATTTGGCCGAGAAGGTCTTCATCCGCGCGCGCGCGCGCCGCGAGTTGGGCGATATTGTCTTGGTCGTCTCCAAGCTCTTCGATGGTGGAAAGCGCTTCGAAGCGGTCTATGAATTCATCCCGCGCCGGGAAACGCGCCTCGTCAGCGGGAAATCCGAGCGCAAGTTCGTCGCTGACCGCTACGACTATGGCATCGGGTGGAACGTCGAGCGGGTTTTGGTCGGTTTCGGCAAAACGGACATCCTTTTCGGCCTCGAGAGGTTCGGGCTTGGGAATGTCGAGATCGTCCGGCCATGGCACGACCAGAGCCGGCATATCCGGTAATGATGAATCCGATTCGAGCGCAGGCTCTCCCGCTCCCTCGACAGGTTGCTGACGATCGACACCTTGGCTTGCCCAATCCTCGGGATTTTCGACGGCGGAATCGGGAATCAGGTCTGCCAGTTGATCCGGAGCAGCGCTTTCCTGAGCCAGGAGGCTGGTTTGCGAAGAGGCCAGCGCCAGAGCGGTGATACCGCCGAAGAGCCGGTGCAGGAAATTATTCCGCGAAGCGGTATTGTTCTTGCGACCCGTCCTTTGCCGGACCTGCTTGCCCTTCGGCAGTGCGGCGGCGAGATGCCGCCTCGGCGATAAGCGCATCCTGCTCTTCGCCCGAGAGTCGCTGCCAGCCATCCGGGCCAAGCCGTTCGAGCGGGCGATAACGGATCTTGTATTGCATGCGATCCGAGCCTTCGACCCAATAGCCGAGGTAGACATAAGGGAGGCCTTCCGCTGCCGCGCGCCGGATGTGGTCGAGGATAATATAGTTGCCAAGCCCGGATCGTGCCTCATGTTCCGGGTCGTAGAAACTGTAGATCATCGACAGGCCGTCTTCTTGGCGATCGGTCAGGCAGGCTCCGACGAGGCGACCCGGTTGCAAACCGTCGGCAGGCTCCCTGTATTCAATCACATAACTGGATACGGGCGTATGTTCTACCATATCCGCATAGTCCATCTCGTCCATGCTAGCCATGCCGCCGCCCGGATGTCTCAGGCCAAGGTAACGCTGGAGCAAGTCGAACTGCTCGCCCGTCGCCCATGGACGGCATTCCGTGGTCACGAGATCGGTGTTGCGGCGCAGCAGCCTACGCTGAGTGGAAGATGGCTGGAATTCGCCGGCGAGCACACGCACCGACACGCAAGCCTGACAGCCGATACAGCTCGGTCGATAGGCTACCGTCTGGCTGCGACGGAAACCGATCCGTCCAAGCGCTTCGTTGAGATGTTCGGCATGCGGCCCTTTGAGCTCGGTGAACACTTTCCGCTCGTCACGGTCCGGCAGATACGGGCACGGCGCCGGGCTCGTCACGAAAAAGCGGGGAAAGCGAACGGGGGCCGTCACGGCAGGACGTATTCCTCTTTTGCTCCTAGAGAATCGGTCTGTGCGAGTGGCGACTACTTATGCAGCCTCAAGCGCGTGGGTAAAAGTCCCTTAACCAACAATGTTCCCTACGCCGTGGTTAATTTGCACAATTCTGCGCCTGCCATACCCGGTCAGGCCATCTCCACCCGGCTAACCGGGTAACCCTTGTTTCTTAGAGCCACGACCAATCCCTCAAGCTGTTCGCTATCCCGCGCTTCGCACTCGATATCGGTCACCAATCCCTTTGCTGGAAGACTGGTGAAAATACGCTGGTGGTAGATTTCGATGATGTTGACGTTATGGGCATCGAATTCGTGCATCACATTATACAATGCTCCGGGCCGGTCCTTGAGCTTAATCCGCAACCGTGCCAACCGGCCCGAACGCGCCAGATCGCGCAACAGCACATTGGCCAGCAGCCGTGTATCGATGTTCCCGCCGCAAAGCACCAGACCGACTTTCTTCCCTGCGAAACGCTCACGATGGGCAAGAATCGCGGCCAATCCGGCAGAACCGGCCCCTTCAACCACGGTCTTTTCGATCTGGAGCAGCAACGAGACAGCCTTTTCAAGCACCTCTTCTTCGACCAGCAGGATATCGTCCACACGCTCTTCGATCACTTGGGCGGTGAACTCGCCCGGCGCCTTGACCGCAATTCCCTCGGCCAGCGTATCGCCGCCGCATTCGCGTTCTTCGCCTTTGATCCGCCCGTACATGGACGGGTAGAGTGCGGCTTCGACACCAATCACTTCCATATCGGGCCTTAACGAACGGGCGACCGTGGCCATGCCGGAAATCAAACCACCGCCGCCGATCGGGGTAACCATGCAGTCTATAGCCGGGGCATCTTCGAGCATTTCGAGAGCTACCGTGCCTGCTCCGGCCGCGACATGCGGGTCATCGAACGGATGGACGAAAGTGAGATCGCGTTCCTGTTCGAGCTGGCGCGCATATGCATAGGCTTCGTCGAACGTTTCGCCTTCGAGCACGACATTGCCCCCGACACTCTCAGTCTGCATGACCTTCACCGTCGGCGTAGGCCGCGGCATGACTATCGTGACCGGCACTCCCAGCCGCCTGCCATGGTAGGACAGGCCTTGGGAATGGTTGCCGGCAGAAGCGGCGATGACCCCTCGTTCACGCCGCTCGTCTTCCATCAGCAGCAATGCGTTGAGCGCGCCACGTTCTTTGTATGCGGCAGTGAATTGCAGATTCTCGAATTTCAGCCAGATTTCCGCACCTGCGATCTCCGAAAGAGTACGACTGTGCATGGTTGGAGTGCGTACAATCGCTCCATCGATTCGCTCGGCGGCCTCGCGAACGTCGTCGATGGAAAGGTCGGATGCGGTCGCGGCATCCCTCGTCCGGGCATTGGTCTGGTTCATGCGCAGGCGCCCTAAGCCAAAAGCACAGTCGAGGGAACAAATCTCTACCTGCATGCTTCACGGATTTGCTTTACCCGCGCGCTCGCGTATCGGCGATGAAATGGGAACAAGGCAAAAGATCGCTTTTCTGGGCCTGGGTGTGATGGGCGGCCCGATGGCAGCGCATTTGGCAAATGCCGGGCACATAATCGCTGTTTGGAACCGTTCGCAACGAAGGCTCGATGCGTGGCGCGAAAGGAACTCAGGTGACATTTTCGTCGGCGAGACGATCGCCGATACCGTCTCGCATGCGGATATTGCGATCACATGCGTCGGCAACGACGAAGATCTTGCCGAAGTCGCACTGGATAGCGATGGCATTCTCGAACACCTCGCTGCCGGTGGCCTGCTAATCGATCATACGACGACTTCCGCCGCCATGGCCCGGCGTATTGGCGACAAGGCGGGACAAGCCGATATACAATTCATCGATGCCCCGGTTTCCGGAGGACAGGCCGGCGCCGAAAATGGCACGCTCGCGATCATGTGCGGCGGTACGAAGGAAGCGATGTCCCGTGCCGAACCGATCATGGATACTTACGCGGCGAGGATCGTCCATGTAGGTGCAACAGGGGCAGGCCAGACGACCAAGATGGCCAACCAGATGTGCATCGCCGGCGTGCTAGGCGGGTTGAGCGAAGCGATACGTCTCGCAATGGCTGCCGGGCTGGACACCGACAAGGTGCTGAAAGCGATTTCAGGAGGCGCGGCACAAAGCTGGCAGATGGAAAATCGCTGGGACACGATGGTCAGGGATGAATTCGATTTCGGCTTTGCGGTCGACTGGATGCGCAAGGATTTGCGTTATGCCCTGGCCGAAGCCGACCGACTTGGTCTGGCCGCCCCCGTGACATCGCTGGTCGACCGGTTCTATGCCGAAATTCAAGCAATGGGCGGCGGGCGGCAGGATACCAGTTCGCTGATCCGGCGATTGCCGACGGGAGAGAAACAATGATCGGACGCTTGCTTGCCGCCTTGGGCGTGGCTTGTGCAACGCTGGCAACGCCGGCGCATGCCGATACGCTGGTCGAGAATGTCGATGGCATGACACTCGATACCGAAGGCAAGGTTATCCGTTTCAGCGGCATGGTAATCGGCGATGACGGGCGGATTGAAGCTATCCTGACGCGTGGCGCAAGCAGGCCGCGCGATGTCGAATACCAGATCGATGGCAAAGGGCGGGTTGTTCTTCCTGGCCTGATCGACGCGCATCTTCACGTCATGGGGATCGGCTTCGGCGCGCTCACCCTGGACCTGTCGGACACCGGTTCGCTCGAAGAGGCCCAGACACGTATCGCCGAATATGCTGCCGCCAATCCGGGACGCCGCTGGATTATCGGGCGCGGCTGGAACCAGGAAAAATGGGGGCTCGGCCGATTCCCGACCGCTGCCGAAATCGATGCAGTGGTGCCGGATCGCCCGGTATGGCTCGAACGCGTCGATGGACATGCCGGCTGGGCCAACAGTGCGGCGATGGAAGCGGCAGGGATCGGATCCGGTGTGAAAGATCCGGTTGGCGGACGTATCGAGCGTATCGGAAGATCGCTCAGGCCATCCGGCATTTTCGTAGACGCGGCTTCCGCTCTCATCGAGCGCGCGCTTCCCAAGCCACGGCCGGAAGATCGCGACCTTGCCTTGCAAAAGGCGCAACAGATACTGTTACGCAACGGCATTACTGCTGTCGCCGACATGGGTACGTCTATCGAAGACTGGCAGAGCTTTCGCCGCGCAGGCGATGGGGGGTGGCTGAATCTGCGGATCATGGCCTATGCCGGCGGAACCGAAGCGATGGAACTGATCGGCGGTCCCGGCCCGAGTCCCTGGTTGTATCAGGACCGACTGCGGCTCAACGGTGTAAAGCTGTATCTCGACGGTGCGCTGGGTTCACGCGGGGCATGGCTCAAAAAACCCTATGCGGACGATCCCGGAAACCGGGGCCTCGCTCTCCTGACCCCGGCACAGTTGCGAAATCTGATGAGCCGGGCCGCACTCGATAAATTCCAGGTTGCGGTTCATGCGATCGGCGATCAGGCCAATGCCGAAATATTGGCCGCTATCGGCGAGCTTTCCGACACCTATACAGGCGACCGGCGTTGGCGGATCGAGCATGCCCAAATCGTCGATACGACCGATATTGCCCTGTTTGCAAAGCATGGCGTCATTGCATCGATGCAGCCGGTCCACCAGACTTCTGACCGGCTCATGGCCGAGGCACGGCTCGATCCAACCCGGCTCGCGGGGGCCTATGCATGGAAAAGTATCGATGCGAGAGGAGCCGTATTGGCCTTCGGATCGGATGCTCCGGTGGAATCGCCCAACCCCTTTGCCGGATTGGCCACAGCCTTTACGCGGCAGGATTCGAACGACCGGCCCTTTGGCGGATGGCTCCCGGCAGAACGCGTCTCGCGCGAAGCTGCATTGGCCGGATTTACCGCCAATGCCGCCTATGCTGGTTATGCGGATGGCCTTTTCGGACGCTTATTGCCCGGCGAACAGGCGGATTTCATTTTCGTGGACACCGATCCCATGCTCGCAACCCCGAAACAGGTGCGGGAAACGCAGGTGCTCGAAACTTGGGTTGGCGGTCGACGGGTCTACAGCAAGGAAAGTACCGACAAAGGCGGGTAACCGCTTATCCGAACACCGGAACGTCACGTCGCAATAAGCATAACGCGAATCACCGTGTTAATTATATGGAAACCGTATCGAGTCCAATGAGGATCGCCTGCTTACAGGGGGTTTTCTGACCGATACCCTGCTTTCGGGTGTTGCATATCGCAGGTATAAATAAGAGGATTTCCTCCGAATTATGTTACAATTCGGTGACATACTCGGGAAAATGCATCGAGATTAGGGGTTGCCACCCCAAGCCGTCTCGCTTAGTGAGGCGGAGAGTTTGAACAAATTTAGAGAGCTCTGAGGAGACGATTCGATGAAATTCCGTAATGTTCTTGCCGCAACGGCAGCGATTTCCATGGCCGCCGCTCCGGCTGTCGCAGCTCCGTCTGCCGATCGCGCGGTTGCTCCGGTTGCTGGTGAAAGCCAACTCGGCGGAGAGTCCGATGGCTCGGCAATCATCCTGGCCCTGCTCGCTGCTGCCGCGATCATCGCTGGCATCATCATTGCCGCAGGTGGTGATGACGACGATCCCATCAGCGCCTAAGCTGACAGAAATCACAAATTAAAACGGGGCCTGCGGGCCCCGTTTTTTGCTCATCGGCCATCCGTGGTCGGTGGGTTTTCTTTTCCAAACAGGCAAGGCAAGCAGGTCTACCTTGCCGCTTCATCCGTGGTCGCATCCATGGCCCCTTCACGACGTCTTTCGCTCAGCCACATGATCGCCAGCGACCCTTCAAATAATAGCAGCAAGGGTATTGCAAGGATCAACTGCGATCCCGGATCGGGCGGCGTGACAATGGCTGCAAGCGCAACGACTCCGACAATGACATAACGCCGGGCCGATGCCAGTTGTTCGCGGGTTACAATCCCGGCCCGATTCAACAACAAGATCAGGACAGGCAGCAGGAAACTGATCCCGAATGCCAGGATGAACTGCATTACCAGCGACAGATATTGCCCGGTACTTGGAAGCGCTTCGATTTCCAATCCGCCGACCTGGCCTTCGAAGCCAAGAAACCACCGAAAAGCCGTTGGCATCACGATGTAATAGGCCAAAGCAGCTCCGGCAGCGAAAAGAACCGGAGTGGCAAGCAGGAATGGCAAGAATGCCTTCTTTTCCCGCGCGTACAAGCCTGGCGCAACGAAAGCCCACAATTGGTTGGCAATGACGGGGAAGCTGAT
Organism: Parerythrobacter sp.; assembly: GCA_028289565.1. GTDB lineage: Bacteria > Pseudomonadota > Alphaproteobacteria > Sphingomonadales > Sphingomonadaceae > JANQPE01. The sequence continues at coordinate 8,358 of JANQPE010000115.1, forward strand.
GCAGAACCCGGCGAACAAGGCCACTTTGAGTTCGACGAAAAAAACTTCGTAGAGCTGGGTGTATATCAGCTTGCCTTCACCTTCAGGAAAAGCGTCGAACAACGGCTGTGCAAGAAAGCCAAGGATGGCGTCGGCAAAGTAGAGACAGATGCCAAAGGCGATCGCAAGCGCCAGGACGCATTTCACGAGGCGCGAACGCAACTCGACCAGATGATCGAGTAGTGGAGCCTGCGTATCGTCAATATCGTCCATTATCCGGGGCATGCTCAATCACCAGTGCGCGATGTACTGGCGGGAAGTTCACAATCCGCATCTTTTGCCGCTCTCTCATCCCGGGCTTCGGAATCGTTCTCACCCGACTCGTCGTTATGTATCGTGGCGCCGTCCGCAGCGGGTAACGGGGTCATTTCGGTTTCAGGATGATCCGCCATCACTTGCGCATTGCGATCGCGCCACTTCTTTTCCGTTTCTTCCATCTCGGCCTCGCGCACCATCGCGTCGAGCCCGGTGCGAAAATGGCTGGAAACGCGCCGTACCTTGCCGATCCAGCGCCCTGCCGTGCGCAAGGCGAGAGGCATGTCCTTGGGCCCGATAACGAGCACCGCGACAATCACCAGGACGAGGAGTTCAGTGGCGCCGATATCGAACATGGTTCCTGCGCCGTTGCGCCTTTCGCGTCAGTTCGAGTTGCTATCCCGATCGGCAGGAGCCGTATCTTTCGCCGTTTCGCCGGCGGACCCGGCATCATGCGAGGGGCCTTCAATCTGGCCCGAGGGCTTGGAATCGCCCTCGCCTTCCTCATTCATGCCTTTCTTGAAACTGCTGATCCCCTTGCCAAAATCACCCATCATTTCGGAAATACGGCCCCGCCCGAACAGCACCAGGACGACAACGGCAATGATGGCAATCTGCCAGACACTAAGACCCATGGGACTACTTTCGTTCTATTGACCGACCGCCAATATAGGCCTGCATGCGGGCAAGCGCCAGTCAGGTCGTCGAATCGGCGGAAAATTCCTCCTCACCGGCCGTAGAGCGAGGCATTTGCGGTTCGACAGTGTCGGCTGCCTTTCCGGCTTCTTTTTCCATAACTTTCCGTTCTTCGACCAATGCATCATAGGCATCGTCCACCGGATCGAGCAGGCCTGCAGCTCGCAGTTCGTCCATCCCCGGCAGATCGCGGCGCGTTTCGAGGCCGAAATGCCGGAGGAACTCCGCAGTAGTTGCATAGATCACCGGGCGGCCGGGCACCTCGCGGCGGCCGGCAATGCGGACCCAGCCGGCCTCCATCAGCACATCGAGCGTGCCCTTGGCTGTCTGGACCCCGCGGATGGATTCGATTTCCGCGCGGCTTACGGGTTCGTGATAAGCGACAATCGCCAGTACTTCGGTCGCCGCACGCGACAAGCGGCGAACCTGTTCGCGTTCGCGACGCAGCAAATGGGCCAGATCGGGCGCCGTTTCGAAATGCCAGCGCTTGCCCCGTTCGACCAGGGCGATACCGCGATCGCCATAGTGATCCGAGAGGCTGCGCAGCACGCCGCGAATGGCACCTGCATCCGCATCGCCGAGATGGCCGGCCAGCGCTTCCACCGTCATCGGCTCTTCGGCGGCGAACAATGTCGCCTCGACGGCCCGCTCCAGATCGTCGATCGTGCCGCTCATACCGGGATCCTCCGCATACGCATGGGACCGAAAGTTTCCTCTTGGGCCAGTTCCGCCTTGCCAAGCCGGGCAAGCTCAAGCGCAGCCACGAAACTCGATGCCATGGCGGAACGACGCAGGTGGGGGTCGGCACCGTCCGGCAGAAATTCCTCGAGGCGCATCCAGTCGAGAGACATCCCCAGCATCGCCGATACGCGCTCAAGCGCGCTCTCAAGCGTCATGACAGGGCGTTCGCGCACCAAATGAATAGCCGGCGCATTACGCGCCTTGACCTGGCCATAGGCCTGAACGAGACCATACCAGTCACAGGTCCACTTGATCTTGCGGTCGGTTCGCAGCCCTTCGGGTGCGCCGCGCAGGAATACATCCCGTCCGACCCGGTCGCGTGCCATCAGGCGGGCTGCTGCCTCGCGCATCGCGCCCAACCTCTGAAGCCGCAATTGCAACCGCAGCGCAAGCTCCTCCGCGCTCGGATCTTCCTGCTCTTCCCTAGGTAGAAGCATAGACGATTTGAGAAACGCCAGCCACGCCGCCATCACCAGATAATCGGCCGCCAGTTCGAGCCGCAGCGCCTCGGCGCGTTCGATGTAATCGAGATACTGATCGACCAGTGCCAGTATCGAAATCGATCGCAGATCGACCTTCTGCCGCCGCGCCAGATCGAGCAGCAAGTCAAGCGGCCCTTCCCACCCGTCAAGTTCGAGATAGAGTGCACTATCCTCCGCCTGAGCGGATGCCGGGCCGTCCCATCCGGCGCCTGCCTCGTCGGCAGAGAGATCGAACAACTGGCCGTCGTCGGTCACGCAGCCTCTCCCACCATTGTCAGCAGGCTGTCCCGTTTGGCGAGCAAGGTCTGCTTGTCGCCCGGATCTTCCGACACTTCGGCGCAAGACAACGCTCTGTCGAGCCGCTCAAAACCTTTCGCGGACAGCTCCGGCAGCCGTTCGGCGATACCGACCATATCATCCAGTCTCGCCCAGCAATTCAACACTATGTCGCAACCGGCAGCGATTGCCTGATACGCACGCTCGGGCACACTGCCGGTCAAGGCCCGCATATCGATATCATCGGACAGCAGCAGTCCATCGAAACCGATCCTGCCGCGGATGATCTCGCGGATGACGAATTCGGAAAGCGTTGCCGGGTTCTCGGCATCCCAGGCAGTAAAACGGATATGCGCACTCATCCCGATCGGAGCATCGGCCAACGCCTGGAACGGCGCGATATCGATTTCCAGGCCTTCCTCCGGCACATCGACGACAGGCAATTCCTTATGGCTGTCCGCCGTCGCTCTCCCATGACCGGGCATGTGCTTGAGGCAGCCCGCGACGCCCGCGCGCGCCAGCCCGTCCAATACCGCACGCCCCAAGGCCGCCACCTGCATCGGGTCGCTGCCGAGCGCGCGATCACCGATGGCATCGTCGGTCTCGGGCCGCCTTACATCGAACGGCGCATGATAATCGACGGTAATCCCCGCTTCGGCCAGTTCGAGCCCCATCGCATACGCATTTACCCGTGCGGCCTCGATGGCCGATGCGGGAGCCGTACGATAAAGCCGATCGAACACTTCCCCTGCCGGGAAAGACGACCATTCGGGTGGCTTCATGCGTACTACGCGCCCCCCTTCCTGGTCGATCGAGACCAGAAGGCGGTCACGACCATGAATTTCTCTCAGGGAATCAGTCAGTTGTCGTAACTGCTCCTTATCCACGCAATTGCGTGCGAACAGGATATAGCCCGCCGGATCGGCGTCGCGAAAGAAGTCGCGCTCGTCATCATTGAGCGTGGCACCGTCAATGCCGAAGATCGCGGGCGTCATGGAATGAGAATCGCACCAATGCGCGCCCACCGCAAGCGTCGCGACAAGCGCCGATGTGGATAGGTTATCGCCCGATAAGGCAGGTTTGCGGGCTTACTGCTTCACCTGACACGCAACGCCGTCTGCCTTCAGGGCATTGCATAGCTTGCGTGCCGCTGCGGCATCGCCTGTAACCGCCTGCAGGCGATAGACGGTACCGATATCGGCCTGCCCTTCCTGGATACGGTATCTGAACCCCTGGAGCGCAGACGTCTGCCTGGTAAGCTTGGCCCAACCCCGCTGCGCACCCGCACGCGAGGAATAGGCTCCGACCTGGACGCCAACGCTACCGGATCCCGATGCCGCACTGGCCGACAAACCGGAAGAGGCGGTTGTTCCTGCTGAATTGCGTGCACCAGCAACATCGACACCGGACTCGGGCGTGTTGCCATCGGCGAGCCGCCCTTCGCGCGTCTGCCCTTCACCAACCGCAGGAGCGACATCGCCGGTTCCTTCGGCCACCTGGCCGCCCGGATCGTCGGGTTTTTCCTTATACGGACCCTCGGGCGCTTCTATCGTGCTGCCATCGGCAACCAGGTCGGGATCGGACCCGCGATTGCCGAAATACCATATTCCGCCGATGATCGCCGCCAGCGCGAGAAGACCGAGTATCGCGAAACCGATTACCCGCCCGGTATCCACGCTTTCGTCTTCATCCTCGTAATCGCCCGATTCGAGCCATGGCAGGCGCTCTTCCTCGTCCAGCGCGAGTTCTTCCGTCTCGAGAGCCTCCTCGCCAACCCCGGCCTCCGATGTTTCAACATCCTCGCCGCCATCGCGATCATTGCCCTCGATCGCCATCATCATCACATCTCCTCGACCGCCTCTACGCCCAGCAGGGAGAAACCATTACGAATTACCTGCCCTATCTGCTCGGCAAGGAAAAGCCTTGCTCTGGTCAAATCGCGATTCTGTGCCACGATGAAGCGTTTTTCGAGGTTATCGTTGCCAAGATTCCAAAAAGCATGGAGCTCGGCGGCCAGATCATAGAGAAAAAAGGCGATTCTGTGCGGCTCGCGGGCCTTGGCGGCGGCTTCGACAATCCGCGGAAATTGCGCTGCTTGCCTGACAAGCGCGATTTCCTCTGCTCCCAGCAGGTCAAGCCTGTCCGCGGAAGGCACCAAATCCTCGGCAGCCGCCTTGCGCAACGTCGAGCTGATCCGCGCATGAGCATATTGGACATAAAAGACCGGATTGTCCTTTGATGCCTCGACGACCTTGGCGAAATCGAATTCCATCTGCGCTTCGGGCTTGCGGGTCAACATGGTGAACCGAACAACATCCTTGCCAACTTCGCGCACGACATCGGCCAGGGTAACGAAATTGCCCGAACGCTTGGACATCCTTACCGGCTCACCGTCACGCATGAGCTGAACCATCTGGACCAGCTTGATATCGAACGGGATCGGCTTACCCTCTCCTTCCGACAGCGCTGCCACGGCGGCCTTGATCCGCTTGACCGTACCGGTGTGATCCGCGCCCCAGATATTGATCAGCGCATCGACTTTTTCGGCCTTCTGCATGTGATAAGCCAGATCGGCACCGAAATAGGTCCATTCTCCGTCCGATTTCCTGATCGGCCGGTCCTGATCATCGCCGAATTTCGTAGAGCGGAACAGCGGCAGTTCGACCGGTTCCCAGTCTTCGGGAGGGGTCTTGCCCTTGGGTGCCTCGAGCACACCGTCATAGACAAGGTCGTGCTTGCGCAACCATTTTTCGGCTTCTTCGGGCTTGCGTGCAGTCTGCAATGCCGCCTCGGATGCGAATTCGTCATGGTGAATGCCGAGCATGGCCAGATCGGCCTTGATCAGTTCCATCATCGCCTCGACCGCATGCATGCGGAAAGCCTGCAGCCACTCTTCTTCCGGCGCCTCGGCGAAACGGTCGCCCAGCTCCCGGGCCAGCTTTTCTCCGGCCGGCTTCAGATACTCGCCTGGATAAAGCCCTTCGGGAATGGCGCCGATGTCTTCACCCAACGCCTCCCGGTATCTAAGATGTGCCGAACGCGCGAGAACATCGACCTGCCCGCCCGCGTCGTTGACATAATATTCGCGTACAACCGTATGGCCGGCGAATTCGAGCAGCGCTGCCAGCGCATCGCCCACTACCGCTCCACGGCAATGCCCCATATGCATCGGGCCTGTCGGGTTGGCGGAAACATACTCGACATTGACGGTCGACCCGGAACCTAGCGTCGAGCGTCCATAATCGTTGCCAAGCACCTTTACGGCCGCGAGTTCGGCCAGCCAGGCACTGTCCGACAGGCGCAGGTTGATAAAGCCCGGTCCGGCTATCTCGGCCGATTCAACCACGGGATCGGCGGCAATCTTCTCGACGATCTTGCCCGCCAATTCGCGCGGATTGGTCTTCGCCTGCCTGGCTAGGACCATTGCGGCATTGGTCGCCAGATCGCCATGGCTGGCATCGCGCGGCGGCTCAACCGTCACGTTTTCGCGGGGTGATCCGGCCGGCAACGCCCCCTCGGCCTCAAGTGCGGACAAAACGGCATCGACCTTGCCGGCAAAGCGGGAGTGGATCGTCTTGCTATCGGCGGTTTCGTTATCGGACATGGGCGGCGCGGTTAGACGAATTGCGCGAAAGCGCAAGCATGCGGCCTTGGCAGAGGCCGGCTAGCGCGTAGCGTTATAGGCCAGTTGCTGTTCATTGAGCTGGAAACCGATCAGCAACTCGAAATTGGCCCGCGCAAGCGCTGCACGTACCTGCGGATCAGCCAGCGGATCGAGCGCGGCATCGGGATCTCCCGGCTTGCGGCGACGTGTGATCCGTTCGCGAATATCCTGCGACAGCGTGGCCGCGCTGCGATCCACGAAAGCACCGGCCATCCCGCGGCCTTGCGCCCGTTCCTGCCCATCCGCGAAATCGATGACCACGGTACCGATACGCTTGGCCTGCACGGCCGTTCCGCCCCGCAGGATGGTTGAAAAATAGGGCAATTCCACGCGCCGTGCACCGCGCGTATCCGTGCGGCGCGCCAGGACGTCGAAACTGGCTTCGGAATAAATCCGCTCACCGCTCTCGTTGCAGGTGCTGCGCAGGTTCGTGATCGTGGCGGTTACATCCATGTTGCCGGCGGTTTGCGGTCCTGCGCTGCGAAACGTGGTGACATCGCCGGTATAGTCGGGAATCCCGACCGCCGGACAGGCAGTCCGCACCGCCGTGATGCCTACACCTTGGCTGACAACGATTTCACCTTCGCTGGCGCATCCGGTTGCAACGGCAGCAACAGCGACAACTGCAAGCAGGCGGCGGCTGGGCATCATTCAAACGTTCCTTACACTATCCTTCGCGACGCCCTAGCGGCGCTTGCGGCAAAGCGCTAGAGGCGCGCATATGAATGCCCCATTGCACAAGTTGGTCAAGGGTGAGAAGCGTCCCGCCCTCACCCTGCTGATTGCCGCGCCGCGCGGTTTCTGCGCCGGAGTGGACCGGGCGATCGAGATCGTCGAACGTGCCATCGAACGCTACGGCCCGCCAGTCTACGTCCGTCACGAAATCGTTCACAACCGCTATGTGGTCGACACCCTACGGGAAAAAGGCGCGGTTTTCGTGGAAGAACTGGACGAAGTGCCCGACGATGCACCGGTCGTCTTCAGCGCGCACGGAGTGCCGAAATCGGTGCCCGCAGAAGCCCGGCGCCGCGGGCTTGGCTATCTCGACGCCACCTGCCCGCTGGTCAGCAAGGTCCATCGCCAGGCGGAACGCCAGATCGAGAAGGGACGACACATAATCTTCGTCGGCCACGCAGGGCATCCGGAGGTAATCGGCACCATGGGTCAGGTACCCGAGGGCCAGATGACGCTGGTCGAAACGGTTGAGGATGTCGAGAGGCTCGGTTTCGCCGGCGATGCGGACTTGTCGTTCCTGACGCAGACCACCCTGTCGGTGGACGATACCGCGGAAATCGTCATCGCCCTTAAAAAGAAGTATCCGCAAATCGTAGGCCCCAAGGCGGAAGACATCTGCTACGCCACGTCGAACCGCCAGTCTGCAGTGAAACGGATCGCCCCTGATAGCGATCTCGTGCTTGTGATCGGCGCACCGAACAGCTCCAATTCCTTGCGGCTGGTCGAAGTGGCCGAGCGATGCGACACCGATGCGAAACTGATCCAGCGCGCCGAGGATATCGATCCCGACTGGCTCGAAAATGTCGATACTGTCGGGTTGACGGCGGGAGCATCGGCCCCGGAAAAGCTGGTTCGTGAAGTGGTCGAACAGCTCTCGCAATGGCGCGAGGTCGAAGAACGCACTCTTGTATCAGCCGAGGAAAAAATGGTTTTCAAACTTCCACGGCAACTGACCGAATAAAGAGCGATACTTGGCAGTCTATACCCATCTCGCCGCGGAACAACTGGCCGAGTTGATCCATCATTACGATGTCGGGGATCTTCGCTCGGCAAAAGGTATCGCCGAAGGTGTATCGAACAGCAACTGGCTGATCGAAACCACACAGGGCCGTTTCATTCTGACGATGTACGAACGGCGGATCCGGACCGGGGATTTGCCCTTTTTCCTTGGCCTGCTCGATCACTTGTCGGCGAAGGGATGCCGCGTTCCACGCACGATACACGATCGCGACGGGGCCGCCTGGCGGATGGTCGATGGCAAGGCGGTGGCCTTGATCGAGTTCTTGCCCGGCGTCTCTCCCGACCGGCCCACGCCAGCCCAGGCCTGTGCCGTCGGAGAAGCTCTTGCCTCGGTGCATCTCGCATCGTCGGATTTCGCCGCATCGCGCGAGAACGATCTTCGCCCGCGTGATTGGAATGCATTGTTCAGGAAATGCGGGCCCGATAACCTGCGTCGGATTGACGACACCTTGCAGGCACTGGTCGACAAGCACATGCCTCGCTTGCTGAACGAATGGCCGCGGGCTCTCCCGACGACCAAGATTCATGCCGATCTGTTTCCCGATAACGTATTGATGTTGGGGGACAAGGTGTCGGGAATGATAGATTTCTACTTCGCCTGCGACGATTTCGCTGCTTACGATCTGGCAGTAACCCACGCTGCATGGAGTTTCTCAGGTGACGGCTCGGACTTCCGACCGGAGACCGGGGCGGCGCTGATCGCAGGATACGAAACGCTCCGCACGCTGTCTGAAGACGAAACGCAGGCTTTACCGATACTTGCGCAAGGCGCTGCGGTACGATTTGCGGCCACTCGCGCATTCGACTGGATCGACACGCCGGACGACGCGCTTGTGGCCCGCAAGGACCCGATGGATTTCGTCAGGCGACTGGAATTCTACGCCGAAATGGGCGATCGGGTCTTTTCATAGAGCCTATCGAAAGGCACTTGGAGTGCAATGAAACGCGTTGAAATCTATACCGACGGTGCCTGCAAGGGCAACCCCGGCCCGGGCGGTTGGGGCGTGCTGCTGCGCATGGGCAAGCATGAGAAGGAGCTAAGCGGCGGCGAGCCGGAAACGACCAATAACCGTATGGAACTGACAGCCGCGATAAAGGGGCTTAGCGCATTGATCGAACCGTGCGAGGTCGATCTCTATTCAGACAGCAAATACGTCCTCGACGGCATGACCAAATGGATCGACGGATGGAAGAAGCGCGGTTGGAAGAATGCCAGCAAGAAACCCGTGCGCAATGCCGACCTGTGGCATGAACTGATCGAGGCTTCAGCCGTGCATGAAGTCAATTGGCATTGGGTGAAAGGCCATGACGGCCATCCCGAAAACGAGCGGGCCGACCAGCTGGCCAGCAATGCTGCCAACGAAGCCGGCCAGAACCCGGTTGAAGGTTAGTCAGGCGTCGGAATTGTCGATCACGTCTGCGCCCGGACCGTTCGACTTGATCGAATCGATCGCATTCTGCGCGCCAGCCTTGTTGGTATAGCCTTCGGTGGAGAACATGACTTCGGAATTGTACTTGAAGCGTACACGGAATTCGCCAGCCTTGTCCTTATAGATTTCGAAATGATGTCCCATATGTCCTCCGGTTGAGTGTGGATTCGTTTGTTAGCCTAGCAAGTTTCACACAGATGGCTAGCCGAACCGTACCGGGGAATACAGATCGGCCTTGAGTTGCTTGGTCATTGCGTCGCGCTCCAAGCCGAGTAGCAACTGCCCGGCAAGCCGCGCCGCTGCCGGAGAGGTCTGGATGCCGTACCCACCTTGTCCGGCAAACCAGAAGAAATCGCGGATTTTCCGATCGAAACCATAGACCGGCAACCGATCCGGCGCGAAACTGCGCAGTCCAGCCCATCTGTGTTCGACCGCCTCGATCCGCCAATCCACGATGCGCTGGAATCGGTCGACCGCCTCGGCAACGGCCAGTTCTTCCGGCACGGCATCGCAAGGCTCGGATGGCACTTCATCATGTGGGCTAAGCCACACTTTCCCGTTTTCCGGACGAAAATAGAACTGACCGTTGATATCGAGGACCAACGGCAATTCGTCGAGTGCCGGCGGGTCGGTTCGCAATTGCACGACCGTACGCCGCAAGGGAACTATGCCAAGCGCTTGCACACCGGCAAATCCGGCCACCCTATCCGCCCAGGCACCGGCTGCATTGACGATGATCCTTGCCGAATGGCAATCGCCGTTTTCGGCCAGTATCGACCAGCCATTGCCTAGCCGTTCGAGCTTCGAAACACGGGTTCGAACGACCAATCTCGCACCACGCTTGCGCATTTCGCCGAGGTAATGGGCATGCAAGGCGGCAACATCGATATCGGCACAGGCCGGTTCCCGGATCGCATCGTTCCAGCCTTCGCGTAAACCGGGAATCATGCCAGCCAGCTCATGCTTATGCAGGCGCTCCACAGTCGCTCCGGTATCGGCAAAGCGAGACATGAAATCGTCAAGCAAATGCCGATCGCATCGACGCCCGACATAAAGAGCGCCGCGCTGCTTGAGAAAACCTCCATCGCGCAAGAACGGACCGGAAGCGAGAGTCAACGGGACGATTTCCGGCCCGCCGTAGCATTCTTCCCAAAATGCCGCAGACCGGCCCGTGGCATGGTAGCCCGGCCGTTCTTCCGCTTCCAGAACCAATACGTCGGCATGGACCGCCAGTTCGGCAGCTATGCTGGCACCTGCGATACCCGCGCCGATGACGGCAATATCGAATTCCGGCGACACGCCTTATCGCTCGCGAGAGACCACACGATCGAGAAAATCGGCGATCGCTGCCATCGCCCTGTCGCGTACTTCGTCAACTTCACGCAATATCTCGTGATGAGCCTCCTTGCCGAAAGCGAACAATTCGCCCTGCGGCAACCGCTCCGAAGCACGCACGATCGCCTTCATATCCACCAGCTTGTCATTGGACGTGCCGATCAGCAATACGGGTGTATCGATCGCTTCGAGGCGCCCGGGCCGGTAAAGCGAACGCATCGAAGCGTAGGCACGCTCGACCCATCCCCAGCTTCCCGGCCCCATGACGAGTTCGGGTCGTTTTTCGCGCCACCAGAGCTCGTCGGAATAACGTTCCTTGTCATGCGTCAGCAAGTTGATCCGCGCCGCCGGTATCTCGCCCGGTTTCTCGCTCCATTTCCAGGCCGGGCGCATCGGATCGCCGATCTTCTTCATCAACCTTGCCGCGCCGTGCATCCAGCCGACCGGCAGGATGTTGCCATAGAAACCGAGCATCGGGGCCGATAGCACCATCGCCCCCGGATCGACCCGGCCATCGGCAAGCGCACGCAGCACAAGGTGCCCTCCCATCGAATGCCCCATCAGGATGTGCGGGCCGGGTGTCGCAGCCTTCCAGCCAGCCCAGAAATGAGCCAAATCGTCCAGCCAAATGTCGAAATCGTCGACATGACCAGTAACGGCATCGTTGCCAAGCCGCCCAGAGTCGGCCTGCCCACGCCAGTCGGAGGCGGTTACCTGCCAGCCTGCACGATGCCATTCTTCGAATGATTCGAGATATTTTTCGTAATTGTCGCCTCTACCGGGCATGAACAGGATAGACCCTTTGGGACTGTCTCCCGCTCCCGGCCAGTCGATACGGCGGATGGCATGACCATCCGCGGCCTGCCAGCGGCTTTCGGTGGAATGGCCGGGTATGACTCGGCGATCGATAGCGTCACGGTTCATACCGGCTTCCTGTGCATGGCTAATGCCGCCTTCCTTCGGGTGGTTACAATTTGGTAAGCCCTCGCCTGTAGCACAGGCCTCCAAGGGGACCATTGGGGGCTTTGATGCTGGACGGATATTTCCACTACGGACTGCTTGCGGCCTTGGCAATCGCACTCGTGATTGCCGCATTCACCGACATGCGCCGTCGCCAGATCGACAATTGGCTCAATGCCGGTATCGCGCTGGGTGCGCCCCTGTTCTGGTGGAGCAGCGGCCTGTCGCTATGGCCCGGCGTGGCCATGCAACTGGGTGTGGCGCTGGCGGCTTTTGCAATCCTCGCAGGAATGTTCGCACTGCGCATGATGGGCGGTGGCGATGTAAAATTGCTGACTGTACTCGCGCTGTGGATCGAGCCGGGATGGTTCCTGAAACTTATTATCGTGATGGCCCTGGTCGGTGGTGTGCTGACTATTGTGATGGGCGCCTGGCATGTGATGCGGCGTCAGAAACACAAGCTCGCCATCCCCTATGGCGTGGCGATTTCAATCGCTGGCCTGTGGGTCCTGGGCACCCATTACTTCCCGGTTGCAGGGGCAACCGCTGGGACGGGGTGAACCTGATTTTAACCACTGTGGACGTAACGACGACTAAAGACACCCGCCCGCAACTCGATCGGGCCGAATAAGGGGGCTTGAAAAGCCATGGACAGGAAGAAGCTGGTTCTGCTGCTTGGAGCACTGGTCATCGCGATCGGTACCGCGCTCGCTGCACGGAGCATGTTCGCCGGGGCATCCGCCCCCGAAGTAGAGGCCGCACCGGTTGAACCGGCAGGCCCCAAGGTTCTGGTAGCGCAACGTTCGCTTCCGACCGGTACGATCATCACTGCCGATGCCATCAACTTCCAGCAATGGCCGGAAGAGCTTGTGCAGGATGCATACTTCCTTGATGGCGAGGCGGATATCAGCAAACTGCTCGGCACCGTCGTGCGCCATCAGGTCACGGCCGGCGAACCGGTTACGCAAGGCTCGCTCGTCAGCCCTGGCGATCGTGGTTTCCTTGCCGCGGCACTTGGCCCGGGCATGCGTGCCGTCACCGTTCCTGTGTCCGCCAAGACCGGTGTTGCCGGCTTCGTCTTCCCGGGCGACCGGGTAGATCTTGTCCTGACTCAGACGGTCAAGGGCGACGACGGCCAGGCCCTGAAGGCTTCCGAGACCATTCTGCGCAACCTGCGCGTATTGGCGACCGACCAGTCGACTACCCAGGAAACCACCGAAGGCGGTAAGACCGTGGTCCGCGCATTCCGTACCGTTACGATCGAGGTAACGCCGAAGATCGCCGAGAAGGTTGCTGTCGCCCAGACGATCGGGACGCTCAGCCTTTCGCTGCGTTCGATCGCCGACAACCAGACCGAACTCGAACGGGCAATCGCCGCCGGCGACATCAAGGTGCCCGATGACGCAAGCCCCGAAGAGGAAGAAGAATTGCTGCGTCGGGCAATGGCTCGCCCGAACGACAAGGGCACGACCTATTCTACCGGCGGCGATGTCTCGCGCTTCCAGCGTCGTTCCATGCCGGTGATGAGATCGCCGAAGGCAAAAGTCTCCGATCCTGCAATAGGCGTCCCTGCCGGGGGGGCCAAACCGGCTGGGCCGAGGGTCCGCGTGACTCGCGGCAAGACGACCACCGAAGTTCCGGTTGGGACGAACTGAGATGGCCAACACCAACACCGATTTCGCCCGCCATGATGGCACGAAAATGAGGGGCAAGACCATGAAACGCCGCCTGACCGTATCAACGCTGCTTGCCAGCCTGGCCCTCGCGCCACTTGCCGGGATTCCGGTAAACACTGCAAGCGCCCAGAATGTAACTCGTCCGGCACAGGACATTGTGCTTTCGATCGGACGCGGCGAGCTGGTCACCGTGCCTGGAAACATGGCCGATGTATTCATCGCCAACGACACCATCGCCGATGTCCAGATCAAGTCGCAGCGCCAGCTTTACCTGTTCGGCAAGGCCGGCGGTGAAACCACCGTCTATGCCAGCAACGCTGCCGGCAACATTATCTGGTCGGCCAATGTCCGGGTGGGTTCCAACATCGACAGCATCGATCAGATGCTGGCACTGGCCATGCCCGACGCCAGGGTTTCCGTGGCAACCATGGGCACCAACACCGTTCTGTTGACCGGTACTGTTGGGGCTCCCGAAGATGCCTCGGAAGTACAGCGTCTCGTCGAAGCATTTGTCGGCGAGGACATGAACGTGATCGCCCGTCTCAAGATGGCAACACCACTGCAAGTCAACCTTCAGGTGCGCTTCGCCGAGGTGAGCCGTTCGCTCGTACGTGATATCGGCGCGAACCTTACCACTTTCGACGGGACCAGTGGCTTCAGGTTCGGCATCGGCACAGGCCGCACGGTCGCCGATGGCGCCTATCGTGTCGATGGCCCCCTCGGCGTCGGCCCGGGTGTTCAGGGGCCGGCTTTCGTCCTGCCCGACGGCACGCAGATCGTCGGTCCGGGCGTCGATACGACCGGTCGCGGCGCGACCATTGCCGGGTTGGGAAGCATCCTTGGCCTCGACCTGCTCGGAGCACTCGACCTGGGCGAACGCAATGGCTTGGTGACCACGCTGTCTCAACCCAACCTGACTGCCCTTTCGGGCGAAACGGCCAACTTCCTGGCCGGCGGCGAATTCCCGATCCCGATCAGCCAGGGTCTCGGCGCCACTTCGGTCGAATATCGCAAGTTCGGGGTGAGCCTGTCTTATACCCCCACCGTCCTTTCCGACGGCCGGATTTCGATCCGCGTCCTGCCGGAAGTGTCGGAACTTTCGAGCCAGGGGGCAGTCACGCTCAATGGCTTCCAGATTCCCGCCCTGACAATCCGTCGTGCGGAAACGACTGTGGAACTCGGCTCCGGCCAGAGCTTCATGATCGCCGGTCTGATGAGCAACAACGCGCAGAACACGATCGACAAGGCACCGGGCGTTGGGGATGTACCTATCCTTGGCAACCTGTTCCGCTCGCGTTCTTTCCGCAAGGGCGAGACAGAGCTGGTTATCGTGGTGACGCCGTATCTGGTGAAGCCGGTCAATGCACGCGACATCAAGCTGCCGACCGACGGTTTCCGCGCGGCAACCGAGATCGAGGCTTTCCTCGGCTTCCAGAACCATTCGGGCAGCGAAGCCGGCGACCGTCCCGTTCCGACTCCGAGCGATCGCAATGCGCCGCCTCCCGGCGTGTCCCGCATCGATCCTTCGGCAGTTCTTCCCGGAACCCAGGGTTCACAAAACCGTCGTGCCGACAAGGGCAGCGACAAGAACAAGAATAGCCGTAGCGCGAATGCCGCGACCCCCGGCTTCAGCTTGAAGTGAGAAAGGTGATTACGATGCGCAAGGCAACCAAACGCAAACTCGCGGGCGCAATCGCCCTCTCGCTCGGCCTCTCGTTGGCAGCCTGTGGCGGCATGCCCGAGAACCGCACGCTGTACAGCATAAAGCAGCCGGTGGTCGAACGAAGCAATTACATCTTCGATGTCAATGCCGGGGCTGGTGGCCTGTCCGTCCCCGAGCAGCAGCGGCTCGCCAACTGGTTCGAAACCATGGAACTGGGTTATGGTGACCGCGTTTCGATCGATGATCCGATGATGAGCGGTGCCACCAAGGAAACGGTAGCGAAGCTTGCAGCAAGGTACGGTATCCTCGTCAGCGAGGGCGCACCGGTTACCGAAGGGCATGTCGCCCCCGGCAAGGCTCGCATAGTCATCACGCGTTCGGATGCCTCGGTCCCGGGTTGCCCGGATTGGTCTGCATCATCCGACATGAATTACAACAACGCGACAAGCCCCGGCTACGGATGTGCTTCCAACGGCAATCTTGCTGCCATGGTTGCCGATCCGGAAGATCTCATCACTGGCCGATCCGGCACTGGAGAGACAGTCGTGTCGACTTCCAACAAGGCGATCGACACTTATCGCACCCAGGCCCCGACCGGTGGCGGCGGCCTGACACAGAATGCAACCGGAGGGAACTGAGCCATGAACGCTCCTTGGAAACCCGGCGGTGCGGGCGGCAATCGCGACCCGTTTTCCGCATTCATCTGCGACGAGGCAGCGCTTGACGTGCTGCGTCCGGTCGTCATCGAAATGGGCTGGCAACCAGAGAAGTGCAACAAGGGCGGCCTGCGCAATGCCGTGCAATCTCTCTCGGTGTCAGCCAGTCCGAATATCCTCATGGTCGACCTGTCGGAAAGCGGTGACCCGCTGAACGATATCAATGCCCTGGCAGAGGTCTGCGAACCCGGCACAGTGGTGATCGCCATCGGCCAGGTGAACGATGTCCGGCTTTATCGCGACCTCGTCGTAAGCGGTATTCACGACTACCTGCTGAAACCGCTTTCAGCCGGCCAGCTACGCGATGCATTGAATCAGGCCCAGGCCGTTTTCGCCGCACCGCGGGCGAGCGACCCCGAGGCGGCCAAGCGTCACATCTCTACCGCCATTGTCGGCACGCGTGGAGGCGTCGGCGCCTCTACCCTCGCGACTTCGCTATCGTGGCTGTTCAGCGCCGATCACAACCTGTCGACTGCATTGCTGGATCTCGACGTCCACTTCGGGACAGGAGCACTTGCCCTTGATCTCGAACCTGGCCGCGGCCTGACCGATGCGATCGACAACCCCAGCCGGATCGACGGTTTGTTCATCGAACGCGCAATGATCCGTGCGAACGACAACCTTGCGATCCTGTCCGCGGAAGCACCGATCAGTGCACCGCTGATGACTGACGGTTCGGCATTCGTTCAACTGGAGGAAGAATTCCGCCAGGCGTTCGAAATGACGACGATCGACCTGCCGCGAAACATGCTGATCAATTTCCCGCACCTGTTGGCTGAAGTGAACGTGGTCGTCCTGACCACCGAAATGACGCTGGCATCCGCGCGCGATACGATCCGTATCCTGTCCTGGCTCAAGACCAACGCCGCGCATGCGCAATCGCTGGTCGTCGCCAACAAGGTACAATCGGGTGTAGGCGAAATCAGCAAAGCCGATTTCGAAGCTTCTATCGAACGCAAGATCGATTTCGCGGTACCGTATGATGCGAAAGCCGCCGCAAACGCGGCCAAGCTGGGCCAGGTCTTTGTCGATGCCAACCGTTCAAGCAAGGCTACGAACGTGATCCGGCAGATCGCCGAGCGCATCATGGGTGCCAGCGACGAGGAAATCGCCATCGAGGAACCGGTCAAGAAGTCGTTGCTGGGCAATTTCGACCTGAAGTCGCTGCTGGCGAAAAAGGACAAGAAGGCTCCGGCCGTCGAGGAACCGGCGGAATAAGGAGCGAGGCGAACCGGGTCGCTCCGACAGGAGCATCCAGATCGACAGGGAATTAGGAAAGGCGGAGCATTCGCATGAGCATTCTTCAGCTCCTGTTGGTCGGTGGAGGCCTGATGGCACTGATGGTAGTCGGCTACCTGCTGTTTGCAGGTCCGTCCGCGGCCAAGGAAAGTCAGCGGCGCCTCAACGCGTTGCGCTATCGCCATTCCGAAAGCACGGATGCCAAGGTTGAATCCCAGCTCAAGAAAGCCATCGCGGCGCGTAAGCCGAAAGTGCATAAGGTTGCAGGCTCGGGATCGAAGATCGAAGCGCTTGCCACACGGCTCGACCGGACCGGGAAGACCTGGACAGTCGCCCAGTATTTCTATGCATCGCTCGGCCTGGCATTGCTGTTTACCGTCATCATGTATCTGCGCACCGGTGCAGCCCTGCTGTCGCTGGGTGTCGGAATCCTGATCGGGGCCGGCATTCCGCATCTGGTGGTCAGCTTTTTTATCAAGCGCCGTACGAACCAGTTCAACGTCAAGTTCCCCGATGCAATCGAATTGCTGGTCCGCGGCCTGCGCTCTGGCCTGCCGGTCACCGAAACGCTGGCGGTCGTGGCGCAGGAAGTGCCCGGCCCCGTAGGGGTGGAATTCAAGGGAATCGTCGAGCGGATCAAAATCGGCCGTACCATGGAGGAATCGCTCCAGGAAACAGCCGACCGCCTCGGGATTCCGGAATTCAACTTTTTCTGCATTACGCTGGCGATCCAGCGCGAGACGGGCGGCAACTTGGCGGAAACGCTATCCAACCTCTCCGATGTGTTGCGTAAGCGGTCGCAAATGAAGTTGAAAATCAGGGCAATGAGTTCCGAGTCGAAGGCTTCCGCCTACATTGTCGGCGCCCTGCCCTTCATCGTGTTCGGCATGATCTGGTGGATCAACCCGAGCTATATCGGCGGCTTTTTCGAAGACGACCGGCTCATCGTAACCGGCCTCGGCGGGCTGGTGTGGATGTCCATCGGCGGCTTCATCATGGCCAAGATGGTCAGTTTCGAGATCTGAGCGAGGACGGACGACAATGCTCAACCAGCCACCCGGACCAACGCTCCTAGGTTTCGATGTCGTTATCGTCGGCACGATCCTGGTCGGCATCGCCGCACTCGCGGTGATGATGGCGATCTATGCCGCCGTCACGGTCAAGGACCCGATGGCCAAGCGCGTAAAGGCGCTCAACGAACGTCGCGACGAGCTCAAGGCGGGCATCGTGAAATCGACCGCCAAGAAGCGCGCCAGCCTGGTCCGCAAGACCGAAGGCACCGAAAAGGTGAAGGAACGGCTCGAGGGAATGAAAGTTCTCGAGCAGAGCCAGATCGAGGCTATCCAGCAAAAGCTGGCCCATGCGGGTTATCGCAACAAGGAAATGGCGGTTGTCGTTATTGCGGCGCGAATGATCCTGCCGATCGTTCTCGGCCTGATCGGATTCCTTGTATTCTATGTATCCGACATGTTCCCGGACTGGAGCAGCATGAAGCGCCTGTTCGGCCTCGCCGCCTGCGTCGGCGTCGGTTACAAGGGTCCGGAGATCTTCCTCAAGAACAAGGCAAACAAGCGTACCGACGCGATCCGCAAGGGCTTGCCCGACGCGCTCGACCTGCTGGTGATCTGCGCGGAAGCGGGTCTGACCGTCGATGCCGCTTTCAACCGTGTGGCCAAGGAACTGGGACGCGCCTATCCCGAACTGGGCGACGAATTCGCACTAACTGCGATCGAACTGTCCTTCCTGACCGAACGCAAGCTGGCTTTCGACAATCTGGCCTATCGCGTCGACCTGGAAGCCGTGCGCGGTGTGGTTACGACCATGGTCCAGACCGAGCGCTACGGCACTCCGCTCGCTTCGGCACTGCGCGTTCTCTCGGCAGAATTCCGCAACGAACGCATGATGCGCGCGGAAGAGAAGGCAGCCCGCCTGCCTGCGATCATGACCGTACCGCTGATCCTGTTCATCCTGCCGGTGTTGTTCATCGTGATCCTCGGCCCGGCGGCCTGCTCGATCAGCGACGCCTTCGCAGCCAAACCCGGGCGCTAACACCCGCGGCGAGAGCCTTAGCCGGTCCCGGAACCATTCGTACCGGCTTCGGGATCAAGCTTCGCCGCCCGTTCGTGAAGGCGCTCCAGCAGGCCGGTAAACAACGCCCTCTCCCGTGGATCGAACTCGGAAAAGAGACGTTCTTCCATTTTCGATACCTGGGGCATGACGCGGGTATGGATATCGCGTCCTTCATCGGTCAGCTTGAGATGGTGTGAACGCCCATCGCTGGCATTGGGCTTGCGCGACAGCAACCCCCGGCTTTCCAGGGCTCGTGCGGCCCGATTGACGGCCACCTTGTCCATCAGCGTGCGCGCAGTCAGTTCACGCTGCGTCAGCGAGCCGGCATCGGCGAGTACGGCCATGATCCGCCACTCGGTGACCTTGAGACCGAAATCGGTGCGATAGACTTCGGCAATACGGTTGCTCACCGCATTGGAAGCGATCGATAGCCGGTAGGGCAGGAATTCGGCGAGTTTCAATGCGGTCTCTTCATCGGACATCCAAACCGGTTTCTAGGGAAACCGGTTTGGATGGCAAGGGGCAACAGCCCGACGGCAAGCGCTATTCGTAGCCTGGTTCGTCCCACCAGGGATAGAAATCGGGCATGTCCCGGCTGATCTTGCCGGGAAATTCGGGTGGTCGTTTCTCGAGAAAGCTCTGCACGCCTTCGATCGCATCCGCGCCCCTGGCGAGCGTGAAGATGCTGCGGCTATCCACCCTGTGTGCCATCATCGGGTGATCGCCCGAAGGCAGCCGCCACATCATCGCCCGGGTCATCGCGACCGATACGGCAGAAGTATTGTCGGCGATCTCGCGCGCCAGACCAGTTGCGGCATCCATCAGTTCGCCTTGCGGATGGAGCGAACGCACCAGCCCTCTTTCCAGAGCTTCGGTAGCATCGAAGATACGCCCGGTATAGCACCATTCGAGTGCCTGCTGGATACCGACCAGTCTGGGCAGGAACCAGCTCGAGCACGCTTCGGGCACGATCCCGCGCCGGGCAAAGACGAAGCCGTAGCGTGCCGTTTCAGCCGCCAGCCTTATGTCCATCGCCAATTGCATCGTCGCACCGATGCCGACGGCAACGCCATTGCAGGCGCAAATCAGCGGCTTGGTGGAATCGAACAGGCGCAGGGTCAACCGTCCGCCCCCGTCGCGCACGCGCTCGTCGGACAGGTCCTCAACCTCGGCATTGCTCGAAAAAGGTCTCGCCTTGTCGTCGGGAGTAAGGTCGGCACCGGCACAGAATGCACGATCTCCATGTCCGGTGAAAATCACCGCACGCACCGCATCATCCGCATCGAGATCGTCCATCGCGGTAATGATTTCCTCCATCATCACCTGCGTATAGGCGTTCATCTTCTCCGGACGATGCAGGGTGACGGTAGCGATCCCGTCTGCCTTGTCGACCAGGATTTGCGTGTAGCGGCTCATGATTCTTTCCCTCTTGAACGTTTTGCAAACCGAGACATGGACCACATGTTACATAGTCCTGGAACAAGAAACGGCACCTCTATCCGCCACTGGAATGAGGCGGCGGCATATGCAGGAACGGTCTCCACAGGTTCTCGATAGCGCCGCACGATAAGTGTAGGAAAGAAGAAACAAGTCCCTGCTCGTCATTGCGAGCGAAACGAAGCAATCCAGTACCGGAGGTTGGATTGCCGCGTTACCGTGGGGCCATCCTGATCGCGCCGTCCAGGCGGACATCCTCGCCGTTGAAATAGCCAGTCTCGATCATGCACATCGCAAGTTGCGCATATTCTTCAGGATGACCGAAACGCTTCGGAAACGGCACGCTGGCGGCGAGCGCCTCTTTCACATTGGGCGGCGCGGCGTTCATCAGCGGGGTGTTGAAGATGCCCGGCAGGATGGTGTTCACGCGGATGCCTTCGCGCATGAGGTCGCGCGCTATCGGCAGTGTCATGCCGATCACCCCGCCCTTTGATGCCGAATAGGCCGCCTGGCCGATCTGGCCGTCTTCGCCCGCGACCGAGGCGGTGTTGACGATCGCGCCGCGATCCCCGTCGTCGCTAAGCGGGTCGAGCGTCATCATGCCCGCTGCCGACTTGGCGATGCAACGGAAGGTGCCGACCAGGTTGACCTGGATCACGAAATCGAAAGCCGAGAGCGGGAAATGCTTGATCTCGCCGGTCTGCTTGTCGCGGCTGGCGGTCTTGATCGCATTACCGATCCCCGCGCAATTGACCAGGATACGTTCTTGCCCATGCGCCTCGCGCGCCGCCGCGAAGCCCGCATCGACTTCCTCGTCACTGGTGACATTGACCTTGCAGAACACGCCGCCGAGTTCCTCGGCCATGGCAGTGCCCTTCTCCTCGTTCATGTCGAAAATCGCGACCTTGGCGCCCTTTGCCGCGATCGCCCGCGCCGTGGCGGCCCCGAGACCGGATGCACCACCGGTGACGACGGCCGGGGTATTGCTGCTGACTTGCATGGAAACTTCCTCTCGTTGATTTCGTCATCCCAGCGAAAGCTGGAATCTAGTTTGGATGGGTACGACTTCGCTGCACGAATGCCCGGCTTTCGCCGGGATGGCGCATGGCGTCAAACCGCCTCGACGATGGTGACATTGGCGACACCGCCGCCTTCGCACATCGTCTGCAGGCCGTATTTGAGCCCGCGCGCCTTGAGCGCATGGATCAGTGTCGCCATCAGCTTGGTACCCGAAGCGCCAAGCGGATGGCCGAGCGCGATCGCACCGCCGTTTACATTGAGTTTCTCCGGATCGGCCCCGGTATGCTTGAGCCACGCAAGCGGCACGGGCGCGAATGCCTCATTGACTTCATAGAGGTCGATATCGTCGATCTTCATCCCCGCTCGTTCGAGTGCGCGATCGGTCGCGAAAAGCGGTTCCTCAAGCATGATCACCGGATCACCCGCCGTAACCGTCAAATTATGGATTCGCGCAAGCGGGGTGAGTCCCTGATCCTTGAGCACCTGCTCGGACACTACCAACGCCGCGCTCGACCCGTCGCAGATCTGACTCGCGCTTGCAGCAGTTATCGTTCCCTTCTCGTCCAGCAGCTTGACCGAAGCAATGCTTTCCAGGCTTGCGTCGAAACGAATGCCTTCGTCGACAGTGTGCATCTCTGAACCTTCGGGCGTTTCGACCTCGAGCGGGACGATTTCCGCTTCGAACGCCCCGGCATTGGTCGCCGCGATCGCCCTCTCATGGCTGCCGAGTGCGAAGCGATCGAGATCTTCCTTGGTGAAGCCGTGCTTCCGGACAATCATCTCCGCACCCATGAATTGCGACCACATCACGCCAGGATAGTTCTCTTCCAGGCCCGGCGATTTGTAGGTCCCCAGCCCCTCTTTCATGTGAAGGGTCGCGGTCGAGCCCATCGGTACCCTGGTCATGCTCTCGACACCGCTGGCGATGACTGCGTCCTGCGTACCGCTCATCACCGCCTGCGCGGCAAACTGGATCGCCTGCTGCGAGGAGCCGCACTGGCGATCTATCGTCACCGCCGGGGTTGATTGCGGCAGGTTTTTCGATGCCAGCACCGCATTGCGACCGACATGCATCGATTGCTCGCCCGCCTGGCTGACACAGCCCATCACGACATCATCCACACTGTCCGGATCAATCCCGGTACGCTCGACCAGCGCATCGAGCGACTTCGCAGCCAGATCGACGGGGTGGACGCCGGCAAGCCGTCCGCCACGGCGGCCTCCGGCGGTTCTCACGGCATCGACGATATAGGCTGCTGACATCCGGACACTCCCAAGTTTCGATTTGCCACTCGGTTACGGTGCGTATGTGGACCGGTCAAGCGGATGCGGGCGGAGAGAAACCCAGCGGCGGTTGCCACGGCGCCCCCGCCGCGCGTAAGAGCGCGCAGACGATTGCCAATTGCCGGAATTCCATGGCCAAGAAACTGTTCGAACTGAATCCCGCCCTGGATGCGAAACAGCTAGCGAAGGAGTTCGCACGCAACGGCCGTTTGCAGATCCGGGACATCCTCACGCACGAGACAGCCGAGGAAATTCGCACGATCCTCACCCGCGGCACGAATTGGGGGCTGGCCCTGCAGGCCGAAGGATCGGCCTGGTCGGGTCCGCAGCAGGTCCTTTCCGCAACCATGCGGACGCGAGCGGGCCAGCAACACGCGCAAGAGCTGGCGCAAGCCACGCACGAAGCGGCTGCCAAGGGCGAATATGCCTTCCGCTATGCGCAATATTCGCTGGTCCAGGGGGTCCAGGAGAACTGGGATCCCGACGGGCCGCACCAATATCTGCTGGAATACCTCAACACACCCGACTTTCTGCAACTCATCCGCGACGTGACCGGCGATCAGTCATTGGTGAAAGCGGATGCACAGGCGACGCTCTACGCCCAGCAGCATTTCCTCAGTCACCATACGGACAGCCATGTCGCCGAAGGCTGGCGGGTGGCCTATGTGATGAATTTCACCGTGGACGAATGGAAACCCGACTGGGGCGGCTACCTCAACTTCTTCGACGAGGACGGTGACATCGTCCAGGGATTCAAACCGCGTTTCAATGCCTTGAACCTGTTCCGGGTGCCCCAGGCGCATGGCGTATCCTTCGTCCCTCCCTTTGCACCGATAGGCCGGTTCGCGATTACCGGCTGGTTCCGCGATCAGTGAGCGCAATGTCGGTACAGCAATGGTGCGACCGGGCACTTGCCGCGGAACGCGCCGGCAATCTGGATGATGCACGCAAGATCATTGCCGAAGCAATGGCCGCCTACCCGGACGAGGCGCCACTACTCAACACCGCCGGAAACCTGGCCATGCACGCGGGCGAACAGGCAGAAGCCGCACGGCTCTTCGGCCGGGCAGCGGAACTGTCTCCCGGCAGCCCGGAATTCGCAATGAACCAGGCAATCGCGCTTTCCTCCATCAAGCAGCATCGCGAAGCTATCCAATCGCTCGAACCGTATGAGGAAGCGGGTCGCGGGGATTCACGCTATTGCTCGATACGCGGTACGGCCGAACGAGGCGCGGGACACCTGGAACGGGCCCGTCAATGGTACGACACCGCCCTCTCGCTTGCTCCCCGGCATGCCAAGGCGCTGCACGGCCGTGCGCGTGTAGCCATCGAGCGCGGCGAACCCGATGCACGCCAGCGTTTCGACCGCGCATTGGCAGTCAATAACGGCGATGCCGACCTGTGGCTTGGACGGGCGCAATCGCTCGATGTCGAAGGAGACAAAAGGGGCGCGCGCGAAATAGCCGAAGCACTCGTCCAGCAGGCACCTTACTGGGACGAAGGTCTGCGCTTCCTGGCCCAGCTCCGTCTTGCCGAGGGAGAAGAGGACTTCACCTCGCATTATGGCAAGGCCGCCCGCAAGGTACCGCAGGATCCGAACATACCTGCCGAATGGGTTTCGGTACTGGCCGGGCTCGATTTCGCCGAACAGGCCGCGAATGTCGCAGCCGATGCGCGCGAGCGCTTTCCCGCAATAGCGCATTTCGGCCTTCTGGAAGCCATCAATGCAGGATTTGCGGGCGACGACGACCGTGCCGAGCGCGTCTTTGCAACGCTCGAATACGACATTCCCGACCGGTACTTGCACGAGACCCGCCACCGCATCCGGCGGGGCGAGTTGGACAAGGCCGAAGCTCTGCTGGAGAAAGTGCTCCGGCACGATCCCTGGAGCATCTCCGGATGGGCCTTGCAAGGGATCCTCTGGCGGATGACGGACGACGAACGCTCGGCCTGGCTCCACGAGCAGGCCGGGCTGGTCACGCTCCTCCCGCTTGTCGACGAGGGAACCATTCTGTCCGAGGCGATCCCCTTGCTGCATCGATTGCACGACAATTCGCCTCTGCCGCTGGGACAATCTCTGCGCGGCGGCAGAGGCGAATTGTCGTGCAATCGATGCAGCAAGGGGATCGCCTCGGACAGAATGGTTCCCTCGTCGACAAGCGGGAGGAGCGTGACCAG
>JANQPE010000135.1 GCA_028289565.1 Parerythrobacter sp.
ACAAGCCGCGTTTCTACGCCACCAAGGCCAAGAACGCGCAGGAAGCCCACGAAGCGATCCGACCGACCAATTTCAGCCGAGATGCAGCCGGGCAGGGCGACGAAGCCAAGCTCTATTCGCTGATCTTCAAGCGTGCGATGGCTAGCCAGATGGCCGGTGCACGGCTCGAACGGACGTCAGTCACGCTGCGCGATCCCATCGGGAAGCACGAGC
Source organism: Parerythrobacter sp. (assembly GCA_028289565.1). Classification (GTDB taxonomy): domain Bacteria; phylum Pseudomonadota; class Alphaproteobacteria; order Sphingomonadales; family Sphingomonadaceae; genus JANQPE01. The sequence continues at coordinate 214 of JANQPE010000135.1, forward strand.
TGCGCGCAACCGGGCAGGTGGTGAAATTCCCCGGCTTCCTGGCTGTATATGAGGAAGGACGCGACGACCGGAAAGACGACGATTCCGGCTTGCTGCCTGTGATGCACAAGGGCGATACGCCGCTCAAGAAAGCGGTCGAGGCGAACCAGCATTTCACCCAGCCCCCCCCGCGTTTCTCCGAAGCGAGCCTGGTCAAAAGGCTCGAGGAACTCGGCATCGGTCGCCCTTCGACCTACGCCTCGACCATCCAGACCCTGCGCGACCGTGATTACGTACGAATGGAGAAAAACCGTTTTTTTGCAGAGGAATCCGGGCGGCTTCTCACGGCATTTCTCGAACGATTCTTCACCCGATATGTCGCCTATGACTTCACGGCCGGCATGGAAGACGAGCTTGATGAAGTCAGCGGCGGGCGCGAGGAGTGGAAGAGGCTGCTCAACCAGTTCTGGCACGACTTCAAGCCCAAGACTGACGAAGTCATGGAGCGCAAGCCCTCCGAAGTGACCGAGGTGCTCGACGAGTACCTGTCTGACTATCTCTTCCCCGAACGCGAAGACGGCAAGGAGCCGCGCTTCTGCCCGCTCTGTGACAAGGAAGGGCGCGAAGGAGGGCGGCTTGCCTTGCGTGGTGGCCGCTACGGTGCCTTCGTCGCTTGTGCGAACTATCCCGAATGCAAGTTTACCCGTCGCTTCGCCCAGCCGGGCGCGGATGGCGATGACGGCAGCCAGGACGCGATGATGGGCAAGCATCCGGAAACCGGGCTCGATATCGAGCGCAAGTCAGGCCGGTTCGGGCCCTATGTCCAGATGGGCGAGGGCAAGGAGGCGAAACGCGCGAGCATCCCCAAGGACCTCGACGATTTCGATCTCGACTGGGCAGTAAAGCTGCTCGGTCTGCCGCGTATCGTCGGCGAGCATCCGGAGACCGGCAAGGAGATCGAGGCGGGCCTGTGGCGCTATGGACCCGCCGTGCGCCACGAGGGGACATACGGCAAGCTGCAGAGCACGCGCGAGATCTTCGATATCGGTATGAACCGCGCGGTCGACCTGCTGGCGCAGTCGGCCAATCGCAAGGGTGGCAGGCGCGGCAAGGCCGAACCGATCAAGACCTTTGGCGAGCACCCGACTTCAGGTGGCGAGATAAAGGTGATGCCTGGCCGCTACGGCCCCTATGTCACCGACGGCACGACCAACGCGACCATCCCCAAGGATATGAAACCCGAGGACGTGACCGAGGAACAGGCAATCGAACTGATCGATGCCCGCGCCGCAAAGGGACCGGCGAAGAAGCGCCGGCGGAAGAAGAAAGCGGCAAAGAAGTAGCAATTGTCATTACGAGGCAACCCAGTCGCTGCGGCAGTAGGGCTAGGATGGCGCAGGTGAGGGACGGCGCACAAAGGGAAAGCCGAGAGTAAGTGGGGATATCGAGGTCGCTGCTTGACGGGCGAAGGAGGATTTATTTCGTCCAGTCCAGCCCCATTTCCTCGAACACTTCCTTGTCGTCGGCCCAGCGTTCGTCGACCTTGACGTGCAGGAACAGATGGACCTTCACGCCCAGCAATTCCGCCAGTTCCTTTCTCGCCGCCTCGCCGATCGACTTGATCCGCTGGCCGCCCTTGCCGAGCACGATCGGGCGCTGGCTCTCCCGCGCAATGACGATCTGCTGGTGGATTTCGACACTGCCGTCCTTGCGCCGCTGGTAGCCCTCGGGCCGGACCGCGCTGTCATAGGGCAGTTCCTCGTGCAGTTGCCGGTAAAGCTGTTCGCGAGTGATTTCCGCTGCCAGCAGGCGCTCGCTGGCATTGCTTACCTGGTCCTCGGGGTAATGCCACGGCCCCTCGGGCATCGTGTCCGCCAGCGCGGCTTTCATTTCCGGCACGCCGTCTCCGGTAAGCGCGGAGATGAAGAAGATCTCGGCGAAATCGACCTTCGCCCCCAGCTCCTGCGCGAGCACAAGCAGCGGTTCCTTCTTCGCCTTGTCGACCTTGTTGAGGACAAGAATCTTGCGCTCGGGTCGGTGCGCCAGCGCTTCGATCAGCGGTTCCAACTCGTGCCGTCGCTGCTTGACCGGGTCGACCAGCAGCAAGATCGCATCAGCTGCCTCCGCGCCGTCCCATGCCGCGCTCACCATTGCCCGATCGAGCCGCCGCCGCGGCGCGAAAATGCCTGGTGTGTCGACCAGGATCATCTGGACGGTGCCGTGCAGGGCGATGCCCAACATCCGCGCGCGTGTCGTCTGCGCTTTGGCGCTGGTGATCGCGACCTTCTGCCCGACAAGCTGGTTGACCAGCGTCGACTTGCCCGCATTGGGCGCTCCTATGACTGCGACGACGCCGCATTTGGAATTCTCGCGTCCGCTCACCCGAATTTCTCCATGAACGCCTTGGCGGCCAGTGTTTCGGCTTCCTGTTTACTATTGGCGGTTGCTTCCGCTTCGCCGACTGCATTCACGCTTACTCGGATGGTGAAAGTGGCCGCGTGGTCGGGGCCGGAGCGGTCGACCAGCTCGTATCTGGGGGGCTTGCGTCGGTTGCCAGCGGCCCACTCCTGCAACGCGCTCTTGGGATGCTTGGCGCGGCCGGCCTGGCTATCGACCGCCTTGCTCCACAGTTTACGGACCATGTCGCGTGCGGCGTCATAACCGGTTTCGCGAAACTGCGCACCGAGGAGTGATTCCATGATATCGCCAAGCACGTTCTCGCTATTTGCCGCGCCGTCGTCGCGCGCCTGCTTGCCAAGAATAACGTGTCCAGAGGCCCCAAGTCCGCGTGCGACAGAGGCGCAGGCACCCTTGCTGACCAGTGCATTGAGCCGCTGGGCGAGCTTGCCTTCATCGTCGGTCCCGCTCTCGTAGAGCCATTCGGATATAGCCAGCCCGAGCACGCGGTCGCCGAGAAATTCGAGCCGTTGGTAGTCGCGTCTTTCGCCGGTGCTGCCATGCGTTAGCGCCTCGACCCACAAGGCTTCGTCGCGTACGGCGAAGCCGGCTTCTTCGAGCCATGTGCGGGTTCTCGTTTCGAGCGCGCTCACAACCTGTTCCCGATGCGGTCGCTGCGAGCGGCGGTGAACCAGGTCCACGGTAGCAGCCATTCGGCGCTGCCATCGGTCGAGAACGCGATAAACCGCGCCTTGCCGACGAGGTTGCCCTGAGGGACGAAGCCGAGGCCGCGTCGTGCCTCTGCCGGGAAACGGCTGTCGAGCGAGTTGTCGCGGTTATCGCCCATCATGAACAGCGTGTCGTCGGGCACGATGCGCGGGTCGAAATCGTCCTGCGGGGTCGGCCCGAAATCGAGCACCTCGTAGCTGACGCCATTGGGCAGCGTTTCGCGAAAGCGGATATAGCGGCACCATTCCCGACCGTCCTCTCCTGCCTCGCGTGCGGCACCCCAGGCGCAGTCGGTATTGGGCGAGACGGGTATGAGGACATCGGCGATCCGCTCTTTCTGAACAGGCTCACCGTTGAGGAACAGTTTGCCGTCGCGCATCTCGACGGTATCGCCCGGCAGGCCGATCACGCGCTTGATGTAGTCGCTCTCATCCACCGGGTGCTTGAAGATCGCCACATCGCCGCGTTCTGGCTGGCTGGCGAACCAGCGCCCCGGGATCAGCGGCATGCTGAAGGGTAGCGAATAATTGGAGATGCCGTAAGACCATTTCGAGGCCACCAGGTAGTCGCCGTTCATCAACCGTGGCAGCATGCTCTCGGAGGGAATCGAGAAAGGAGAGAAGACGAAGCTGCGCAGGATGAACACAGCGACAGCCAGCTTCAGCAGGAAGGACAGGAAACTGCCGGGCGTTTCCTTCTGCTTTTCCGCGGGGTGTTCTGCAGGATCGCTCATTGTGTGGCTTCGCTTAGGAGAGGGTTCCAAATCATGGCGCATGTCCCTAGTCGCGAGGGGACGAGTCAGGAAGGGATTTTCGCATGACTGACGCTGTTTCGGTTGCATGGGGCCGGATCGGGGACGTATCACGCCGCACTCTCGGTGAGCTGTTCCGTGCGGATGGAGGACGGCTGGCGAAGCTCTCCTCGCGCTTCGAATGGAGCGAGGGGGATACGGCGAACGGAATCCGTTTCGACTGGTCGAAAACGCATCTCGACGATGCATTGCTCGACGGGTTCGAGGAACTGGCCGAAGCACGTGATTTTTCCGGCCAGCGCAATGCATTGCTGTCGGGCGCGAAGATCAACGTCACCGAGGATCGTGCCGCAGAACATATCGCACAGCGCGGCACGGGCAGCGAAGCTGCGGTCGAGGAAGCGGCGGCGCTGCATGCCCGGATGCAAATGCTAGTCGAGGTAATTCGCGAAGGAGCGCTGGGCGAGGTCAGGCACCTTATCCATGTCGGGATCGGCGGCAGTGCACTTGGCCCGGCAATGGCGATCGATGCGCTGACCCGCGACCTGATGCGGGTCGATGTGCATGTCGTGTCCAATGTAGACGGGTTGGCGCTGGAAGAGGCCTTCGCCCGGTGCGATCCAGCAACCACGCTGGTCGCGATTGCCTCCAAGACTTTCGCAACTATTGAAACCATGACCAACGCGGCCAGTGCGCTGAGATGGCTGGAGCAGGGCGGAGTGGCGGACCCCTCGGGCCGTGTGGTTGCGCTCACCGCCAATCCGGACAAGGCAGTCGAATGGGGCGTCGACGAAACGCGCGTGCTACCCTTCCCCGAGAGTATCGGCGGGCGCTATTCGCTGTGGTCCAGCATCGGCTTTCCGGTGGCGCTTGCCGCAGGATGGGACGAGTTCGAAGCTGTGCTGGCCGGGGCGCAGGCGATGGACCGGCATTTCGCCGAAACCGAAGGGCGCGCCAACTTGCCGCTACGCGCGGCCTTCGCCGATCGGTACTACACCTCCATCCGTGGCTGCCGGACGCGTGCCGTATTCGCCTATGACGAGCGTTTGCGCTTGCTGCCTGCCTATCTCCAGCAGCTCGAAATGGAGAGCAACGGCAAGCGTGTGACTGTCGATGGCCAACCCGTCAATGGAACAAGCGCGCCGATCACGTGGGGCGGAATTGGAACCGACGCGCAGCATGCGGTGTTCCAACTCCTCCACCAGGGTACGCAGCTTGTACCGGTCGATTTTGTCGCCAGCATCGCGCCGGGCGACATGCTCGACCCGGTGCATCACCGTATCCTGCTGGCCAATTGCTTTGCCCAGGGTGCGGCGCTGATGGCAGGTGACAAGGGAGATGATCCCGCCCGCCATTTCCCCGGGGACCGACCCAGCGCAACGATTCTATGCGACGATCTCGACGCTGCGGCCTTCGGCGCGCTGATCGCCTTTCACGAACACCGCACCTTTGCCAATGCGGTACTCATGGGCATCAATCCGTTCGACCAGTTCGGTGTCGAACTGGGCAAGAAAATGACCAAGGATATCGAGGCTGGCGGGGGGGATTTCGATGCGAGTACCCGGGCGCTGTTGAGTGTGACGGGGCTCCAGCCTTGAAGGATTGCGTGGTTTGAGGCACGATCTCTCCGCTTCGGGTGGGAGGAGCCGATAGGATGGTCGAAGAAACCCAGGTCGCACCGGCACGCGTCGCCAAGGATCTGGCAATTGCCGATTTGTGGGCCGCGCTCGCTGCGGGCGGGCGCGATTTTATCGCCCATCCCGTATTCGGCCTGTTCTTTGCCTCGATCTATGTCGCGGCCGGGTTGTTCCTTGCCCATGCCCTGATGACCTGGGGAGCGGTAGCGTGGTTGATCCCGGCCACCGCCGGCTTCCCGCTGCTGGCACCCTTTACGGCGGTCGGCCTTTACGAGGTCAGCCGCCGCCGTGAGGCAGGCCTGCCGATGGGCTGGGGCGCGATCCTGGGCGCGCTGCGCGGTCGCGGTGACGATCAGATCCTGAGCATGGGTGTCATCGTGTTCGTCGCGTTCGGTTTCTGGCTCATGGTAGCCCATGGCATTTTCGCGATCTTCCTGGTGGAATCGGGCATTGGCTCGGAATCGTTCGAACTGTTCCGGACGCAGGCCGGTGTTGCGATGCTGATAGTGGGCAGTGCCGTGGGCGGACTGATGGCGTTGGCCTTCTACGCGATCACGGTTGTCAGCCTGCCGATGCTGGTCGACCGCGAAGTCGATTTCCTGACCGCGATCATTGTCAGCCTCGCGGTGGTACGCTCGAACACGATGGTGCTGTTGGTCTGGGCCTTCCTGATCGCGGTGTTCCTGTTTGTCGCAATGCTGCCGGCATTCACGGGGCTGTTCATCGCGATGCCGGTCCTGGGGCATGCGACATGGCATCTGTATCGGCGGGTCGTGAGCGATCCATAGGGTGCAGTGAATTCGATTGACATTCGTGTTGCACTGCACCACATGCCCGCCATCGAAACGCCCGCGCCAGCGTGAAGCGGCGGATAAAGAGAACACCGCCTGAGGCCGCGTTTCGGTCTGTTTTCCCAGAGACTTCCCTTTTCACGCGGGTCGTTTTAACACCCGCGCCGCGCGAGCCATGGCTCTGCGCGCCGCATATATTGCGAGTGTAAATGATTGTGATGACTACTACATTCGACCAGCTCGGGCTGTCGCAACCCGTGCTTCAGGCCCTCGATATGAAGGGCTATGACGAACCCACGCCGATCCAGGCGCAGCCAATCCCGCCTGTGCTCGACGGCCGGGATCTGCACGGCATCGCGCAGACTGGCACCGGCAAGACAGCGGCATTCATGCTGCCGAGTATCGACCGGCTGCGTGCGGCGGACAACCGCACGCCGTTCAAGTCGTGCCGCATGCTGGTGCTCGCCCCGACGCGCGAGCTGGCCGGGCAGATCGCCCAGTCGGCACGCGATTACGGCGCCCTGGCTGGCCTCAAGGTCCATTCCATCGTTGGCGGTACTTCAGTCAACAAGGACCGCAACAAGCTGCATCGCGGGACCGATATCCTCGTCGCGACACCAGGCCGGTTGCTTGATCTGATCGACCAGAAGGCGTTTCGTCTTGATGGCGTGGAAATCCTCGTTCTGGACGAGGCCGACCAGATGCTCGACCTTGGCTTCATCCATGCATTGCGCAAGATCAGCCAGCTTGTGCCTGGCGATCGACAGACCCTGTTCTTCTCCGCCACCATGCCGCGCGCGATCCGCGATCTCGTCGGCCAGTATTGCCATGATCCGGTGCACGTGTCCGTTACGCCCGCCGCGACCACCGCGGAGCGGGTCGAGCAGTTCCTGCTCATGGTCCAGCAGGACGAAAAGATCGCCTTGCTCCAGATGATCCTTTCGGGCCGCTACGATACGCCGGGTAGGCTTGAGCGTGTGCTCGTTTTCACCCGCACCAAATACGGTGCGGACAAAGTGGTGAAAAAGCTGGGGCAGAAGGGTATTTCCGCCAACGCTATCCACGGCAATAAGAGCCAGCCGCAGCGCCAGCGTGCGTTGTCGGAGTTTAAATCCGCCAAGGTGCCGGTGCTGGTAGCGACTGACGTTGCCGCGCGCGGGATCGACATTCCCGGCGTCAGTCATGTGATCAATTACGAACTGCCCAACGTGCCCGAGCAATATGTCCACCGTATCGGTCGTACTGCGCGTGCCGGCAAGGACGGAATCGCGATCGCCTTTTGTGCCGAGGACGAGCGTTCCTATCTCAAGGATATTCGCAAGGTGACCGACGCGGAATTCAACCGCTTGCCTTTGCCGGAGAATTTTCGCGCGGTGGTCGAAGGCGTCGGCCCAACCAAGCCCGCGCCGAAACAGCAACGTGGACGGGCCAAGGTTACGCCCAAGCACGGTGGACGTGGCAGGCCCGGTGATAACCGGCAGGGCAAGCCCCGTGGCAAGCCGAAGCGCAAGCATCCGAACCGCGCCGGCAAGCCGCGTCATGACGGTTCCAGCAGCCCTGGCAACAATGGCGGCAGTCAACGCAGGCGCCGGCGGCATCGTCACGGGTAACCAATAGCGGCCAGTCCGCGAACCGACCTTCGTGACGATGGTAGGCGGTTGGCAAGTGCCGTCGTGCCAGCCATATCGCCTTGGAATGTATCAAGGCGCAACGGGAGCTATCCATGGCCGACAAGTACGATTACGACCTTTTCACCATCGGCGCCGGCTCGGGTGGCGTGCGCGCCAGCCGTATCGCCGCCACGCATGGTGCCAAGGTGGCAATTGCCGAAGAGTATCGCTTCGGTGGTACCTGCGTGATTCGTGGCTGCGTGCCGAAGAAAATGCTCGTTTACGCGTCAATGTTCGCAGAAGAACTCGGCCATGCGAAGCACAAAGGCTGGACGATCGGCGATGCGTCGTTCGACTGGACCACGTTGCGCGACTTCGTGAATGGCGATGTCGACCGGCTTGAAGGACTCTATGACGGCACGCTCGGCAATGCCGGGGTCGAGAGCTTTACGGAGCGTGCAGTCATCACCGGGCCGAACAGCATACGGCTCGGTTCCGGACGCGAGATTACCGCGCGCTACATCCTGGTCGCAACGGGCGGCTGGCCGGTGATGCTCGATTTTCCGGGCAACGAGCATTGCATCACCTCGAACGAGATCTTCCATCTGGAAGAGCAGCCCAGGCGACTTGTCGTCATGGGCGGCGGCTATATCGCAATCGAGTTCGCAGGCATTTTCAATGCGCTCGGCAGCAAGGTCACTCTGGTCAACCGTACCGAGACCATACTGCGCAATTACGAGCAGGGCATCGTCGAGAAGCTGCCGCCGATCATGCAGGCGCGCGGGATGGACTTGCAGTTCGGCACGCAGATCGAGCAGGTCGAGAAACTCGACGACGGTTCGCTGCAAGTTTCGCTTGCCAATGGCAAGGCAGTAGAAGCCGATCAGGTCCTGGTTGCTACCGGACGGGCACCGAACACAGCGGGCCTCGGGCTGGAAAACGCCGGTATCGAGCTTGGATCAAAAGGCGAAATTCCCGTCGACGAGTTCAGCAAGACGAGTTGCGACAGCATTTATGCCGTCGGCGATGTGACCGATCGCGTTCAGCTTACCCCTGTTGCCATCCGTGAAGGCCATGCCTTCGCCGACACCGTGTTTGGTGGCAACCGGCGCAGTATCGATCACAGCACGATCCCGACTGCGGTATTCTCGCAGCCGTCGATCGCCTCGGTCGGGCTGACCGAAGCCGAGGCGCGCGACGAATATGGCGAAGTTGCCGTGTACACATCGGATTTCCGGCCGATGAAGAACATCTTCTCTGATCGGGCGGAGCGAGGATTTTACAAGATGGTCGTCGATGCCAGGACCGACAAGGTCGTGGGCGTCCATATGATCGGGCCTGAATCTGCCGAAATCATGCAGGCTGCCGCGGTTACGGTGAAAGCCGGGCTGACCAAGTCCGATTTCGATGCCACGACTGCAATCCATCCGACCATGGCCGAGGAACTGGTTCTGCTCAAGTAAAGTTGCCTATCGCAACCTATTGGCTTAGTCTCCGCTGAAACGGAGAGGCATGATGACGGGCACGGTACTGGTCACCGGCGCCAGGAGTCTCATCGAACACGAGGTTGTCAAAGTCTGATGGAGATTTCCGGCACAACCGCGCTTGTCACGGGCGGCAGCGCAGGTATCGGGCGCGAGATCGCGCACCAGCTCAAACTGAAAGGAGCGACGGTAATCATTACCGGGCGCGACGAAGGGCGCGTGGCGGCAATGAGGAATCTCGGGTTCGAGGTAATTCCTGCCGGACTGTCCTATGCGCGCGATGTCGACAATCTGGTTGAGGCCTTGGGCGACCGGGCGATCGATATCCTGGTCAACAATGCCGGGCAGGGCGTCGATCACGATTTCCGCGAAGCGCCGCCCGACATGACGGCGACCGACGAGTGTATTCACGCCAATCTCAATGCGCCGATCCGGCTGGGCGCGGCGCTGATCCCGCGGTTGGGGGAGCAGCCTGCGGCGGCGATCGTCAATGTCACTTCGGGTCTTGCGATAGCGCCGCGGGCGAGCAGCCCGGTCTATTGCGCGACCAAAGCCGGCTTGCGCAGCTACACCCAGGCGCTCCGCGCGCAATTGGGCGACACGAATATCCGGGTGATCGAGGCACTACCGCCGGTGGTCGACACGCAGATGACCGCCGGGCGCGACAACCGGAAGATGCTGCCGGAAGAATGCGCGCGCCAGATCATCGAAGCGATCGAAAAGGACCGGGTCGAGGCGAATATCGGCATGGTCAAGCTGCTCAAGCTCGTGCACTCGATTTCGCCCGCCCTCGCGCAAAAGATAATGCTACGCTTCTGATTTTGTCCGTCATCCACTGTTTCACTCGCCGTCCCAACCTCCTTCGTCATCCCAGCGCAAGCTGGGATCGATTTCGTCCTGGTCGAGCGGTAGTGAAAATTTATGCAGCCGACTCCAGCGCTGGGGTGACGAGTCAGGTGGTGCGTTACGGAAGGTGGATCGATACCCTTCTATTGACCCTTCTGTCTCGCACTGGCTAGGCCAGCATCCAATCAAGGACAGGGGTGCCGATGTCAGCCAATATCGCCGAAATGGAACGCCGCCGCGAAGCCGCCCGGATGGGCGGCGGGCAGAAGCGGATCGACGCGCAGCACGCCAAGGGCAAGCTGACCGCGCGCGAACGGCTCGAAGTACTGCTCGACGAGGGTTCGTTCGAGGAACTCGACACCTATGTCGAGCACGATTGTGTCGATTTCGGCATGCAGGACCAGAAGATTCCCGGCGATGGCGTGGTCACCGGATCGGGCACGATCAACGGCCGGTTGGTCTATGTCTTCTCGCAGGACTTCACCGTTTTCGGCGGCTCGTTGTCGAAACGCCATGCGGAAAAGATCTGCAAGGTCATGGAAAGCGCGATGAAATACGGTGCGCCAGTGATCGGCCTGAACGACAGCGGCGGCGCGCGTATTCAGGAAGGTGTGGCCTCGCTCGGCGGCTATGCCGATGTGTTCCAGAACAATGTGCTGGCGAGCGGCGTGGTGCCGCAGATCAGCCTCATCATGGGGCCGTGCGCGGGCGGGGCGGTCTATTCTCCGGCGATGACCGATTTCATCTTCATGGTGAAGGACAGCTCCTACATGTTCGTCACCGGGCCCGACGTGGTGAAGACCGTCACCAACGAAGTCGTCACGCAAGAAGAGCTGGGCGGGGCAGTGACGCATACGACCAAGACCAGCGTCGCCGATGTCGCGTTCGAAAATGATATCGAAGCTCTGGCGGCGACGCGGGCGTTTTTCGACTACCTGCCGCTGTCGAATCGCGAGGAGGTGCCCGAGCGTCCGACCAGCGATCCGTGGGATCGCGAGGAAGCATCGCTCGACACGTTAATTCCCGACAATGCCAACCAGCCTTACGACATGCACGAAGTCATCCGTAAGGTACTGGACGAAAGCGATTTCTTCGAAATCCAGCCGGCCCATGCGGCGAATATCATCTGCGGCTTCGGCCGGGTCGAGGGGCGCACCGTGGGTGTGGTCGCGAATCAGCCGATGGTGCTCGCGGGCGTGCTCGATATCAACTCGAGCAAGAAGGCGGCGCGTTTCGTGCGCTTCTGCGACGCATTCGAAATCCCGATCCTGACCTTCGTCGATGTGCCCGGCTTCCTGCCGGGCTGCGATCAGGAGCATAACGGCATTATCAAGCATGGCGCGAAGCTGCTCTTCGCCTATGCCGAGGCGACGGTGCCCAAGATCACCCTTATCACCCGCAAGGCCTATGGCGGCGCCTACGACGTGATGGCCTCGAAGCATTTGCGCGGCGATCTGAATTACGCCTGGCCGACCGCCGAAATCGCGGTGATGGGCGCCAAGGGCGCGGTCGAGATCATCTTCCGCAAGGATCGCGACGATCCGGACAAGATCGCCGAGAAAACGCAGGAATACGAAGACCGCTTCGCTAACCCCTTCGTCGCCGCCCAGCGCGGCTATATCGACGAAGTAATCTACCCGCACTCGACACGGCGACGGATCGCGCTGGGCCTGAGGAAGCTACGCGGGAAGGTGCTTGAGAATCCGTGGAAGAAGCATGATAATATTCCGCTGTGATTATTGTTAAAGCTCTTCTCGCGGTAAGTGTTGCGGTTGTCGGTACCTGGCTTTGGAGGATGGCCAACTCTTGGTCGACCAAGGGTGAAATCCCCAAAGAGTGGGTTGAATCGATAGATTCGCAGCCGGTGGGGCGCGACGATCCCGATTTCAGCAAAGCCGTAGCTTGGCAAAAGTTCATGGCTGTCATGGTGTGGTTCTTTGCCGTACTTTTTGTCCTATCGATGGCTTTCGAACTGGCAGGAAAACTCTGATGAAACTGGGCAGATTGAACCATATCGGCGTCGCAACACCTTCCATCAAGGCCTCCATCGCCCATTATCGCGATACACTCGGCGCGACCGATATCGAGGAGCCGTTCGACCTGCCCGAGCAGGGGGTGAAGGTCTGCTTCGTCAACACACCCACGGACAGCGGCATGAACGGCACACAGATCGAGCTGATCGAGCCTCTCGGCGAGCAGTCGGCGATCACCGGTTTTCTCGCCAAGAACCCGCTGGGCGGGCAGCACCATGTCTGTTTCGAAGTGCCCGATATCGAAACCGCTCGCGCCGAGTTTGAGCAGCAAGGCAAGCGCATTCTCGGCCCCACGCGCATCGGCGCGCACGGAACGCCGATCTTCTTCGTCCATCCCAAGGACATGCAGGGCATGCTCACCGAGATCATGGAAACCCCGAAAGGCGAGGGGCACTGAGCCCGTTTTTCCGTTCGTGCTGAGCTTGTCGAAGCACCGGCTGTCCCCTGATGGCCCCGCAAGTCGACCGGCCGTTCGACAGGCTCAGGGCGAACGGTGTCGGTATGGGTGTGCAAACCGCCGTGCCGGAACGGACTTGCACTCGCGCTTGACGTTCGCGTAAGCCTGCGCCGCAACGCAAAGCCCGGGAGCCTGCATGAGCTACGAACACATCCTCGTCGAAAGCGCCGAAACCGATGGAGGGCTGGTCACCACGATCACGCTCAACCGGCCCGACCGGCTCAATGCTTGTCCGCCCGACATGGCGATCGAAATTCGCGATGTGCTGGCCGAGCCGGGCGATGCGCGGTGTTTCCTGATCACCGGGGTAGGGCGAGCCTTCTGTTCTGGCGCGGATCTGGCGGCGCGCGGTGAACGCTCGGTCGGCGGTGGGCGCGGCGCCTACGATTCGCTCTCTATGGGCTACAACCCGCTGATGATGCAGATAGCGCAATGCGCGGTTCCGATCGTCACTGCGGTGAACGGCCCGGCGGCCGGTGTCGGTTGCTCGATCGCGCTGGCAGCCGACTTCGCGATCGCCGGCAAAAGCGCCTATTTTCTTCAGGCCTTCGTCAATATCGGCCTCGTCCCCGACGGTGGGGCAAGCTGGATGCTGCCGCGCCTGATCGGCAAGGCGCGCGCAACCGAGATGATGATGCTGGGCGAAAAGATCCCCGGCGAGAAAGCCGCCGATTGGGGCCTGGTCTACAAATGCGTCGAGGACGATGCACTTATGGACGAGGCGAAGGCCCTGGCCGCCCGTCTCGCCAACGGTCCCACGTTGGCGCTCGGTCAGATGCGCGAGAACATCATGAAAGCGCTCGAACTCGACTACCCGGCCGCGCTGCATCAGGAAGCGCTCGGCCAGCGTCGCGCGGGCGACAGCAAGGATGCGATCGAAGGCGGTATGGCCTTCCTCCAGAAGCGCAAGCCCGAGTTCAAGGGGGAATAGAAATGCCGTCATTCCTGACTTGATCCGGGATTGGTCCCGACCTGGTACCATGCCGATGGCGATCCCGGCTTTCGCCGAGATGACGAATGAGGCTATAGGCCCGCTCATGACCGACAAACTCACCTATTCGGACTGGCAGGCCAGGGCCGACAAGGAAGTCAAAGGCCGTGACCTGACATGGCACACGCCTGAGGGATTCGATATCAAACCGCTCTATACGGGCGAAGATAGCGCCAATCTCGATCCGGGCATGCCGGGTTTTGCGCCTTTCACGCGCGGTCCCTACGCCTCGATGTATACCGGTCGGCCGTGGACGATCCGGCAATATGCGGGTTTCTCCACCGCCGAAGAATCGAACGCGTTCTATCGCCGTAACCTGGCCGCGGGGCAGAAAGGGTTGTCGGTCGCGTTCGACCTAGCCACGCATCGAGGTTACGATTCCGATCACGAACGCGTGGTTGGCGATGTCGGCATGGCAGGCGTGGCGATCGATGCCGTGCGCGACATGGAAATCCTGTTCGACGGAATCCCGCTGGATACGATGTCGGTCAGCATGACGATGAACGGGGCGGTGATACCCATACTGGCGTTCTACATCGTCGCGGGCGAGCGGCAGGGCGTTTCGCAGGAACAACTTTCCGGGACCATCCAGAACGATATCCTCAAGGAGTTCATGGTCCGCAACACCTATATCTACCCGCCTGCACCGAGCATGCGGATCGTATCGGATATTATCGCATACACATCCGCCAACATGCCGAGATTCAACAGTATTTCTATCTCCGGCTACCACATGCACGAGGCCGGGGCGACGGCGGTACAGGAGCTTGCCTTCACCATCGCCGACGGCA
>JANQPE010000140.1 GCA_028289565.1 Parerythrobacter sp.
GTCGTTTCCTGCCTCAGCGCGTTCTGCGGCCATTGCGAGTTCTGTGTAACCGGGCGGATGGCGCTGTGTCTGGGCGCAGACACACGGCGCGACCAGATCGACGCCCCGCGCATTACACGCGGGGATGGCGAGGCGGTCCACCAGATGCTGAACCTGTCCGCCTTCAGCGAGCAGATGCTCATCCACGAACATGCCTGTGTCGCGATCGACAAGGACATGCCGCTCGACCGGGCCGCCGTGATCGGCTGCGCGGTAACGACAGGTGCGGGGACGATCTTCAACGCGGCAAACCTCACCCCGGGTGAAACAGTTGTCGTGGTCGGCTGCGGCGGGGTCGGTCTCGCAGTCGTGAACGCAGCCAAGATCGCCGGGGCCGGCATGGTGATCGCCGCCGATCCGCTGGAAGAAAAACGCAAGCTGGCCAAGATCTTGGGCGCCACCCATACAGTCGACGCGATGGCCGACGATGCCGCCAAGCAGATCCTCGATCTTTCGGGCGGCGGCGTCCATTACGCCATCGAGGCAGTCGGACGACAGACTTCGGCAGACCTTGCCGTCGCATCGCTCCGGCGTGGCGGCACGGCAATCATCCTTGGCATGATGCCGCTCGACTGCAAGATCGGTCTCGGCGCGATGGACCTGCTTTCGGGCAAGAAATTGCAAGGCGCGATCATGGGTTACAACCAATTCCCTGTCGACCTGCCGCGGCTTGTCGATTTCTACCTGCGGGGGCTGCTCGATCTGGATACGATCATCGCCGAACGGATTGCGTTGGACGATATCAACCGGGGGTTCGACAGGATGCGCGAAGGGCATGGCGCACGCAGCGTGGTGGTATTCGACCGATGAACGATGAAATCGACTATGAAAAGGAAATGGTCGGGACCATCGAGGTACCGGACAGGGACAGGCTCGACGAAGCGTCGTTGACCGCCTGGATGAATGAGCATGTCGAAGGCTTCGCAGGCCCGGTTTCGCTGACCAAGTTCAAGGGCGGCCAATCCAACCCGACATATCGTGTCGACACGCCGGGCCGCTCCTATGTCCTGCGCCGCCAGCCCTTCGGCAAGCTGCTGCCCTCCGCACATGCGGTGGACCGTGAATACAAGGCGATGGCTGCGCTTGGTCCAACCGGCTTTCCGGTGCCGGAAACCTACGGGCTATGCGAAGACCGGGAAGTGATCGGCTCCAAATTCTTCGTGATGGGGCTCGCCGACGGTCGCTCGCTGTGGGACGGTGCCCTGCCCAAGAACACACCGAGGGAACGGCGCCAGATCTACAACGCGATGATCGACACAATGGCCGACCTGCATTTGCAGGACCCCGATGCCATCGGCCTGTCGGGCTTCGGAAAACCGACCGACTATTGCGCGCGGCAGATCGCGCGCTGGTCCAAGCAGTACAAGCTCTCCGAAACCGACACGATCCCGGAAATGGACCGGCTGATCGAATGGCTGCCCCAAACGATCCCGCCGCAGCATGCCAGCGGCGTGGTCCACGGCGATTACCGGCTCGACAATATGATCTTCGAGAAGGGCGCCAACCGGGTTCTGGCAGTGCTCGACTGGGAACTGTCCACCTTGGGCGACCCGATCGCCGACTTTGCCTATCTGATGCTCAACTGGTTCAACCCGACAGACGGGCGCGCCGGACTGCTCGGTCTCGATCTGGAAGAATTGGGTATTCCGGGCGTCGAGGAAGCAGTCGAGCGATATGTGGCACGTACAGGATACCCGGTCCCTCCGATGGATTGGTATTTCGCCTATAACCTCTTTCGGCTCGCCGGGATCATGCAGGGCATTAAGAAACGCGTGATCGACGGCACGGCATCATCCGCCCATGCCAAACAGATGTCCGCACGCGTCACTCCGCTGGCCCAACGCGCCTACCAGTTCGCACAGGCCGCCGGACTGGGCTAGAAGCGCTTGTTCCACTTGACAGCCATCCCTGCATCGTCGGGCGCCGCGGCATAATGACCGGGATCTGCCCGCACGAACAGGCTGGCCGCGGCATTTCCACCCCATAGCGATCCGCGCCAGGCGATCTCGCCCATCAGTTCGCGACCTTCAGGGGTAAGCGGCAGGCGTCGAATACCGAATGTCGGGCTCTCACTCGCATAATCATAGCTGATCGGCAGGTTGAGGTTCAGCCCACCGCCCTCGACACGCAAGGGTTGCGAGACGCGCAAGCCCAGGCTGTCGGCGGGTTGGAACACGGTCCACTTGGTCACATCGAACGACCATGCGCGACTGGCGAAGTCGGACCCTCCCGCAATCACCCCGGCATTGCGCGCACGGGTATATCCCTGCCGGAAATCCACCCCCAGACGCCAGTCACCGCCAGGGTTGTATCCGGCACCAATATCCATGAATACCGTGTCCGCCCCATTTGCGCCCAGCGCATCGTGGAAATAGGCACCAAGCACCGTCTCGCTTTCCTGCATCCAGGTCAGGCCGAAAGCGGTTTCGACCGGGCCAAATTTCCGGTCGGCTGCGATACCGAAGCGGTGTACTTTGTGGTTTTCGCGATCGCGCGCCAGCGTATCGCTCGCACGGCGGACACTGCCAAGCCACGCATCGCCGCTATCGGCACTTAGCGTCAGTCCCCAATTCCCGAACTGGCGCCGCAGGGCGACCGACGCATCGCTGTCGCCGAACAGCCCGTCATCGCCACGACCGTTGCCGGCAATCAGGAAAGCGGGCCGTTCCTGCCCCTGCAACTGGGCTACGAGGCCGCCCGCACCTTCGGAGACGGCAAATCCAAGCTTGGTATCGGGGGCGATCCGGAATGCAATGCGAGCCGCAAGCACCCGGGCCGCTGCGGCGTCTTCGGAGGTCAGCCGCAGCTGGTGTTCCCAACCGAGCCCGGCAGCGCGCGGTCCGTCGCCGACGGTAAAGGCCAACGCCACACCCTTGCCGCCACCCGACAAGTGCCGGCCATGGCTTTCGACGGCGCCTCGCAGACGCGGTCGCAGGCTGGCCCCGCGCAGGCGACTGCCAAGATCGTAATTATAGGCCCGGTCGTATCGATCGGTCACGATCGTATCGATCGGGACCAGCGCGAAGGCATCGCCCATCGGACCCGAACCGATCCCGGTATCGTCGCCCAGGGCAACCGCGACGGTGCCGCCCGAAAGCGTGGTGGTCCCCTGCGGTGCCAGCGCTGCCGCGATATTCAGGATACCGCGCCCGAATATCGCATCCGTTCCGGCGGTTCCCGCGTCGCGCGCGGAATCGAGCAGGATCGAAACAATCTCTTGCCCGGTCAGGTTCGGGAAAGCCTGGGCCAGCAGCGCTACTGCTCCGGCCACTTGCGGCGCGGAGAAACTGGTGCCCGAAAACAGCGAGACGAAACGCGTACCGTTCTCGTCGGTCGTGATTCTCAACTGGCCGTCTTCGTAGACACAGCAAATACGCTCGCCCCGAGCGGAAAGGTAGAATTGGGCATCGGAACCCGCACGGTTGGAGAAATCCGAAATCTGTCCGGAATCGTCGACCGAACCGACAATAATCACATTGTTCCCGCCCGCAGCCAGGATGTCGCGCGCAAAGGGATCGGGTTGGTCGGGATCGATATCCGGTTCGGTCGAATCCCCGTCATTGCCCGCCGATACGACAATGACGACGCCGGCATTGGCCGCGCGCTGGACGGCACTGCGCACAGAAGGCGATGCTCCCCCGCCGCCAAGGCTGATATTGATAACCGTGGCGCCGGCATTCACCGCCCGATCGATGCCGGCCGCGATATCGCGGCCACCGAACAGACATCCGTCGAGTACTTCCTCGGTTTCGGTGGCGCAGCTTCCGGGCCGGTCCGCACGCAGAGCCAGAATACTGGCATCGAAGGCAATACCGACGACCCCGGTATTGTCGCGAGCGGCAGCAGCCACCAACGCGACATTGGTTCCGTGATCGTCTTCTCCCTCGACAGTGCCGTTGCCCGCAACATCAGCGGATTCCGGGTGGATCCTGCCGGCAAATTCCGGACTATCGGTATCGATACCCGTATCGATGATCGCGATGACCGACCCATTCCCCGTAATACCGTCCTGCCACGCGGTAACGGCACTATGGAAGCCCGGGCCGTCCGAACGGCGGAATTCCGCAGTGTTGAAATTTGTTGGAGACGGCGTGGGTGTAGGGGTTGGGGTTGGAGTGGGTGTCGGAGTGGGGGTAGGAGTTGGAGTGGGCGTCGGGGTAGGAGTGGGTGCGGGGCCGGGTGTGCTTACAGGAATGCCGCCGCCACCGCCGCCGCAAGCCGCCAACAGGGCAAGCGCGCCGACCGTGCATCCGACCTGCAAACGCAGGCTGTATCGCTTGATTCGAGTGATTCCCGGCCCCTTTCTGTTCATCCGTACATATCTATCGTTGCATATTTGTCGAAATTCTGAACGGAGATAGTAACCGATTGCAAGTGGTGTCTGCTCGCTTGCTCCTCTCCGATACGGCAGCTAGCAGCCGCGCAACACTCTATTTGCAGGGAAACCCGACCATGAGCGCCGATCTCGAAGCCATTATCGAAGCCGCTTGGGAACACAGAGCCGAAATCGGGCCGCACAGCAAAGAGATCCGCGATCCCGTCGAACAGGCAATCGAACTGCTCGATAGCGGCGCGGCGCGCGTGGCCGAACCCGATGGCTCGGGTGGCTGGCAAGTCAACCAATGGCTGAAAAAAGCGGTTCTGCTGTCTTTTCGCCTGCGCGACAATTGCGTGATGGAAGGCGCGGTTGGTGCCCCCGCTTATGACAAAGTCCCCTCCAAATTCGACGGCTGGAATGAGGCACGCTTCGCTTCTGCCGGGTTTCGCGTCGTACCCGGCGCCGTCGTCCGGCGCGGCAGCCATATCGGCAAGGATACGGTCCTGATGCCAAGCTTCGTCAATATCGGCGCCCATGTCGGCGACGGGACCATGGTCGATACCTGGGCTTCGGTCGGCAGTTGCGCGCAGGTCGGCAAGCACTGCCATATTTCCGCCGGAGCAGGCATCGGCGGCGTGCTCGAACCATTGCAGGCCAACCCGACCATAATCGGCGACAATTGCTTTATCGGTGCCCGCTCGGAAATCGTCGAAGGCGTGATCGTCGGCGAAGGGGCGGTGGTCGCAATGGGCGTGTTCATTACCCAATCAACCAAGATTGTCGATCGAGCGACAGGCGCAGTCATACGCGGCACCATCCCCCCCTATTCGGTGGTCGTCCCCGGCACCCTGCCGGATCCGCAACGCGGCCCGTCGCTTGCCTGCGCCGTGATCGTCAAGACGGTCGATGCGCGAACCCGCGAAAAGACCGGCATCAACGACCTACTGCGCGACTAACCCTGTTCGGCCTTCTATTCGGGCACCGGCGTTTCGATCGGCGGCTGATTCGCCTGGCTTGCCGCATAGGCTTCCGCTTCGCGCATGACCCGCAAGGCGTTGCGCAATGAAATCTTTTCCAGATCCGCTTGCGAATACCCCCGCCGGGCAAGTTCGACGAACAACGCCGGATAGCCGGTAACGTCCTCCATTCCTATCGGCCCGGTGTTCATGCCGTCATAGTCGCCGCCGATCCCGATATTGTCGATCCCGGCCACATTGCGGATATGATCGATATGGTCAGCCATGTCGGAAATCGTTGCCAATGGCAGCGGATTGGCCTCGTCCCATGCATCGAGGCGGGTTTTCACTGCGCCGGGCTGGCCCTGCCACAGGGCTTCCAGCCGCGCCTTCTCGGCCTGGCGGCTGCCATGCCATTGCCGCGCATCCTCATTGAGAAAGCCCGGCAACGCCACCACCATGACCATGCCGCCATTTTCAGGCAGTCGGGCGAGCACGCTATCGGGCACATTGCGCGCATGACCGTTAACCGCCCGCGCGCCCGAATGACTGAAGATGACCGGAGCTTTCGCCACATCAAGCGCATCGTGCATGGTCTTTGCGGCGACATGGCTGAGATCGACCAGCATGCCCATCCGGTTCATTTCACGCACCAGGTCCTTGCCGAAATCGGTCAGACCGTCATGTTCGGGAGCATCGGTCGCGCTGTCGGCCCATGGCGTGTTCCTCGAATGAGTCAGGGTCATGTATCGTGCGCCGATGGCATACATCTGACGCAGCACGGCTAGGCTCGAACCGATCGAATGTCCGCCTTCCATGCCCATCAGCGAAGCGATTCTGCCCTGGGCGAGCGCCGCCTCGACATCATCGGCGGTCAGCGCCAGCATCAGGTCGTCCGGATACCGGTCGATCAGTCGGCGGGTGACGTCGATCTGTTCGATCGTCGCCTGAACGGCCTCCGGCTCTTCCAGGGCAGCGCTGACATAGACCGACCAGAATTGCGCGCCGACCTTGCCCTCGCGCAGCCGGGTGAGATCGGTATGCATGGTCCTGCCTTGGGAATGCTCCGGCCCGGTATCGGTCGTGTCCTTGAAGTCGAAATCGCCGATCATGTTCCTCCAGCGTCCGCGCAACTGGATCGGCACGTCGTTATGCCCGTCGAATACCGGCGCGGCTTCCAGCGCTCCGGTCGCCGTCTCTTCGGCGGTTTGTGCTGACAGTGGCGCGGCGAGAAGGACCAGCGGGGCGAGAATGACAGGCGCTTTCATGGGGATCTCCGCAATAACGGCAAGCTTTGCTTTCCCGTTCTAGCGGGATAGCAGGAATTGGAAAGGAAAGTGTGGGCATGCACGAAGCATGAAATCGAGAAGGTCGAGGCACATGGTCCGGGCCGGACCCGGACCAGGCAAGGAGAACAGAAACGAATGACGATCAAAGGCGCGTTCCGCTGGATTCTGGCACTGTTTTACAGTTTTGCCGGATACAAGCATCTCGTGGATCCGGCGCCTTTCCTGGCGATTACACCTGAATGGGTGCCTGCCCCCGACGCTGTCGTCTGGCTGACCGGCATCGCCGAAGTCCTGGGAGCCACCGGTTTGATCCAACCGTGGTCGATACGCTTACGCCACGCTGCCGCGATCGGCCTGGGCCTCTATGCCGTTTGCGTATTTCCGGCGAATATCAATCACTTTTTCATGGATATGGCGCGTGCGGACGGAGGCCTGGGACTGGCCTATCACGTCCCTCGCATGTTCGCGCAGCCGGTTATCGTCTGGCTATCGCTGTGGGCCGGCGGCGTAACGGACTGGCCGCTGCGCCGCCGGGATTCCACTTAACTGAGATGCTTGGACACCGCCGCAGTCATCTTGAACATGGATATCTGGGCATTGCCGATCACCGCGCCGAGCTTGGCGTCGGGATTGATCTGGCGCTTGTCCGTGCTGTCCTGCAGGCCATTCGCCTTGATGTAATCCCATACTTTCGATGTGACCTGAGCGCGGGTCATCGGTCCTTTGCCGATCACGTTCTCCAAGTCCGACGACAGAGTCACCGGTTTTTGCAGTGCATTGTTCTTGCCAGCCATTTTTCAGTCCTTTCCTGTATCAGGCTTCTTGCAACTTAGTCGAAATCATCGTCCCATTCACCATCGCCTTCCTCTTCCGGCTGCCGCTTATAGCGGCCGGCGAGGGCAGCGGTGGCAAGCACATGGCCTTTTATCGAGGCGATGAGCTCCTCGCGATCCGCTCCTGGCATAAGCGTCAGCGGCAGATCGAGCGCGAAGATCTGAAATATGTAGCGATGCGCCTCGTCCTCCAGTGGAGGGGCGGGCAGCAACCATTCGGAATTGCCGTGCGCGTTCTTGCCAACCCGGGGAGGGACTTCTCCCTCGAGCAGCTTGCCACGCTGTCCCGGGAGTCCCCATACGAGCCAATGGCAGGTCCCCCCGCCATCCGCATCCTCGACGACAACAACCAGTTCCTGCACCAGCGGTGGTGGCGCAGTCCATTCGAGCGGTGGCGCGACGGCATCCTCTTCGTCTGCGGTAAAACACGGATCCAGTTCATCCCCGCCATCGAAAGCGGGGCTCGACAGGGTGAAACCGCCTTTGCCAAAGGTACGCTCGTCTCCCAGCGCAGCAATGGTAAGATGCTCAAGGCCGTCGACCGGACCGCCAACCGCCTTTGCCAACCATGCATGCGAACCGCTCGACATTGAAAAAACCGCCTCCCGCTAGTGAAAAGGAACGGTAGGCGCATTGCGGCCCGCCCGCGAGGGGATGCAAGGGCAAAAAAGCCGGGTTTTCCACCGCTAGCAGGGCGAAAAGCGGCAAAAACGACCATAAAATGACGCCATTTGCCTATCCGCAGCGGATTCGGCGCTTGCTCACCCTCGGTTAAGCCGTCATCCTCTTTGCATTCCATCGACGCATTTTGCATCGTTTCGAGACTTTGGGGCTGGAGAAATTTTCATGCAGGTCGGTCGCGCATCGCTTTCAATCGCTTTAGCCGGGGCTCTCGTTGCATGCGGTGGCGGCGGCAATGGGGGCAATCCTCCAATCGCCGGCGGAGGTGGTGGAACACCGGCCCCGACACCCACTACGGCGGCATGTTCGCTTTCCGCACGGCAGGATTTCGTGAAGGCCGTGCTCGACGAGTGGTATCTGTTCCCGAACCTGATCGACAACACGGTCCAGCAATCCGCGCACGCGACCGTGCAGTCCTATATCGACGCACTTGTCGCCCCGGCCCGGGCCCAGTCGAGAGATCGTTTCTTCACTTTCATCACCTCGATCCAAGAAGAAAACGAGTTCTTCAATTCCGGATCGAGCGCCGGTTTCGGCATCAGGCTGGGCTATGACACCGCCGCTAACCGTGTATTCGTCATTGAAGTCTTCGAGACCGGGCCGGCCTTCCCCCAAGGCTTCGACCGCGGCGTCGAACTGATATCCGTCGGCACCAGCCCCTCCACCCTGCAATCGATTTCCTCCCTGATGGCGAGCGGCGGGCCACAGGCGGTTATCAATGCGCTCGGTCCGTCCGATGCCGGCGTGCAGCGGACCTTCGTCATTCGCCAGCTCAACGGCACCGACACGCAAGTGACCGTGACCAAGGCCGATTTCCCGCTCGATCCGGTATCCGACCGCTACGGCGCCCAGATCATCGACGATGCAGGCAAGAGGGTCGGCTATGTCAATTTGCGCACATTCATCGACACTGCCGATGCCGACCTGCGTGCCGCCTTCGACAATTTCCGCACGCAAGGCGTTACCGAGGTAATCATCGATTTCCGTTACAATGGCGGAGGGCTGGTTCGCATTGCCGAACTGATGGGCGACCTGATGGGCCGAAACCGCGTCGGTCAGGTGTTCAGCCGCACGACACTCCGCCCGTCGAAATCGAGCCAGAACGAAACCGATTTCTTCACCACCCAGCCACAATCCATCGCCGCAACCAAGATCGCCTTTATCGGACGCGGCGGGACTGCATCGGCCAGCGAGTTGGTGACCAACGCCTTCATTCCCTACCTCAACAACAACAACATGGCACTGGTGGGCACCAACACCTTCGGCAAGCCTGTCGGCCAGTTCGGTTTCGACATGGCCGAATGCGACGATCGCCTGCGTGCGGTAACCTTCAAGACCGAGAACGCCAGCGGCCAGGGCGAATATTTCACCGGCCTCGCCTCGGTCGTGCCGGTGACCTGCCAGGCAG
>JANQPE010000145.1 GCA_028289565.1 Parerythrobacter sp.
TAGGCAAGGCGCAACTGGTGGAAACCAATCGCATCGGCCCTTTGCCGAACGCACAATTGACAGCCAAGGTCCGCTCTCTGGCCAAGCCGGTGCCGATCACGCTCGACGGTCTCCTGGGAGACGGCGGGCGGGTCGCGATCCACTTTGCCGAACCGGAATTTGGCGTTGCTCCGGGACAGGCCGCCGTCATCTATGCTGGTGAGCGGGTCGTCGGAGGCGGCTGGATCGAAACAACCGTGCCCGCCTAGTCGCGCCACTCCTGCAGCACGCAACCATACCCCTCGCGATAGGTCGCGGTATCGCTGGCAACCAAGGGAAAGCGCGCAGTCACGCTCTTGGCTGCCGCATCTTCGGTCAGGGTGACAAGTTCCATCCCGGCCAGGCGATCCTTCTTGCAATCCTCGAGGCTGCGCCCGCCCACGAAACGGCACGAACAACCAATACGTGCCGCATAGGAGCTGCCGGCGCTCGCGTAACCGGTAATCTCGGCTCGATAGAACAGGGCCAGGCCCGCGAGGACGAGAGCGGCGAGTATTAAATAGACCGGCCAGCGACGGCGGCTTGTGCCATTCGGTCGAAGCTTCGATTTTGCCATTGCCAAGCCGGAATCCTTGCGCGAGTTAAGTCGGAATGACCCTGAAGTCCGCTCCCCTTATCGCCTGCCTCGGGCTATTGCCAAGTCTTGCAGCGTGCGGCGACGCGCCGGCCGAACCGCCACCGCTCACCGAAGAAGCCCTGGCGGTTGTTTCCGCAGACCCGGGCGCGCCAAGGGAAGAGCTGGCCCGTGCAGTAGACGAGCTGTTCGACCCGGAACACCTGGGAGAGACGCGAGCGCTGGTGGTGATGCATGCCGGCGACATCGCGGCGGAACGTTATGCGCCCGGATACGATGCCAACACGCGTTTCGTCAGTTGGTCGATGGCCAAAACCGTCACCGCCGTAATGATCGGCATGCTGGTCGCGGACGGACGCCTGCGGCTGGACGATTCACCGCCGGTACCCCGCTGGCAACGACCGGGAGATCCTCGCGGAGAGATAACGCTGCGCCAGCTACTCCAGATGCGCTCGGGCCTGCGTCATACCGAGGCGGGCGATCCGCCATACGAATCGTCCGAAGTGCGAATGCTGTTCCTGGACGGGCGCGACGACATGGCCGCATGGGCGACAGCGCAACCGCTCGAGGCCGAACCGGGACGGCAGTTCGAATATTCGAGCGCCACCACTGTCATCCTCGCCGATATCGCCGCGCGCGCGCTCACGCAAAGCGAAGATTCCGACACACGACGCCAAGCCGTCGATGATTATCTGCGCACACGGCTGTTCAGACCCCTGGGGATGGATTCGATGGTGCCCGAATACGATGCCAGCGGAACATTGATCGGCGGGAGCCTGATGCACGGCACCGCGCGTGACTGGGCACGCTTCGGTGAATTCCTGCGCCATGGCGGATCGGTACGCGGCAGCCAGCTCGTCCCGCGACGCTGGATCGATCTGATGCGCACGCCCAGTCCGCACGCGCAGCATTACGGTTTTCAGACCTGGCTCAACCGCGACGACAAGGAAGAGGAGCACCCTCTATTCCCGGACCGTGCACCGGACAGTGTCTTCGCCGCGATCGGCCACATGGGCCAGTATGTGATCGTTTCGCCCGAGCAGAAACTCACCGTGGTCCGCCTCGGCCATTCGGACGCGGAGCAGCGCAGGGCGATGCTGCGGGAAGTGGCTGATATCTTCGAACTTTACCCGGCAAGGTAGAAAGTTCCTTCGACCACAGTCGCGCACGATCCGCCAAGCCAGGCCCGATCGCCTTCCAGGCGGCAGTTGGCGTATCCGCCCCTTTTCGAGGCCTGGAAAGCGGTGAAGCTGTCGCGCCCGAGCCGAGCCGCCCAGAAATGCGTCAACGCCGCATGGGCCGAGCCGGTAAAGCTGTCTTCGTCAACTCCGGCGCCGGGAACGAATACGCGGCTTGCCACATCGGCCTGCATACCCGGCGCGGTGCAAATGAACTGGTCGTCACCAAGCGCGCCCAGCCCGCGCAGGTCGGGCGCAAGAGTCCGCACCTGCTCTTCGCTATCGAACAGGTAGATGCCGTAGCGATCGGAATTGAGCCACACCTCGCGCGGCCGTGCGCCAAGCAAGGCAACCGCTTCGTCCCACTCGCCGCGCTCGGTCGGGATGGCGGGCAAGGCCAGCTCGTACCCGGCGGCGGCACGACGTACTTCGAGAATGCCCGCCTCGCGCGTACGGAAGACAACCCGTTCGCCACCCCCGGTTTTCCTGGCCCGCTCCATCAGCACATGCCCGCTTGCCAGCGTCGCATGGCCGCACAGCCTGATCTCGCAGGCCGGGGTGAACCAGCGCAATTCCCAATCCGCTTCCCCGCTTTCGTCCGGCACGACGAAAGCGGTCTCGGCAAAGTTGTTTTCCTCGCCGATCGCCTGCAACACTTCGTCGGGCAGCCACTGCTCAAGCGGCATCACCGCCGCCTGATTCCCGGCAAAGGGCCGGTCGGCGAAGGCATCGACGTGATAATAGGGAAGCGAACGGCTCATTCGTCTTTCTCCAACCGCGCAAATTCATCCCGCTCGACCAGCGGGTTGTCCGGATTGTCGACATGGCCCTGCGGGTCGATATGGATCAATAGTTCCATTCCCGGGAAATGGCCGCAAAGGTCTTCTTCCACTCTTGCAACGATATCGTGCGCTTCCCCGACCGTCATCGTGCGGGGCAGATCCACATGGAACTGCGCGAAATCACGCATCCCGCTGCTACGCGTGCGCAAGTCATGCAGGTTGGACAATTCGGGATGCCTTGCTGCCAGCTCGATGAACGCCAGGCGTTTCTCCCGAGGCCACTCGCGGTCCATCACCTGATCCACGGCCTCGCTTCCGGCCCGCCATGCACCCCATAACAGCCACCCGGCGATGCCGAACCCCAACAGCGGGTCGGCACGGGCGAATCCGAGATACTGGTCGAACACCAATGCCGCGATCACTGCGAGGTTGAGCAACAGGTCGGACTGATAATGGACGTGGTCGGCCTGGATCGCGACCGAGCCGGTGCGGCGGATCACGTGACGCTGCCAGACAAGCAGGGCAAGCGTCGCGACAATCGCGAAAAGCGATACCGCAATACCGTCGGGCGCGGCCTCGGTTCGCCCGCCCTCGGCCAGCGTGACAATCGCTCGAAATCCGATCACCGCCGCCGACAATGCAATCAGCATGACCTGCATGATCGCTGCCAGCGCCTCGGCCTTGCCGTGACCGAAACGATGGTTTTCATCGGCCGGTTGCGCAGCCACCCACACCCCGGCCAAAGTCACGATACTGGCAACGAGGTCGAGAACGGTATCGGCAAGGCTGCCGAGCATGGCGGTCGAGCCGGTGCGGGCCGTGGCCCACTATTTCAGCACCGCAAGGAATAGCGCGACGGCAATCGACGCGATGGCCGCGCTGCGCGTGAGATTGGCCCTTGCGCTCACGGGTACAGCAAGGTGCTCGTCCAGCCCCCGTCGCCTGCACGAGTGAACTGGCGCCGGTCATGCAGCCGGTTCGGGCGATCAAGCCAGAACTCGATGCGTTGCGGCGCGAGAGTGAAGCCGGTCCAATGTGGCGGACGAGGGATATCGTCTTGCCCCGCATGGCGCGCATCCAGCGCCTCGACCCGCTCGAGATAGGCTTTCCGGTCGGGCAGGGGGCGTGACTGGTCCGAAGCTGCCGAACCGATCTGCGAGACGCGTGGACGGCTATGGAAATAGGTGTCGGCCTGTTCCGCCGTAACTTCGGTCAACGGACCCTCGATCCGGATTTGCCGCCGCAGCGACTTCCAGTGAAACAGCAGCGCCGCCTGCATGTTTGCGCGGATTTCCTTGCCCTTACGGCTCTGGGCGTTGGTGTAGAAAGTGAAGCCTTCCGGCCCATGGCCTTTCAGCAACACCATTCTCACGGACGGCGCGCCATCGGGAGTCGCGGTGGCCAGGGCCATCGCATTGGAATCGTTCGGTTCGCTTTCGCGCGCCTCGGCATACCATGCATCGAACAGGGCAAGCGGATCGTTCGCGGACAGTGCGCTTTGTTCGTCCTTCACGGCCGTTTCCCGAGACATGAACCACATGTTACACGGTCCATGGAGGAATAAATCGCGCTCGCATGCGATGTCTCGCATGGGTGCATATCGGAGCCGGATCGGACAAGGCGATGAATCATGGCATATCTCCTAGGCTTGGAACCGCGTGTAGGAAAGACTGCCGCACACGCCTCACCGCGCTTGCACCAAGCCACTGTTGCACCTAGCTAACACGCCATGGCCGATCCCTATGCAACCCTCGGTGTTTCGCGCACCGCCTCCGAAAAGGAGATCAAGAGCGCGTATCGCAAGCTCGCCAAGGAACTGCATCCCGACCGCAACAAGGACAATCCGCAAGCCGCCGAGCGATTCAGCAAGGTGACCAACGCCTACGACCTGCTGTCCGACAAGGACAAGCGCGCTCGGTTCGATCGCGGAGAGATCGATGCCGACGGCAATCCGGCCAACCCGTTCGCAGGAATGGGCCGGGGGGGATTCGGCGGGGCGGGAATGGGTGGCGCAAGCGGCCAGCGCGGTTTCCGGGCCGAGGATTTCCAAGGCTTCGGTCAAGAAGGCATGGATCTCGGCGATATCTTCGAAGGCCTGTTCGGCGGCGGGCGACGAGCAGAAAGCACGACGGGCGGCTTCGGCAGCCAACGCCGCTCCCCACCTCCGAGAAAAGGCGCCGATATCGCCTACAAACTGCGCGTTCCTTTCGTGGATGCGGCCAAACGTACCATCCAGCGAATCACGCTCTCCGACGGGAAGACGATCGACCTCAAGCTTCCCGCAGGGGTCGAGGACGGCACGCAAATGCGCCTGAAAGGCAAGGGTGAACCGGGCCCGGGGCGGGCTGGCGACGGGCTGGTGGCGATCGCGATCGACAAGCACGCCTTCTTCAAGCGCGATGGTTACGATGTGCGGATGGATTTGCCGATCACCCTCGACGAGGCGGTCAACGGCGCGAAAGTCAGATGTCCCACGGTCGATGGCAATGTCATGCTGACGATCAAGCCCGGCATCAGCGGCGGAACGGTGATGCGATTGAAGGGCAAGGGGTTTTCCAAGAAGAACGGACAGCGTGGAGACCAATTGGTCACACTCGAAATCCAGATGCCCGAGGATATTTCGGAACTGGCCAAGCGGCTGGAAGATTGGCAGGACGACGGCAATCCGCGCTCCCGGCTGGGAGTCTGACTCCTCCGCAACACCGGAGACCATGTGAGCGAATCCGACTTCCCCGACCCGAAAGCACGTCGGATCCGCACGGACTCACCCGAAGCGCGACGCCGGGCGGCGAAAAGAGGTTTGCGCCATCGGATCAGCAACCGAGTCGGCCCGGGAACCCGCGTGTGGGACGTGACCAGGCGCGTCGTTGTCGGCACGTATAATGACGGCTTCATCCATGCCGGAAACCTCGCTTATATGGCGATGCTGGCGATCTTCCCTTTCTTTATTCTGGGTGCGGCGGTCTTTTCCGCCATCGGCGAGGAAAGTGAACGAGCCGCAACCGTCGATGCGATCCTGCTTGCCCTGCCCCCGGTTGTCGGCAATGTCATCGAACCGGTCGCGCGCAGCGTAATCGACGCCCGGAGCGGCTGGCTGCTATGGGCCGGCGCCGCGGTCGGGCTATGGTCGGTGGGCAGCCTGATCGAGACGATCCGCGACATCCTGCGCCGGGCCTATGGTACAGAGGCAACACAGGCATTTTGGAAATACCGCCTGTTCTCGACCGGGATCACAATGCTGGCCGTAGTCATGCTGATACTCAGCCTGATAGCGCAAGTGCTGATCGGCACGGCGCAACAGGTGATCGACGCCTATATTCCGTGGCTGACCAATGCGCTGGAGAAACTCTCCCTCTCGCGCATCGTGCCGGCGATCGGCCTGTTCGGCTCGCTTTACCTGTTGTTCTATACGCTGACACCCAAAGCCTATCGCACGCGCCGCTATCCCAAATGGCCGGGGGCGCTGGCGACAACGCTCTGGTGGGTTCTGGTGACCATCGCACTCCCGCCCGTGCTGCGCGAATTTTTCACTTACGATCTTACCTATGGCAGCCTGGCGGGGATAATGGTTGCGTTGTTCTTTTTCTGGCTCGTTGGCCTGGGAATGGTTATCGGCGCTGAATTGAACGCCGCCCTGGCGGTGACGCCCGAAGAGGAAGGGGCAATCGCCAACCGACCGGAAACGGACGAAGGAGACACACCATGAGCGGATTGATGGCAGGCAAGCGCGGATTGATTATGGGATTGGCGAACAACAAATCGCTCGCCTGGGGCATTGCCAAGGCCTTGCGCGAACAGGGAGCGGAGCTGGCCTTTTCCTATCAGGGGGATGCATTGGCCAAGCGGGTCAGGCCGCTCGCCGAGCAACTTGGTTCGGACTTTACCCTCGATTGCGACGTATCCGACATGGCAGCGCTCGATCGGGCCTTCGATACGCTCAGGTCGCGCTGGGATACACTGGACTTCGTGGTCCATGCGATCGGCTTTTCCGACAAGAGCGAACTGCGCGGGAAGTATGTGGACACCAGCCTCGACAACTTCCTGATGACGATGAATATCTCGGCCTATTCGCTGGTCGCCGTGTCGAGGCGCGCGGTTGAGATGATGCCGGACGGTGGCAGCATCCTGACGCTGACCTATTACGGTGCGGAAAAGGTCATCCCACATTACAACGTGATGGGCGTGGCCAAGGCCGCGCTGGAAACCAGTGTGCAATACCTTGCCAACGATCTCGGCCCGGCCAATATCCGGGTCAACGCGATAAGCGCCGGCCCCATCAAGACGCTGGCGGCAAGCGGGATCGGCGATTTCCGCTACATCCTCAAATGGAACGAACTCAATTCGCCGCTGCGGCGCAATGTCACGATCGACGATGTCGGCGGCTCCGGCCTGTACTTCCTGTCCGATCTGTCGTCGGGTGTGACCGGCGAGACGCATCATGTCGACGCCGGATACCATGTCGTAGGCATGAAGCAGGAAGACGCCCCTGATATTACTATCGATTGAACGTCCTGCCACCATTCGGCTTCACGCAACGAGTTGAACCCCAAAGCATTGCTGCTAAAGAGGCTGCGAAAGGCCCTTCCGGGCTTACAAAACGGATCGCTCAATGACGAAGTTTCGCACCCTTTTCTGGGTCCTGCTTGCCCCGCTGTTCCTGGCCGCCTGCGCCAGCGGTCCGCGCGCGGATATTCCCTATGCACCTGCGGGACTTACCGCACCTTCGGCCGTGTCGATCGACGACTATACGACCGGGGCCTATCGCGTGCTGCCGCAGGATGAGCTGCAAATCACGATCTTCCGCGTCCCGGACCTGTCGGGATCGTACCGCGTCGGCAATGGCGGGCTGATCGACCTCCCGCTGATTGGCACGATCGAGGCGGCGGGCTTTACCGAGATCGAACTCGCGCGCTTGCTGGAAAACCGTTACGGCAGCCAGTATCTGGAGGACCCGAGCATTCAGGTGCAGGTCGCCCAACCGCGCGGCCAGAAACTCGTCGTCGAAGGTGCGGTGCGCAATCCGGGCGCGTACCAGTTGGAGGGGCGCACGACCCTGCTCGAAGCAATTGCCCTGGCCGACGGGATCGATCTCGACACAGCCAACCCGAAGCGCGTGGTGGTAATCCGCGAAATTTCCAACGAAACCTATCGTGCGGCATTCGACCTGCGCCAGGTTCGCGAAGGGCTGATGCCCAACCCTCAGTTATACGGTGGAGACATCGTCGTGGTCGACGGTTCGTCGCTACGGCGCGATTTCCGCGACATCATTCGTACGGTGCCAGTGCTTGCACTGTTCGTTCGCTAGAATTTTACCGGCGGGATGCCCACGGCGCCCGCTACGACAAGAGACAAGAGAGGTCGGCGCTTGGACGCTAACAATCGCATCGAGGGCAATGGCATCGGGTTCCGCGATGGCCGGCTGACGACAGGCAATGACAGTACCGCTGCGCATGCCGGAACCGGCGGCCTGGCGACATTGCCGCTGCCGGTAATCATTGCCACCATCAAACGCCAGAAATGGATGATCACCGGATTGGCGGCGGCAGGCCTGCTGGCCGGGCTGCTGATTACCCTGCTGACCGATCCGGTCTATGAGGCGACCGCGCAGATAGAAGTCAATCCGGAGAACTTGCGCGCAGTTGAAGTCCAGGGACAGCCGGTGCAGAGTTCCGGCATAGACGAAACCTATATGGAAACGCAGGAAGAGCTTCTGCGCACCCGCGCCTTGCGCGAGCGCGTCGCGCGCAAGCTCAAGCTCGACCTCGATCCTGCAATCGCCAATTCCGAAGCGGCGCCCAAGGCGCGGATCGACAGCGCAGTGACCTGGCTCGATAACCAGGTCGCGGTCACCAATCTGCTCAACACGCGCCTGTTTGCGATCAATGTGGAGAGCAGCGACCGCCAGCGCGCCGTCGATGTCGCCAATACCTATGTCGAGGAATTCATCGAACTGAATATCGAGCGCCAACTCGATACCAGTGCCTATGCACGCGATTATCTGGCGCAACAGATTGCCGAAACCAAGGCCAATCTCGAAGAATCGGAACGCGCATTGGTCGAATATGCTCGCAATCGCGAGATCGTAACTCTCGGCTCGCCCGAAAATCGCGACGGCGGCAGCGAATCGCTGGCCACCAAGAGTCTGGCCGATATCAATGCGGCATTGATCGACGCCCGCTCACGGCGCATCGCCGCGCAGCAGCGACTGCGGTTCGCGGCCAGCGGAACCAGGCAGCAGAATGCCGGTGAAGCGGCTCTTAACAACCAATTGGCGCAACTGCGTGCCGAATACCGGCAGAAGCGCGACCTGTTCAAGCCCGACTATCCGGAAATGGTCGCCCTGCAGGAACAGATCAGCTCGCTCGAAGCCTCGCTTGCCAATCTCGGAGCACAGGATCGGGGCGAGTCGCAACGCGTATTGCAATCGGAATACAATGCCGCGCTTGGCGAAGAGCGGCAGTTGGAATCGCAACTCGCCCGGTTCAAGGCCTTGGCACTCAACGAACGTGACGAATCGATCCAGTACAATATCCTCAAGCGCGATGTGGATACCAATGCCGCACAATACGATGCATTGCTCGAGCGCTTCAAGCAGATCGGCACGGCCGGCACACAGGTGCAAAACCTGATTTCGGTGGTCGATCCGGCGACCCTGCCCCGTTCGCCGGTCCGGCCGGTACTATCGGTCAATTTGGTGCTGGGCCTGATGGCCGGCCTGGTCGCAGGCGTGATCGCGGCGATCCTTTCCAGCCTGCTCAGCACCCGGGTACGGACGCAACGCGATGTCGACCAGTTACTTGAGCAGCAGTTTATCGGCGCGGTGCCCTTCGGCGACGAATTCGAGAATATCGCGCTCGAACTCAACGATCCGAAAACACCGATCTACGAGGCATTCGTATCGATCGCCAACCGCCTGCGTTTCGCCACCGGCGAAGGGTTTCCCAATGTGCTATCGCTTTCGAGCACGATGCCGAACGAGGGCAAGTCGTCCACCGCTTACGGCTTGGCGCATATCCTTGCCCGCCAGGGGCGACGCGTTTTGCTGATTGATGCAGACTTGCGCATGCCGACCTTCCTCGATTTCGAGCGCGGCGACGCGATGCCTGCCGTGCGCGAGCAGGCGAAAATCAATGAAGGTCGCGGACTGACCGACATTCTGGTCGGCGATGTCATGCCGTCGCAGGCCATGATTTCCGTCAACGACAAGCTAGACCTGATACCGAGCGGAGAGACGCCGCCCAACCCGGCGGAACTGCTGTCGAGCGAACGCTTCGCCAGCATGCTGTCCGACCAGGCGGGATCCTACGATCACGTCATCGTCGACGCGCCGCCGGTTCTCGGCCTGGCCGACGCACCGATCGTCGCCTCGCTGGTCGACGGTACGTTGTTCGTCGTCCAGTCGAGCCGTGCCACCAGCCAGCAGATTCGCGGCGCCATCCAGCGCCTGCATGAGAACAGCGGCACGGTGCTCGGCGTCATCCTGACGCAAACGAGTGCGGAAGAGGCCGAAGACGAATACGGGTATAACTACCATTATTCCTACGGTTCTTCACAGGAAGCGGAACCGCGAGGGCTTGGCCGGGTTCTAAAGAATCTGAAGCGCTAGCCGTTCCGCACGACTGCCACGACGATAGCGAAGCCCGATGATGCAAAACGTAAATCCGGTCCACACAAATCAGGTCCACACAAGACGGCGATGGCTACTGGCCATTCCGGCAGTACTCGCCGCCGGCATCATCCTGCACGATGTGGCAATACGCGTGATCGACAGGTTGCCTCGGCCTGTCGCCGCGCAAGCTCCCCAACCCAGCCCCGCAAGCGGGATCGCATTGCTGCGGGGCGGCTTGCAGCGCGACGGCACGGCGATACCGGGGGCGCGGCTCGAACCGGACGATACGCAGATACGGTTCATCAACCGCCGCCTCCCGCTGAACCCGATCCCTTACACCTGGGCTGGCAACCGGGCCTCGCTCGATGGCGATACCGCGCGCGGTACCCGGCTCTACGAAGCCGCGCGCCGTCAAGATCCGCGCAGTACGGCGGTCCGGTTCGCCCTTGCCCGGCAATATTTGGCCGATGGGCGGATGGACGAAGCAGCGCGGGAAATTTTCGCTGCCGCCGAACTCCACGGCTCGGCGGCTGAGTTGATGATGTCGGTGGTGCGTGCTGCCAGCAACCAGCCTGACTTCCGGCAAGCCGTCCTCGATATCGTCGCCGAGCGACCACAGCGGGCCGAATCCTTCTATCGCTATCTGCAATACGGCGATGTCAGCGAACCACTCAGCCTGGCGATGATCCGCCGTTTCCCGCCAACCGGTAGCAACGCCCGCCGCATTCTGCCGACACTGGTGCAGGACGGCCATGTCGCCGAAGCGCTGGCCGTATGGCGGCTCGACGAAGGGCTGGAGCCCGACGCCCCTGTCGGCTGGCCGCGCAACCCCGGCTTCGAGCGTGACTTTGCAAACGGGGTCTTTTCGTGGCGTGACACCACTTCCGAAAATGGCCGCGTCGCCCGCGTGCGCCCCTCCGCATGGGGCGACCGGCGCGCACTCGCGGCAACCTTCTCGGGCGGCAAGGCCGAGAATCTCTTGCTCCAGACCGCCGCAATGCGGCCCGGGCAATACCACTGGGCGATCCCCTATCGCATCGAACTCTCCGAAGGCGAGGACATAACACTCGAATGGGCGGTACGCTGTAATGGCGGAGCCGAACTCGATAGTGCGTCGGTGACACCCGCTTCACGTACAGAAGGCCGACTGGTCCTGTCCTTCACAGTCCCCGGCGGGAATAGTTGCCGCACACAGGAAATCACGCTGCGCGGTCGCTCGGGCGACCGGCTGGCGGATCTCGATGTCCAGTTTCGCGGTTTCGAACCGGCAAGAAGGAGCGGGCAATGATGCATCGCCTGTCCCGGTCGGGCAAATTACTACCGGCCTACCTGGTGCTGTGCGTGCTGCTTGGCGGGTCGAGCAGCGGAGGTGCGATCGCCAATGCCGCATTGCAGCTTCTGGGCGTGGGCATCCTGTGGCTTGCCGCAGCCTATCCGCGCAAGGCGGAGACAGATCAGGGCGTATCGCACCGGTCGCTGTGCTGGCTGCTGGTCGTGCTGCTGGGCTGGATCGGCTTGCAACTGTTGCCCCTGCCGGCATGGCTGTGGACTGCCTTGCCCGGGCGGGAGCCAGTCGCTGAAGGCCTCGAAATGCTCGGCAACACGCCGCGCTGGCGCCCGCTCGCGATCGAGTGGGAGCGTGCGATAAGTTCCGCGCTGGCGTTTATCCCGCCGCTGGCAGTATTGGCACTGGCGCTGCGCGCACGCCGCAAGACGATCATGGCCGGTATTGTATCGGTCATGGCGGCAACCGTCGTCGCCAGTATCGTCGGCGCGGCGCAGCTTGCCGGAGGCGAGGATTCAGCGCTCTATTTCTACACCATCACCAATACGACAGCCTCGACCGGCTTTTTCGCCAACAGCAACCATTTCTCGACCCTGTTCAATATGTGCACCGCGCTGGCGATCGCCGGTATCGAGCCCGAGAAACGCCCCCAGGGCGGCGAAGGCAGTTTCGCATGGATGCTATGGCTCGTGCTGGCGGCGTTCTTCCTCGCCAACACCTTCCTCAACCGTTCGCTCGCCGGACTGGGGCTCGGCTTCCTTGTCGGCGCCTATTGCCTGCTCTTCTTCGTCGGGCGGATCGGGCACCGCAAGGGGCGCTGGACGGCAATCGGCGTCCTGTCGGGAATCGCGGCCGCGGCGGCGAGCTTTGCCATCTTCGCACCGCGCAGTCTGACCGAATCGCTGTTTTTCCAGACCACCGATGCCGGATCGCGCACCTATTTGTGGGCCGGCACATGGGAAGCGATCAAGGACACTTTCCCTGCAGGGATCGGGCTCGGCAATTTCCGCTGGTTCTATCCGCGCTACGAGGATGCCGTGGTGGTGCAGTCCAATTACGCCAACCATGCGCATAATGACTGGCTCGAATTCGTGCTCGAAGGCGGCATTTTCGCCGTCGCGATCCTGGCGCTGCTCGGCTGGCTGATATTCAGGGCATGGCGCGCGCATCTGCACGGCCACCTGATCCGCCAGCTACGCCTGTACGCGCCTTATGTCACTCTGGCGGTTGTCGCGCTGCACAGCTTGGTGGATTACCCGCTG
>JANQPE010000007.1 GCA_028289565.1 Parerythrobacter sp.
AATATCAGCGTCACCGAAGTCCGCATGACTCCCGATCTGCGCAATGCCACAGCCTATGTAAAACCGCTGCTTGGTGCGGAAGAGGAGGCGGTAATTGTCGCGCTGCGGCAGAACACGGCCTATCTCCAGCGCGAGGTTGCCAAACGCCTCGACCTGAAATTCGCGCCCAGGCTCAAATTCCGTGCCGACGAAAGCTTCGATGAGGCCGACCGGATCGAGAAACTGCTCAGCGATCCGAAGGTCGCTCGCGATCTGGAAGGCGATTAGTTCGTTACGGCCGTTTCCGTCGCGGTTGGTACTTCCATGAACACTTCCGCACCGGGGCCGAGCGGCAAGTCGAGCACGACCCAGCCGATCGTCATGGCAAGGCCGGCGACCAGAAGTCCGATCGAATAGGGCAGCATGGTCGCGGCAAGGCTGCCGAGGCCGAAACCCTTCTGCCAGCGCTGGCAGAAGATCAGGATCAGCGGGAAATAGACCATCAGCGGAGTAATGATATTGGTCGCTCCGTCGCCCACGCGATACGCCGCGGTTGCCATTTCAGGGGAAATACCCAGCAGCATCAGCATCGGTACCAGCACCGGCGAGAGCAACGCCCATTTGGCGCTGGCCGAACCGACGAAGATGTTGAGCAATGCCGAGACAATGATGATTGCCCCTAGCAGTGCCCATGCGGGCAGGCCTGAATCGCCGAGGAAATCCGCACCGTTGACGGCCAGGATCAGGCCGAGATTGGACCAGGCGAACATCGCTACGAAATGCGCGGCGGCAAAGGCGAGGACAAGGTAATAGGCCAGATCCTCCATAGCCCCGGCCATCATCTTCACCAGGTCGCGGTGATCGCCGATCGTGCCCGCGGCTTTGCCGTAAGCCCAGCCGGCGAGGAGGAACAGCAGCATGAAACCCGCAACCAGGCTTTTGTAAAACGGCGTCAGTCGTGCTTCGGGAGTGGCGCTTTCGTCGATCAGCGGCGTTCCGGGACCGAAAGTGAAGAACAGCCACAGCACGATTACCCCGAGGACGGCCAGTCCGGCCCAGCGCAGGCCCTTGCGCTCTCCATCGGTCAGTGCGCGATCGCCGTCTTCGGTTTCACCCTTTTGCTCGGGCGAAACAGCGCTGCCTGCCATGGCCGGGTTCCATTTACCCAGCCGGGGTTCGATGATCCGGTCCGTGACCCACCAGATTACCGGTAGGAAGACGAAAGTCATTGCGGCGATGAAATACCAATTGCCCGCGATATTGGCGGTAAAGTCGCCGAACACGGTTTCCACTGCGGCTTCGGTGATCCCGAACAGCAGTGCGTCGAGTTGGCCGGGAAGGAGGTTGGCGGAAAAGCCGCCCGAAACACCGGCGAACGCAGCCGCGATGCCGGCGATAGGGTGCCGCCCGGCGGCGTGGAAGATGATCCCCGCCAGCGGGATCAGCACGACATAGGCGGCGTCGGCGGCAAGGTTGCCCATCATCCCGACCAGAGTCACGATGGGTGTAAGCAGGAAAGTCGGTGCGTTGCGCACACCGGCGCGCATGGCGGTACCGAACAGGCCCGCACGTTCGGCCACGCCCGCACCGAGCATGACCACCAGCACGTAACCGAGCGGATGGAAATGCGTGAAGGTCGTGGGCATATCGACCCAAAGGCGCTGGATATTCTCCGCCGACAGCAGGCTGGTCGCGGCAATGACCCGCGCCTGTCCCGTCGCCTCGTCGAGTTCGGTCGGATGCAGAACTGACCAACCGGCCAGGCTCGCCACGATAGAGATGGCCACCAGTCCTGCAATCAGCCAGAAGAACAGGAAGACCGGATCGGGCAGCTTGTTGCCGCTTCGCTCGATCCACGCAAGGATGCCTGTTTGCGTTGGTGCTGCTGTCGCTTCTGTCACGTGGGTCCCCCCGGTGTTCACGCCTCGGAGAAACTAGCATCGCGAAGCGCCCCTGTCGCCTCGCTGAATGGCGACCTGTTGAAGATCGGTGCGCATGCCTCGTAGATTGCCGTCCGACGCGGTAGAGTGGGAAGCATGGCCAAGCTCTATTTCTACTATGCCTCGATGAATGCCGGGAAATCGACCACGCTCCTGCAGGCCGATTTCAATTATCGCGAACGCGGGATGCAGACGATGCTGTGGACGGCTCGGCTCGACGACCGTGGCGCGGACAGTGCCATCGAAAGCCGGATCGGACTGGGTGCTGATGCGCATCGCTATGCGAGCGAAACCGATTTGTGGGCCGAGGTGGTCGCTGCGCACAAGGTCGAACCGCTCGATTGCGTGCTGGTGGATGAGGCGCAATTCCTGACGAAAGGGCAGGTATGGCAACTGGCCCGGCTGGCCGACGAAGCGGGCATCCCCGTCCTTTGTTATGGCCTCAGGACAGATTTCCAGGGCGAGCTGTTTCCCGGCTCGGCGGCGCTGCTGGGGATCGCGGATACGCTCGTGGAACTGAAGGCTGTCTGTCATTGCGGACGCAAGGCGAGCATGAATTTGCGCGTCGACGAAAGCGGCGCGGCGGTGAAGGCCGGTGCGCAGACCGAGATCGGCGGCAACGATCGCTACGTCGCGCTGTGCCGCAGGCATTTCAGCGAAGCGCTGGCGGGCTAGGCTTGCAATCCCTATCTATCGGACATGTCTGAAACGCTCGTTCTCGCCGCGATCCTGATCCCGAGCCTGATCATCGCCATCGTTTTTCACGAAGTCGCCCATGGCTGGACTGCGCTGGCACTCGGCGATCCGACGGCAAAGGAACGCAAGCGGTTGAGTTTCAATCCTATCCGCCATGTCGATCCGGTCGGGACGTTGCTCGT
Organism: Parerythrobacter sp.; assembly: GCA_028289565.1. Taxonomy (GTDB): domain Bacteria; phylum Pseudomonadota; class Alphaproteobacteria; order Sphingomonadales; family Sphingomonadaceae; genus JANQPE01. Next base: position 2,798 of record JANQPE010000007.1, read on the forward strand.
GCCTGGTGCGCTGGCGTTGATGGGCGGGCCGATCTTCGGCTGGGCAAAGCCGGTGCCGGTGCTCAAGAACCGGCTGAACAACCCTCGCTTCGGGATGATGGCGGTCGCGGCAGCCGGTCCGGGGATGAATCTTCTGCTGGCGGCAGCGGGCGCCATCCTGTTCGGCCTGGTCATCGGCACGATGAGTCTGTCGGCTGGAGGGGCATCCGAATGGCTGGTGACCGGGTTCCAGTATTTCATCGTGATCAACATCTTCCTCGCCCTGTTCAACCTGTTGCCGATCCCGCCTTTCGACGGCTCGCACATACTTGAAGGATTGCTGCCGCGCTCGCTGGCACGGCATTTCGCGAAGTTACAGCAGGTTGGCATGCTGCTGCTGATCGGCCTGATCGCGATTACCTGGGTCTTCCCCGATAGCGGGATTATCGAGAACGTGGTGCTGCCACCGGTCGAGTGGCTGCAGCAGAAATACATGGCACTCGCGCTCGCCGTAGCCGGGAACTGAGCGATCCCAAACGGCTGGATCATCCTCGACAAGCCGCACGGTCTTGGGTCGACGCAGGCGGTGGCTGCGGTAAAGCGCAATTTGCGCGAAGGCGGATACCCGAAAACCAAGGTCGGCCATGGTGGCACGCTCGACCCGTTGGCCGAAGGCGTGTTGCCGATCGCGCTGGGCGAAGCGACCAAGCTCGCCGGACGGATGCTCGATGCGAGCAAGGTCTACGAGTTCACGATCCGGTTCGGTGAGGAGACCGACACGCTCGATGCCGAAGGTGAGACAATCGAACGTTCCACCCACCGTCCGCCGATGGCGGCGATCGCTGCGGTGCTGGAGCACTTCACCGGCGAAATCGAGCAGGTGCCGCCAGCCTATTCGGCAGTGAAAGTGGATGGCCGGCGTGCATACGACCGGGCGCGTGCCGGTGAAGATGTCACGATGAAGACGCGGGTGGTGACAGTTCATTCCCTTACCTTCTCTCGTCATGCTGAACTTGGTTCAGCATCCATCTCTCCATCCGTACCGACCGAAACGAAGGAAGGAAGGACCCTGAAACAAGTTCAGGGTGACGAAAGTTTGAGTGAGAGCGGGTCGGCTCTCGACTCCACCTTCCAGACCACCACCGGTCGCCCCGATCCGTACGATCCCGGTGCTCCGCTTGAACTGGCCGAGTCGGTCACGCTTGTCGTCCATGTTTCCAAGGGCACCTATATACGCTCTCTTGCGCGCGATATCGCTCGTGCACTTGGAACCGTAGGGCACGTTACCTATCTGAGGCGGACCAAGGCTGGCCCGTTCATGCAAGAACAGGCGATTTCGCTGGACAAATTGAACGAAATCGGCAAGGGCGCGCCACTTCAAGACCTACTCCTGCCGCTCGAGGCGGGGCTGGACGACATCCCGGCCTTGCAACTCGATCCGGATAGTGCGCAGGCGGTTCGCCAGGGCCGGGTCATTTCCGGGATGCCCCACACCGACGGGCTCTATTTCGCGAAGCTGGGCGATGTTCCGGTTGCGCTGGTGGAAATCAGCGGTGGCGCGATGAAAGTCGTCAGGGGTTTCAACCTGCCCGATGTCGCTGAGTAAGAGAGAACACCAATGTCGGTTACTGCCGAGAAGAAAGCTGAAATCATCAAGGACAACGCCCAGGCAAAGGGCGATACCGGTTCGCCGGAAGTCCAGGTCGCGATCCTCACCGAGCGGATTCGCAACCTCACCGACCACTTCAAGGGTCATCACAAGGACAACCATTCGCGCCGTGGCCTGCTGGCCATGGTCAATAAGCGTCGCAGCCTGCTCGCCTATCTCAAGAAGAAGGATGTCGAGCGCTATAACGCCCTGATCCAGAAACTGGGTCTCCGTAAGTAACAACTTCGAGGGGCGGCTCCATCGCGGGCCGCCTTTTCGCATCAGGTACCCTGCGCAATTCGGCGTGAGGGCCTCGGGGCCAAGCAAGGCCTCACACCGGACCGGGACGGATTGCCCGGAACAAGTAGGCCCCGCACCGCAATAAGGCCGTGCGGGTTCGTTAAGGAAAATCAATGTTCGACAAGAAAACCGTATCGCTGGAGTGGGGCGGAAAGACCCTCACCCTCGAAACCGGCCAGATCGCCCGTCAGGCAGACGGCGCCGTGCTGGCCACTTATGGCGAAACCGTGGTGCTGTGCGCCGTGACGGCCGCCAAGTCCGTGCGCGAAGGGCAGGATTTCTTCCCGCTCACCGTGCACTACCAGGAAAAATTCTCCGCTGCCGGGCGTATCCCGGGCGGCTTCTTCAAGCGCGAAGGCCGCGCTACGGAGAAGGAAACGCTGACCTCCCGCTTGATCGATCGGCCCTGCCGCCCGCTCTTCCCGGAAGGCTTCTACAACGAAATCAACGTCATCGCCCAGGTCCTGTCCTATGACGGCGAGACCGAACCCGACATCGTCGCGATGATCGCGGCTTCGGCTGCGCTGACCATCAGTGGCGTCCCGTTCATGGGCCCGATCGGTGCTGCGCGCGTCGGCTTCCGCAATGGCGAGTACGAACTCAACCCGTCGCTGCAGACCACACTCGACGAAGATGGCCGTCTCGACCTCGTCGTCGCCGCCACGCAGGACGCGGTGATGATGGTCGAATCCGAGGCCAAGGAGCTGACCGAGGAGGAAATGCTCGGCGCTGTCATGTTCGCGCATGAGGAATCGAGGAAGGTCATCGGCGCGATCGTCGATCTGGCCGAACAGGCTGCCAAGGATCCGTGGGAACTGGAGCAGGTCGAGGACAAGTCGTCCAAGCTCGAGGAGCTGCGCGGCGTGATCGGTGACGATCTGGCTGCGGCGTACAAGATCACCGACAAGGGTGATCGTCAGGATGCGGTCAATGCCGCACGCGAGAAGGCGCGCGCGCATTACGGCGAGCTCGAAGAGAGCGATCCGCAGGAATATCTCGGCATGCTTAAGCTCGTGAAGAAGCTGGAAAGCGACATCGTGCGCAAGGCGATCCTCAAGGACGGCCAGCGTATTGACGGCCGCAAGACCAACGAAGTCCGCCCGATCGAAGCGATGGTCGGCTTGCTGCCACGCACGCACGGTTCGGCGCTGTTCACGCGTGGCGAAACGCAGGCGATCTGCACCACCACGCTGGGCACCAAGGACGCCGAGCAGATGATCGACGGGTTAGAAGGTCTCTCCTACAACCATTTCATGCTGCACTATAACTTCCCGCCCTATTCGGTCGGTGAAGTGGGTCGCTTCGGCTTCACCAGCCGCCGCGAGACCGGCCACGGCAAGCTCGCTTGGCGCGCGCTGCACCCGGTGCTGCCCGAGCATGAGGACTTTCCCTACACCATCCGCATCCTGTCCGACATCACCGAGTCCAATGGCTCGTCGTCGATGGCGACCGTGTGCGGCGGCTGCCTGTCGATGATGGATGCCGGTGTTCCGATCGAGCGCCCGGTTTCGGGCATCGCCATGGGTCTGATCCTCGAAGGCGACGAGTTCACCGTTCTTTCGGACATCCTCGGTGACGAGGATCACCTGGGCGACATGGACTTCAAGGTGGCCGGTTCGGAAAGCGGCATCACCTCGCTCCAGATGGACATCAAGGTCGCCGGCATCACCAAGGAAATCATGCAGACCGCGCTCGAACAGGCAAAGGCCGGTCGGGCGCATATCCTGGGCGAGATGAACAAGGCTCTGGGTTCGGCACGGACCGACGTGTCCAAGCATGCTCCGCGTATCGAAACGATGCAGATCGACAAGTCGAAGATCCGCGACGTTATCGGCACGGGCGGCAAGGTGATCCGCGAGATCGTCGCCGAAACCGGCGCCAAGGTTGATATCGACGACGAAGGTGTGATCAAGATCTCCTCCAGCGACCTCGACCAGATCGAGGCCGCGAAGAAGTGGATCGAAGGCATTGTCGAGGAAGCCGAAGTCGGCAAGATCTACACCGGCAAGGTCGTCAACATCGTCGATTTCGGTGCATTCGTGAACTTCATGGGTGGCAAGGACGGTCTCGTCCACGTCTCCGAAATGAAGAACGAGCGGGTCGAAAAGGTGACCGATGTCGTTGCCGAAGGCGACGAGGTGAAGGTCAAGGTTCTCGAGATCGACCAGCGCGGGAAGGTCCGCCTGTCGATGCGCCTTGTCGACCAGGAAACTGGCGAAGAGCTGGAAGACACCCGCCCGCCGCGTGAGCCACGTGGGGGTGGCCGTGGTGGCGATCGTCGCGGCCGTGGCCGTGGTCCACGTCGCGACCGTGGCGATCGCGGAGGCAAGGGCGGCAATGAGGGCGGCGAAGCCCATGTGCCGGACTTTCTGAAGGACTGACGCACTACCTTGCCCGGGTTTCGCCGGGATCATGAAAGGGCCGGGGAGAGCAATCTTCGCGGCCCTTTTCTTGTGTCGTTGCCTCGCCGGAATTTCGATTGCGGCAGGCGCTGTGCTAATCGGGAGCGATGGCGGTACGCAAGCTCTTCGCATTGGCGGCAGCGATCGGTTTGGCCGGCGGATGCGGCGGCGGCAGCCCGAAACCGGCGCCCGAGCCGGAGATTCGCGATTTCAACGCCACGGTCTTCGCTGCCGGTGCGGCGATCAATCCCTGTTTCGAGGGCGAGCCATTGTCGGGCTTTTGGCTGTCATTGTATTCGGCGCGTGATGGTGCCGAACTGGTGCTCGATCATGCCGGAACGACCGCGTACGGTGCCGATGGGGAAAGCTGGCGCGCGATTGCTTTCATTCCCAAGACCCCTATTGGCCACGAATTGGAACGCCTCGGCTCGATGCAGGTATGCGGCGGTTCGGGCGGGATCACCATCGAGGGCAGCGACGAAGTATGGGGATCGGTCGCCGAGAGCAATCTCAGCTTCCCGCCTGCGGAAGGCGAACACAGGAACGAGATATTGATGCGGTTCAGCGATACCGGAGCCGTTGCGCTTGCGCTGTTCTTCCGCGCTCCATTCGACCGGATTGAATCGATCGAGCTATCGAACGGGCAGGTGATACGCAGCGATACGTGGCAAGAGCGGTAGCGTTCGCGGCGCTTCTTATTTCTCGATCTCGTCCCTGAACAGCCACAGCATTCCCGCACGATAGGCATCGGGCAGGTTAGCGGCGTGGGTTCCCTCTTCGACATTGTACAAACGTGTCGCCCATGGAGCATCGCTGCGGCTGCGCCAATACGCTCCCCACTCCAGCGCGCCGGCGCGCCTTTCTGCATTGCGTTCGCGCGAACCCGAGGCCACGAACAGGGAGAGATTGTCGCTTGCCGGAGCAGCAATCGGATCGGAGAACAGCATGTCCCTGCCTGGCGTCATGGACGGATTGCTCGCGATCCGGCCCCAGAACAGGTCGGGCGATGCATACGCGCTCCACAACACCATATAACCGCCACGCGATTGTCCGACGAGCACTCGCCGGGCTGGATCGGCCCGGACACGACGCTCGACCGACGGGATCAGCTCGTGCTCGATAAAGTGCAAGAAAGCGGACGCTCCCCCTTGATCCTCGCCGGCACCCGGCGCGGGAGCGGAAAAATCGTAACCGCGGCGGTTCTGCGGCGGTGCGAAGGAACCGTAGGCGATTCCGACGATTATCGCCTCGGGCAATCCTTCGTCGTAATGCAGGAACAGGTGCTGTGGTGCGAGGAGCGGGAAGGTCGAATCACCATCGAGCAGGTAGACCACCGGCCAGCGTTTGCCCGGCTGATCGTCATAGCCTTCGGGATGGCGAATAAAGATGTGGTAGCGATGGCTCGCCTTGGCCGAATCGATCGCGAAATAGTTGCCCGCCAACGCCGGAAGATGATTGATCGGGCCGTTCGACGAAAGTGTGCCTGCTCCATGGTTTGCGCAGGCCGGGAGTGCCAACACCGCCAGAAGGGAAACGAGCCAGCGCATCGCTACCCCATCGCCCGCACCGCCCCCATAAAGTCGCGCTTGCCCAGCGCTACGCCCTTCATCCGCAGGATGTCGTAAAAGGTGGTGGCGTGGAAATAGAAATTGGGCTGGTTGAAACTGAGCAGGAAATCCTGCCCGGTGAAATCCATCAGCCGCTTGCCGCCGAGTACGAAGCCGACAGTTGTGTCGGCAATCGCTTCGAGCTGGTCCGTAGTCACCTTGGAGAGGCTATCCTGTGCGTCGGCGACCATTGCGCGCATCGCGCCCCAGTCTTGCGGCAATTCGGTGAAATCGGGCGAGAACTCGCCGCTCGGGATCTGTGCGATCGTGTAGGCGGAATGTACCCAGCAGCTCCGCACGTGCCAGGGCAGGTTCCACATGTCTTCAGCAAGCTTCGCCTCGATCAGCTCCACATCGGAAAGCCCGTGTTCTTTCACATGCGCTTCACCCTTGTCGATCAAGCCATTCAGCGCACCCAGGACCTGCTGACAACTGGGTACGAATGCGTCGTAGAGTGAAATCGGCATTGTGACTGTCTCCCGTTAACGAAAGGGTCCGGCTTCGCCATGGATTGTCGGACACCGAACCGGTTGGTCAGCGTACTCGCGGGCCGCCGAAGGGCAGCGGCGGAGGGGGCCTGCGGGCGCCACGCGGCAACTGCGCCTGGTAGGCTCGCCCGCAATGCTCGACGCAATAGGGGAAACCGGGATTCACCGCTTCGCCGCAGAAGTGGAAGTCGGGCTCGCCAGGATGGCCCATCGGCCAGCGGCAGACCTTGTCCGACAGATCGAGCAGGCTGGTTTTATCGGCGATTTCGGGACTCGGCTTGGCCGGTACCAGGCGACGTGGAGGGGCTGGCGGAATCGGAGCCTGCTGATCGCCTGGTCCCTGACGCAGGAAACCGCCCGGGCCGACCGACACGATCTTGGGCAGTTCGGGCCGCGGATCGGGTAGCGGTTGCGACGGGATGGTTTCGCCCTTGGCCTTGGCCGCCTGCTCAACCGCGTTGCTCGGCGGACGCTTGGGCGCCGTTGCGGCGGTCTTGGGAGGTGTCCTGGCCGGGGCTGTTTTCCTTGCCGCCGTCCTGGTCGCCGCTTTCTTCTTCGGTGCGGTCTTTTTCTTCGGCTTCGCCTTGACCGGCGAAGGACGCGATTTCAGGCCAAGGCGATGCGCCTTGCCGATCACCGCGTTGCGGCTCACACCGCCCAGTTCTTCGGCAATCTGGCTGGCTGTCGAGCCGCCTTCCCACATCTTCTTCAAGGTGGCGATCCGTTCGTCGGTCCAGCTCATTCCTATTCCATTCGCATAATTCGTATCGAGGGCAGCTTGCCAGCGGCTGTCTGGCGCACTAGGCGCGCCATTATGGCCGATCAAGCCCGCACTCCAGACAGTTCGGACGTCTCCCTCGTTGAGAATACGACCGGTGAGGGCAACCAGTTCCCACTCCGTGGCGAGCCGATCTTTTCCGGCCTCAACCATATCGGTTTGTGGAGTCTCTATATTAAGGAGGTTCGCCGGTTTCTCAAGGTCCAGACGCAGACAATCTGGGCCCCGGCGGTCACGACCTTGCTGTTTCTCGCAATATTTACAGTCGCGCTGGGCCGTTCGGGCCGCGAAGTGCTGGGCGTACCTTTCGCAAGCTTCGTCGCGCCCGGCCTGATCGTTATGGCGATGATGCAGAATGCCTTTGCCAATTCCAGCTTTTCGCTGCTGGCAGGCAAGATCCAGGGGACGATCATCGACCTGCTCATGCCGCCGCTCTCGGAAGGAGAATTGATGATCAGCATCGTCTCCGCGGCGATAACCCGTGCGGTCATGGTCGGGGGAACGGTGGCGTTGGCGATGGTCCTGTGGCCGGGGGTGTCGCTTTCGGTCGAGCACTGGTGGGCAGTAATCTGGTTCGGGTTGATGGGCGCCGTCATGCTGGCACTGGTTGGTCTGTTGACATCGATCTGGGCGGAAAAGTTCGATCACAATGCCGCGATCACCAATTTTGTAGTCGCACCGCTCTCATTGCTGTCGGGCACATTCTACGTGATCGACAATCTCGCACCCGTGTTTCAGGCGGTCAGTCGTGCCAATCCGTTCTTCTACGTGATTTCCGGTTTTCGTTACGGCTTTCTCGATCAGAGCGACATCGGCGAAGGCGGCGGTGCCGTGGTGCAAGGCGCGATCGGGCTCGGCCTGTTCAACCTGGTGCTGGCGCTTTTCGTATATCGTGTGTTGAAATCGGGTTGGAAGCTGAAAAGCTGAGTCTTTCCCCGAGTGCGATCAACACGGGCGCCTTGATCTTGCGGCGACAAGGAGCTCGGGAAATTGTTGTTAAAGCCGTGCAAGCATTCCGTGAAGCAAGCGGTATCACGTATTGAAGATCAATGCGTTAGCGTCCGGTGCATGCGATAGCGGCCCTTGTGAAACGTCTCGAACAATTCTTCAACATTGGGGTGGTCCACCGGTCCGCCATCGGGGTCGGGTAACAGGTTCTGCTGGCTGACATAGGCGACATAGGAGGATTCCTCGTTCTCGGCGAGCAGGTGATAGAACGGCTGGTCCCGGCGCGGGCGGATATCCTCCGGGATCGACTCGTACCATTCCTCGCTGTTCGAGAATACCGGATCGATATCGAAGATCACCCCGCGAAAATCGAACATGCGGTGACGCACGACATCGCCGATACCAAACCGCGCGCGGGCATGACGCGGCATGGAGATCGTTCGTCCGGCTTGCTGGGAAAAGAACTCGGAATGTTCCATCGTGAGCAGGAATATAGGGTGTGGGAATTGAGAGACAAGCACTCGGTATCGATCATCCCCCGCGGCCTCATACCATGAGGGCGCTTCGATCAAAAAATGCTCAAGACGGGCTTGGCAAGTCCTCTGTCGTCGGCTAACCGGCCCGCTCCCAAACGACCGGGACACGCTGCCAGCAGCATGTGTACGCGGAGAGATGCCGGAGTGGTCGAACGGGGTAGTCTCGAAAACTACTGTGCGCGCAAGCGTACCCAGGGTTCGAATCCCTGTCTCTCCGCCACGCACCTGTCACACACGGCTTCGTCTTTCTGATGCCGGCGCAAAGCCGCGGAACAATGGTATCTGTGGCGCGCCGTTGATCATTCAGGCAAAATCCTCGTGAGCCACGTCACCAAGAAGAGAGACGGGATTGCGGGCCCGAAATTGCAGACAGAGGCGAGCGACCGAAGGTTCTCAAAATTCGAGCTTTGCAGGGCATGCGCCCCATGCACTTTTCGTGCAATCTCATTCCTATTGAAACCCGTTTGCCGACAGGATCGCCTGGACAACCGGCCTCACCTTCTCGCCCATATAGGGGTTGGCGCGTTCGATCCCGGCAATCGTTACGGTTGGGAAGACCTGCCGGATATGATCCGCGATTTCGGCGGCTTCTTCTTTCTCGCCTGACACGAAAATCGCGCAAAGCGCGGTGACCATGATCATCAAATCCTCATGCGGCACGCTTTGCGCCATCCGACCCCAATGCGCAGCCGCCTGAATATCGCCGAGATTGAATTGCGCGATCGCCTGCGCGGCATAGGTGGAATAGCGCATCGGATCGCGCGGACTCAGCGAGAGTGCCATTTCGCCATGCGTCATCGCATTCTCATAAGGGCCGGCAAAGGCATGGAAGGCGGCCATTTGGGTATGCCCCATGGCATAGCTGGGTGAGAGATCGATCGCCCGTTCGAGCCATTCGGGTGCCTGATCGCGCCGCTTGCCGAGCGACAGGGCTTTGCCCATGGCGAGGTTCGCGGATGGGTCATCGGGATCGGCATCGACTGCGGCTTCTGCCGATTGTCGCATCAATAAGGGCGCATCGCCCGGATCATGCAGCGTGCGCTGGAGCAGCAGCCACCAATAGGTATGCGAAAGGCCCGCATGCGCGCGCGCGAAATCGGGATCAATCGCCACTGCCCGCTGAAAATAGCCCTGCGCACGTTCGATATTGGCGATACCACGGCGATAAAGCAGCGAACTGCCCAAATGAAAGGCTTGCCACGCGGTCAAGTCACGCGGCGTGGCCAAGCGTAAGCGTTCGGCCTCGTTCCTGGGTATCTGCCGTTCGATTTCATGCACGATGCGGCCGATCACATGCGTGCGAATTTCATGAACTGCGCCAGGATCAATCTCAAAGTGCTCGCTCCACACGATCCGGTTGGTGCGTGCATCGGTCAATTCCGTTGTGATACCGGGCATGGGGCTTCGCACATCCACCGTGCCCGATACAACATAGTCTGCGCCCAGGCTCGAACGGATAGTGGATGGGGAGGTGGCCTCGCCTGTGAATTGAAAACTTGTACCGCGGGCAATTACGCTCAGCATGCGCAGGCGCGAGAGCGCCGTGATGATGTCATCAGGCAAGGCGTGGCTGATGCTGGCGTTTGGAGCGCGGACCGATCCGATGAGCCGAAATGGCAAGATCGCTATCACGGGACGCTCGCCAATTCGCCCCGGCTCCGCCTCTGGAACACTGCCTTGCGGCGCATCAAGCATGTGTCCGGTTGGCGCGGCGGGCAGCCGCATTGAACTGACCACTTCAGGGATCAGCCGCCAGCCTTTGGCATGGACGGTTTCGACTATTCTGCGGGACCGGTCCGTATCGCCCAGTGCATTCCGCAAGGTCTTGATCTGGCTGAGCAAGGCCACGTTCGAAACGTGCCGACCATCCCACAGCGTATCGACAATTTCCGCCTTGCTGAGAAGCTGACCCGTGCCCTTTTGCAGCAGCAGATGCAGCAATTCCTTTGTTCGGGGCTGCAAGTGAATCGGCGCGCCCGCTGCGTCAGCAAGCTCAAAGCGATTGCTATCAAAACTGAACGCACCAAACTGGTAAATCACTTTTTGCCTTGCCCGCTATTTCTCTCATCGGCTTTTTTGCCTGCAACCGGCTCCAAGATCAATTCCGCAATGAGCGTCCCTTCGCTGCCTCCTGCAAATGGACGCTTTTCCCAAAGCGGGTTTTTTTGAGGGTAAGCTTGAATCCAAGACAACCGGCGAGCAGCCATTTTTCCATCTCAAGGTGGGGAATAGGCGATGCAAGGCATGAAAAAGGCCGCAAGATCAAGTCTTTCATCAGCAAGGCTTGGTATGCGTGCGGCTTTGTTATGCGGGACGGGCCTTGGCCTGATCGCGGTCGCGCAGCCAGCGCTTGCACAGTCTGCGCCGGCACCGACCTGCACACGGCCAGCGCTGACAGTCAACCCGATCACATCCAACATCGTGATCAATTCTTCACCCAGCGACGGAGCCGACGGGGTCGATCGCAGAAGCACCATTAATGGTGCTTTCGGCAGAACCGCCGGTTCAGTCAATGCAAGCGGCACGCACATTTATTCAGGTACAGGAACGCAGCCGACCGTTGTGCGATCACTGGGCAGCGATGGAGGCAATGGGCAAACCACTGTTGCCGGTGCGGCAGGTAATGGCGGCAATGGCGGCAATGGCAACCGGATTGGCTATCAGGCCTGCGGGCGAGACGAACTGACACCAGGGCTGATATCCTCAACCAATTTTGCAAATCTCACCAGCCCCCAAGCGGCGATCTATGTCGTTTCCGCTGGTGGTAACGGTGGGCGTGGTGGCAATGGCGTGGTGTTTGGCAGTGGCGGCGAAGGCGGCAAGGGCGGCTTTGGCAATGATGTAACTCTCGACGTATTCAGCGATGTCATAATCAACCCTTCTCCAAGAAATTTCTCGGCGACCGGCGTGTTGGCCCAATCTATCGGTGGGCGGGGCGGTGCCGGTGGTTCCGCCTCGTCAATCATCGATGGCCAAGGTGGTGATGGCAATCGTGGCGGCGACGGCAAAACCGTTACGGTGGGTCTTTTCGGAACAATCCGAACCCAGAACATCCATAGCAGCGGGCTTGTCGCACAGAGCATCGGCGGCAGCAGCGGCAGTGGCAGTTCAGGTGCAGGATTGTTCTTCGGTGTTGGCGGTGCTGGCGATTCCGGCGGCGTGTCGGGCAGGGTCAGTGTCACGCTTGCACCGGGCAGCAATATCCTGACCGATGGTACGTTCTCGCACGGCGTGATCGCACAATCGATTGGCGGCGGTGGCGGTGCGGCTGCCGGTGGTTTTGGCCTGTCGAGCGTTGGTGGCAATGCCGGCCGTGGCAACAATGGCGGGGAAGTCGTTGTCAATATCAATGGCGGCATTGAGACCAGAGGCGCCATTTCCGATGGCGTGATCGCACAATCGATTGGCGGCGGTGGCGGTGTAGGAGGCAATGCGACCGGTCTGGTAGCGGTTGGTGGATCTGGCGGGGCAGCGGGCGTGGGTCGCAATGTTGCCGTGACCGTCGGCCAGACCGGGCGGATCGTCACCCGTGGCTCTGACAGCAGAGCAATCCTGGCTCAGTCGATCGGAGGGGGAGGTGGCGCCGCGGCGACCGTTGCTGCGCCGATTGCAATTGGCGGGCGCGGCGGTGCCGGGGGGAGCGGCGGCGAAGTCGCTGTTCAATTCAACGGCTCGATCGACACATTCGGTGCGCGCAGCATAGGTGTTCTGGCACAATCCATCGGTGGTGGTGGTGGTGCTGGCGGCACGGCTGCCGGCAATATCGCGATTGGCGGGTCGGGCAGCAGAGGCGGAAGCGCAGCGCGAGCCGCCGTGGGTGCCCTTGATGGAACTGCTGTGATCACCACACGCGGCAACAATGCTGGCGGAATCGTGGTCCAGTCGATTGGCGGCGGCGGTGGCTATGGTGGCGGGGCGGTCAGTACTGGCCAGAATTTCAACCTGGCGATTGGTGGAGCGGCCGCCCAGGGTGGCGATGGCGGCGAAAGTACAGTCGTTTACAATGGCGCGATCACCACGTTCGGGCAGTCAGCGGACGCGATCCTGGTCCAGTCGATCGGCGGCGGCGGCGGCAATGGTGGTACCGCCTCGGCAGCAACAGTAGGCGGCCTCACGGCCGTTTCAGTCGCTCTTGGCGGATCGGGCGGACGGGGTGGCCAGGGTGGCCGCGTACTGGCCAACAGCCTGACCGGTTTGACCATCGAGACAAGCGGTAATGATGCACGCGGCATCGTTGCTCAGTCGATTGGCGGCGGCGGCGGAAATGGCGGTGGCTCGATTGCTGTTGGAGCGACCGCAGGATTTGGCCCCTCGGTTGGCGTGGCTGTTGGAGGCAACGGCGCGGCCGGTGGCAATGGTGGAGAGGTCGTGTCGGCGCTGTCCGGCAGCATTCTGACACGAGGCGATCGGGCGAATGCGGTTGTCGTGCAATCCATTGGCGGCGGCGGTGGCAATGGCGGTTTCAGCGTCAACACCGCGCTCTCGGCCAGCACGATTGCCACCGGGGCAGTCAGTGTTGGTGTAGGCGGAAATGGCGACGTCGGAGGGACCGGTGGAAAAGTCACCATCACCAGCACAGGCATACTCAATCTCGTCACATTGGGTGACGATGCAGGCGCTATCCTAGCGCAGTCGATTGGCGGTGGAGGCGGCAATGGCGGCTTCTCGGCAGGCGTCAATATCGCCGCGGCGCCCGGGGCTGCGCTGAGCGTCAACACCCAGATCGGTGGGCAGGGCGCCAAGGGCGGCACAGCCGGTGAAGTCGGTGTCATACATGTTGGCGATATCCATACCGGTGGGGATCGCTCTGCCGGCATTGTCGCACAAGCGATTGGCGGCGGGGGGGGAAGCGGAGGTTTCTCCGGTGGTCTGGGTATCAGCGCAGCGGGCGGCGGCTCGGCCAATGGCGTCGTTACGATCGGCGGCGCGGGTGCTGATGGCGGTGATGGCGGCGTGGTGCGCGTCACCAATAACGATCAACGATCGGACCTTTCCCTGACCACCGAGGGCAATGACGCAGCCGGCATCCTCGCCCAATCAATCGGCGGCGGCGGTGGCAATGGCGGATCAACGCTTGGCCTTGCGTTTGCAGCGGGTGGCGGAGGAGCCGCCAATGCCGGAATCTCCGTTGGCGGCAGTGCCGGTAATGGCGGCATGGGTAAACTTGTCGCCGTGATCAGCGAAGGCACAATCACAACATTGGGAGACCGTTCAGGTGGCATCGTCGCGCAGTCGATTGGCGGCGGCGGCGGCAATGGCGGCGCATCGATCGCCATTGCGGGCTCCCTCTCCGCTGGCGGAGCAATCAATGCAGGGGTCACCATCGGTGGTCTGGGCGGTGCTGGTGGCAATGCGGGCTTTGTCAGCGTAGGTCATGTTGGCGGCATCAACACGACTGGCAATGACAGTTCTGCCATAACTGCGCAGTCACTCGGCGGCGGCGGCGGCAATGGCGGTACCAGCGTGGCGGTGGGTGCAGCCGGTACAGGTGGCGGCACGGTCAACGCCAATGTCGCGATTGGCGGCGCGGGCGGGGCGGGCGGCGTTGCTGACGCAGTCCTTGTCACGCATGACGGAGCAATTGTCACCCGCGGTGATCGCAGTCGGGCAATCCTTGTTCAGTCGATAGGCGGCGGGGGTGGTTCAGGCGGAACCAGCGTCTCTGCCGGCGTCGGGATAGGAGTGTCGGGTGGTGCGGTGGCAGCGTCCGTCGCGCTTGGCGGCGGTGGCGGCGATGGCGGTGAAGCCAAGATAGTCGATATCTTCTCGCGCGGCGAATTCTTCACTTCCGGCAATGATGCAGGTGCTATCCTAGCGCAATCGATCGGTGGCGCGGGCGGTGCTGGTGGGACCAGCGTTTCCGTTGCCGGGGCAGGGGGTTCTGCCGCCGGGATCGGTGCGGCAGTTTCGCTCGGCGGCGGCGGTGGTAATGGCGCAACGTCTGGCGAAGTGATTGTCAATCATGGCGGTCGCTTGCTCACAAATGGTGATCGTTCGGGCGGTATTCTGGCGCAATCGATTGGCGGCAGCGGGGGTGCTGGCGGTTTTTCCGGCGCAATCACGATTGGTGTGGGCGGCGCGGCCGGAGCCGTTGGGGTTTCGCTCGGCGGTGCAGGCGGTGCAGGCGGAACGAGTAAGCGTGTCGATGTCACACAAGTCGGCTTGGTTTCAACACGCGGAGCAGACGCCAATGCAATCACCGCACAATCTATCGGCGGCAATGGTGGCTCAGGCGGACAATCGCTTGCGTTGGGCGCGGCAGCAGGTGCTGGCGCAGCAGCGGTGAATGTTTCGCTCGGCGGCAATGGCGGTGCCGCCGGGACGGCCGGCAATGTCACCGTCGATGCATCCGGCGGTGTCTTCACCAGCGCGGCGCGGAGCAATGCGATTCTCGCGCAGTCCATCGCTGGTTCTGGCGGAGCGGGTGGCTTTAGCGTCGCCGTGTCTGCCGCAGGCGGCCTGGGCGCGGCTGGTGTCTCCGTCACGCTTGGCGGCAATGGTGGTGACGGTGGTACGGCTGGCGAAGTGCGCGCAAGCAATGAGGGAGAGATCCTGACCTTCGGGCACGATTCTTCTGCCATTGTCGCGCAGTCGATTGGCGGCAGCGGCGGTGCGGGCGGATTTGCCTTGTCAGGCGCGGGCGGTATCGGCGCGAAGGCCGGTATTGCCGCTTCCGTCTCTATCGCAGGCAATGGCGGCGATGCGGGTCGCGCAAAGCTCCTCCGGGTCGATAATGACGGCAATGTCGAAACGCGCGGAGACCGTTCGCGTGGGTTTACCGCGCAGTCTATCGGTGGCGATGGCGGGCTTGGCGGCTGGTCTGGTGCATTCGCGATTGGCGGCGGCGGTGTCGCCGGCATCGGTGCGAGCGTTGCCATTGGTGGCAGCGGCGGTGATGGCGGGCTTGCCGGTGCGGTGACCATCGAAAGCATCGGACAGGTGCGCACGTCTGGCGATTTCGCGCAAGCCTATCTCGCGCAGTCCATCGGCGGCGGGGGTGGTGCCGGCGGCTTTGCGCTTGGTGCGAGCGTTGGCTTGGGTGCCAAGGCTGGTATCGGCGCTGCTGTCACGATCGCGGGCGGTGGTGGTGCAGGTGGCACCGCGTCGGCGGTAACCGTCAACACGGCTGGTGACATCTTCACTCAGGGCGCAGCGTCAACCGGAATTCTCGCTCAATCCCTGGGCGGCAGCGGTGGCGCAGGTGGGTTCTCATTCGCGGCAGGAGCCGGCGGTGGTGGCGCTGTCGGAGCGGCTGCCGCTGTCGGGATCGGCGGGGGCGGCGGTGACGGCGGCAATGCAGGCGCTATCGATATCGACAATGTCGGTCTGATCAGCACGCTCGGAGACGATGCTGCGGGCATTGTCGGGCAATCGATTGGCGGAGATGGTGGGACAGGCGGCTTCTCGGTGGCAGGCGCCTTGACCGCCGGGCAAAATGCCGGTGCCGCCAGTGTTGCAATTGGTGGCGCGGGCGGTGACGGCGGCATCGGTCAAGTTGTCGAAATCGACAATATCGGCCAGATCGCGACAGGCGGCGAGCGTGCCAGTGGTATTGTCGCGCAATCGGTTGGTGGCAGTGGCGGCACAGGCGGTGTTGCGGTCGGCGTGGCTGTCAATGCGGCGCTCAGCAACGCCGCGAGCCTTAGCGTTGGTGTTGGCGGAACCGGTGGTGACGGCGGCATCGCAAATCGTGTGACCGTCAACCAGGAAGGTTTGATTGGTACCATCGGAAATGATGCGCACGGTATCATGGCGCAGTCTATCGGGGGTGATGGCGGTGCCGGTGGTGGCAGTGTCGCTGTTGCCATCGGTGCGGCAGGACAAAACCAGATTTCAGGAGCCGTTTCGGTCGGTGGGGAAGGCGGCAACGGAGCCCTGGCTGGCCGTGTCGATGTGACCAGCGTGGGCGATCACGTGACCGCGGGGCAGCGCAGCTCTGGCATTCTCGCGCAATCGATCGGCGGAAGTGGTGGTGCCGGTGGTTTCTCGATCGCGGGCGCGGTAGCCATCGGTGGTCAGAACAGCACTGGTCTCACTGTCGCGGTCGGTAATTCGGGCGGCGGCGGCGGTATCGCCGGCAATGTGAGTGTGTCGCAAACCGGTCTGTCGCAGATTGCCGGTGATGACAGCGCGGGGATTATTGCCCAATCGATCGGAGGCAGTGGCGGCGCAGGCGGTTTTAGCCTTTCCGGAGCGCTCAGTTTCTCAGGGCAACGAGCCGCGGCCATTGGTGTGTCGATTGGCGGTAGCGGCGGCACTGCGGCACTCGCCGGGGTCGTCAATGTCAGCAACACCGGTGATATGCTGATCCAGGGCAATCGATCTCACGGTATCCTGGCGCAATCGCTCGGCGGTGGCGGCGGTAATGGCGGTTTCTCGGGCAGCATCGCGGCGGCCGCGGCAACCGACAAGGTTCTCTCAGCCAGTGTCGGTGTGGGGGGAACCGGCGCAGGTGGCGGCGTTGCCCAGGCGGTGATGGTTTCCAATGTCGGCAGCATTTCAGTCGGCGGTGTGGGTTCCAGCGCGATCACCGCCCAATCGATTGGTGGTGGTGGTGGCAATGGCGGTTCCGTGTTTGCGCTTGGCCTGGGGATAGGCATGACACCGCTTGCCGCTTCGGTCGGGATTGGCGGCTCGGGCGGTTCGGGCGGTGACGCTGGGAGAGTATCGGTCGGCCACAGCGGCGACATCCTCACCACAATGGAGCGCAGCCGCGGCATTCTGGCGCAGTCCATCGGTGGTGGCGGAAGGTT
>JANQPE010000020.1 GCA_028289565.1 Parerythrobacter sp.
AGCCGGTGGATCTCGTCGATGAACAGCACGTCGTTCGGCTCGAGATTGGTCAGCAACGCGGCAAGATCGCCCGCCTTGGCGATCACCGGACCGGAAGTGGCGCGAAAGCCGACGCCAAGCTCCCTCGCCACGATCTGCGCCAGCGTGGTTTTGCCAAGCCCGGGTGGCCCGAAAAACAGCACATGGTCCATCGCCTCTTCGCGCGATTTCGCGGAGTCGATGAAGACCCGCAAATTCTCGCGTGCCGCCTCCTGGCCGATAAACTCGACCAGCGATTTGGGCCGCAGCGCCGCATCGGGATCGTCGGGCTGGCGATCGGGGGAAAGGTCGGGGTTATCGGTCACGGATTTAGCCTCCGCCCCGGATATCAAAGCCGTCATGCTGAACGTGTTTCGTTGGCGAGAAAGGCACCGTCTCGCGTCGGGATGGCGGGGCTGGCGAGCCGGTTGCCACGCTTGAAGCGAGTCGATCGATGGATGCTGAAACGAGTTCAGGATGACGAGATTGAGAGGGCGTTGCCATATTCATCCCGCCGCTCTCTTCAGCGCCACCCGGATCAGGTCGCTTTCTCCGGCATCCTCGCCCAGTTCGGCCTGCGCCACTGCCACCGCGCGTGCTGCCACGGCGGGTTTGAAACCGAGATTTTCCAGCGCCGAAGCCGCATCGGCGCTGGCTCCCGCTTGCGGCGTTGCCGCGGCAGCAGCCACACCGCCCGGCCCCGCGGGCAGCGCCCCGGCCTTGTCCTTCAGCTCGTTGACGATTCGCCCAGCCAGTTTCGGGCCGACACCCTGCGCTCTGGCGATCATGGCCGCATCGCCGCCTGCGCAGGCGGCCTGCAATTCGCCGGTCGACAGCGCGGACAGGATCGCCAGCGCGACCTTGCTGCCGACGCCCTGTACCTGCGTGAGCAGGCGAAACCAGTCGCGCTCGGCCGCTTCGGCGAAACCCAGCAGGCGCATGTCGTTCTCGGACACTTGCAGATCGGTATAAACGGTGCACGCCTCGCCCTGCTCACCCAACGCCGACAGCGTCTTCGACGAGCAATGCACGAGATAGCCAACCCCCACGACATCGATCACCGCCCAGTCACTGCCGGTTTCGTCGAGCAGGCCTTTCAGCTTCGCAATCATGGGATACGCCTTGCAGTCATGCTTTGTTCCTGCCGATTCGGCAGCGCTTTGACCAGAGGCAAAAGCAGCGCGTCCACGGGTGCAATGCGTTCAGGATGGTGGCGCGATAGCTGAACGAAGTTGACAGGTTGACACAGTCCTGAATGAAAACCCCGATCCTGCCCCATTGCATGCGAAGCAGGCCTGTTTCCGTGCCGCGGCGGAGGCGGGAAAGCGGATTTGCGCAAGGGACGGGCGACAACCATGCGCTGATCATGGCAGACAGAAGTCGTGTAGGAAAATCCTTCTTCACCCTCGCGCATGAAAGGTGAAGTGGACAGCGCCCGCCCCATCGGACACAAGGCGGGCATGAGCTGGAACACATTCGGGCGGGTCTTCCGCTTTACCACCTGGGGGGAAAGCCACGGACCCGCATTGGGTGCGGTGATCGACGGGTGCCCGCCGGGGCTGGCGCTTGCCGAAAGCGATATCCAGCCTTTCCTCGACGCGCGCAGGCCCGGCCAGAGCAGGTTCACCACCCAGCGCAGGGAAGCCGATGCGGTGAAGATCCTGTCGGGCCTGTTCGAGGGACAGACGACCGGCACGCCAATCAGCCTGCTGATCGAGAATACCGACCAGCGCTCGAAGGATTATTCGGACATCGCGGACGCATACCGCCCGGGCCATGCCGATTACGCCTATGACGCGAAATACGGGCTGCGCGACTATCGCGGCGGCGGGCGATCCTCGGCGCGCGAAACCGCTGCGCGGGTGGCCGCGGGCGCAGTCGCGCGGCTGGTGATTCCCGAAGTGACCATCACCGCCTATGTCAGCCAGATCGGCGACGACGAAATCGATCGCGACGCGATGAATGTCGACGCGATCGGTGACAACCCCTTCTTCTGCCCCGACAGTTGGGCGGCCAAGCGCTGGGAAGGGAAGATCGATGCCGCCCGCAAGGACGGCTCCTCGCTTGGCGCGGTGGTCGAATGCGTCGCCGAAGGCGTGCCCGCCGGATGGGGCGCGCCGGTCTATGCCAAGCTGAGCGCCGATCTCGCCGCCGCGATGATGGGCATCAATGCGGTCAAGGGTGTGGAAATCGGCGAGGGGTTCAACGCGGCAACCCTGCGCGGCGAGGAAAACGCCGACCCGATGCGGCCGGGCGAAGACGGCTCACCCGAATTCACCGCCAACCATGCAGGCGGGATCGCCGGCGGAATTTCCACCGGTCAGCCGGTGGTATGCCGGGTGGCGTTCAAGCCGACCAGTTCGATCCTGACCCCGGTCGATACGGTCACCAGGGACGGCGAAGCAACGCAGATCAGAACCAAGGGGCGCCACGATCCCTGCGTCGGCATTCGCGGGGCCCCGGTGGTCGCCGCGATGATGGCCCTGGTGCTGGCCGATCACAAATTGCTGCATCGGGCACAGTGCGGATAGGATTCTTGTTGCCGCATCGGCACCCCCGGCACTGCTCCCTGCGGCTCGCCGGTCGCGACCCGTGCTCCGCGGCCGGGCCGAGCCGCCCGCCTTATCGTGCTCGTGGAACTTTCGCTTAGCTCAGGACCGCTTGACTGAGGACCGCTTAACTGAGGGCCGCTTTCAGATCCTCGGCCAGGTCGGTGCGCTCCCACGGGAAGTGATCGCCGTCGGGCGTCCGGCCGAAATGGCCGTAGGCCGCGCTCTTGCGGTAGATCGGCTTGTTGAGGCCCAGATGCGTGCGAATGCCGCGCGGAGTCAGACCGCCGAGCCTGTCGAGCGATTTGATCGCCTCTTCCAGCGCGGCGTCGTCAACCGTCCCCGTGCCATGCGTATCGACATAGAGCGACAATGGCTCGCTGACGCCGATGGCATAAGCGAGCTGGATGGTGCACCGCCTGGCCAGGCCCGCCGCGACGATATTCTTGGCCAGGTAGCGCGTGACATAGGCTGCCGAGCGGTCGACCTTGGTCGGATCCTTGCCGCTGAACGCGCCGCCGCCATGCGGGGCCGCGCCGCCATAGGTATCGACAATGATCTTGCGACCGGTAAGGCCCGCATCGCCGTCCGGGCCGCCGATCTCGAAAGTGCCTGTCGGGTTGATGTGCCAGGCGGTGTCGCCGGAAATGAAACCCGCCGGCAGGATTTCACCGACCACGCGTTTCACATAGGCGTGCAGCTCGGCTTCCTTCTCGCCATCGTCGTACCCCCTGCCATGCTGGGTCGAGACGACCACGGCGGTACAGGCAACCGGCTTGCCGTCTTCATAGCGTAGCGTGACCTGGCTTTTCGAATCGGGTTCGAGGAACGGCGCGGTGCCGTCCTTGCGGTCGGCGGCCATCCGTTCGAGGATCTTGTGGCTGTAATCGATCGGTGCCGGCATCAGGTCGGGCGTTTCGTCGCAGGCAAAGCCGAACATGATGCCCTGATCGCCTGCGCCCTCGTCCTTGTTGCCGCTTGCGTCGACGCCCTGCGCGATATGCACGCTCTGGCCGTGCAGGTGGTTTTCGAGAGTGAGCGTTTCCCAGTGGAAACCGTCCTGCTCATAACCGATCTCGCGCACCGTTTTGCGCACGACGTGCTCGATCTCGGCGAGCGCGCCATCGGCCCACTCGCCGTTTTCGAACACGCCCTTGCAGCGGATTTCGCCAGCCAGAACGATCCGCTGGGTCGTCGTCAGCGTCTCGCAAGCGACGCGGGCTTCGGGATCTTTCGACAGGAACAGGTCGACGATCGCATCGGATACCTGATCGGAAACCTTGTCGGGATGGCCTTCGGAGACACTCTCCGAGGTGAAGAGGTAGTTGGTGCGCATGAAATCCTGATATAAAGAAGGCTTTATGTCTGGCCGCGCGTGTTAGCGACCCCGTACCCGCATGGCAA
Source organism: Parerythrobacter sp. (assembly GCA_028289565.1). Lineage (GTDB taxonomy): Bacteria > Pseudomonadota > Alphaproteobacteria > Sphingomonadales > Sphingomonadaceae > JANQPE01. The sequence goes on from JANQPE010000020.1 coordinate 3,972, forward strand.
CCAGCGATCCCACCATCGCCAGAAATGCCCAGCCCAGCGGCAGCCAATTGCCGAGCTGCGAGAACGGTGTGGGTGGCCTGGCCGAGGGAACAAACCCGTCGATCCGCCCCGGGCGGTGCATGCCGATATGATGGCGGACCACGCCGTTCGCATCCACGATCGCGCTGATCCCGGTGGTCGTCGAGCGAAGGACCGGCAACCCCTCTTCGATCGCCCGCATGCGCGCCTGCCCCAGGTGCTGCGGCGGGCCGAAAGCGCCGAACCAGCCGTCATTGGAGGGATTGAAGAGATAATCCGGGCGATTGCCGGGATCGACGACCTGACCTGAGAAA
>JANQPE010000023.1 GCA_028289565.1 Parerythrobacter sp.
CACCTGCCGTGGCCGGGCTTTGCGTACCGGTTACACGGGTGGCTTCGGCTATTGCGGCCTGCGCCGCGGCCACCGTGGGCGGTATGGCAGTGCTCGGGATAGCTTGCGGAATCTGTGTTGCCCGGCTCGGCAACGGTGCGATCGCCGGGACAGCGGCCTGACGCGGCGGAGCGGCAGCGGTTGTTCCCCTGCCCAGCGCCAGGTCCGCAGCCGCGAGTTGCTGGACCCGCCTGGCATCCGCGTCGCGTTTCATCTGCTGTGCAAGGCCCTGCGCCTGCTCGCGTTGTGCAAGCGGGATATAATCGTCCATCTGCCTGATCGTCGAAAGCGACTGTGGGAGGCCGGCCGAATTGGCAAGCGTAAGCAAGGCATAGGCACGCACCCAGTCCTTCCCCACCAGATCGCCATTGAAATGAGCGATACCGAGCAGGTATTGCGCACGCGGATCACCACGTTCGGCAGCCGCTTTCACATAGGGCAGGGCCTTTTCGCGCTGGCCATCCTGAAATAGCAGCAGGCCATAATTATCCGCCGCCTTCATGTGCCCTTGCGCCGCAGCCTGGGCATAGAAAATTTCGGCCTGCCTGGAGTTCGTATCGACACCGCGCCCAAGGCGATAGGCCTGCGCCATGTTGAACTGTGCATCGGGATCGCCTTCGCTCGCGGGCTTGCGCCATTCCCTGACAGCGGCGGGGTAATCGCCGCGGCTCCATGCATCGACACCGGCTTTCACATCGGCAAATGCCGGTGCTGGCAACAATAGCACGGCACCGCACAATATTGTCGCGATCCTCCGCCCAATCGGCATGTTCCCTCACGTCCTTTCCGTCAGCGGATCGCCGCTCTGGGCACAGACTGACATAGTGAATGCCCTGTTAGCATAGAATTTCTTGCCATAGACTTACCACGATCACCTCCTCGCTCCGGCATGCCGACAGGGCATTAACTTAAAATTAGTCCTATCCTGCGATCCCCGGAAACGACCCGCGATAACGCGGTTCACAGGATAGTTTTTCAGGGGGATCGGCCCGTGCGAGTATTGGCATTGGCTTCACAAAAAGGCGGATCGGGCAAGACCACTCTTTCCGGGCATCTTGCCGTACAGGCGCAACGTGCAGGGGCAGGACCCGTCGTACTGATCGACATCGATCCACAAGGCTCGCTTGCCGACTGGTGGAATGAGCGCGGGGCGGAATATCCGGCCTTCGCCCAAACTACTGTCGCACGACTGGCAAATGACCTGCAGACCTTGCGCCAGCAAGGTTTCAAGCTGGCAGTGATCGATACGCCGCCGGCGATCACCATGGCCATTCAGTCGGTTATCGGCGTTGCCGAACTGATTGTCGTCCCGACGCGTCCCAGTCCTCACGACCTGCGTGCGGTCGGTGCGACGGTCGACCTGTGCGAACGGGCCGGCAAGCCGCTGGTATTCGTTGTCAACGGCGCGACACCCAAAGCGAAAATCACTTCGGAAGCCGCGGTTGCTCTCTCGCAGCACGGCACTGTGGCTCCGATCACCCTCCATCACCGCACGGATTTCGCCGCATCCATGATCGATGGACGGACCGTGATGGAGGTCGATCCGGACAGCCGCAGCGCGAACGAGGTTACTGCTTTGTGGAATTATATCGCTGACCGGCTCGAAAAGAACTTTCGTCGTACGGTTTTCGCGGCACCGAACTCGGTGTCGCAAGTGCCGGGATCCTATCGTCCTGCAGGCGGCTTTGGCCGTCGCGTAGCACAGTAAGCATAGGAGAACAGGGCAATGAGCGAATCCAACTTCGCATCGCTGAATCCTTCGCTGCTTGCTCGCAAGGGCGGTGCCAGGCCTGCCATGAAACCGCAGCTCGGCCCTGTGCTCCCGGCGGACAATTTGGCGCACAATCTCGAAGATCTCGGCTGGAACGACATGGGCAAGGATGGCGAGCAATCGCACGGGGCCGATCATAAGGCCGAGATCGTGCAGATCGACTCCGCCAAGGCCGAGGATACCGGAACCCGGAACCGGAACGATAACGAAGTTCGTCGCCAGCAACAGAAAATTGCCGAGCAGGTCGAAAAATCGATCTCGACGATACCTTCGAAGAAGCGCCGTTCGGCATTCGAGCAGGGCAAGCGTGCCGCTTTCACGCTTCGCCTCGACGCCGAGCGCCATCTTAAACTGCGTCTGGCCAGCACGATCCGCAATCGCAGCGCACAGCAGGTCGTCACCGAAGCACTCGACGCGCTGCTGGGCGACATGCCCGAACTCGAATCACTCGCCGCGCAAGTGAAGCGGCGTTGAGCAACTGGGGATAGAACCATGACCCGCACTGCCAAGAACAGCCGTTTCGTCGCCCTCGCGGTTACCACCGCACTTGCTACTACGGCATTGGGCGGTTGCGCAATGAAGGCCGCGCCACGTTCGGACTTGTCCGCAAACAAGGCCCAGGTCGCTCTGGAAAAGGGTAAGACAGGCAGGGCGATTGAACATGCCGAGGCAGCCGTTCTGGCTGAACCGCGCAACGCCGCCTATCGTGCCATGCTCGGCGCAGCCTATATGGAAGCCGGGCGTTTCCAGTCTGCCGCGACCAGTTTCAAGGATGCCCTGTCTCTCGGCGAGAACGCACCCCGTACCGCGCTCAGCTACGCCCTGGCCGAAATCGCTTCCGGCAATAATACCGTGGCACTCGGCGTGCTCGAAGACTGGCGCGAGGACCTGGATCCGGCTGACTATGGCCTGGCCATGGCCTTGGCCGGTCGTCCGGGCTTGGGAACTCATGCGCTCGCCAACGCACTGCGTGGCGGTTATAATACGCCGAAAGTCCGCCAGAACCTCGCCTATTCCTATGCCTTGCAAGGCAATTGGCGGGCTGCTCGCGTGATGGCCGCCGAAGATGTGCCCGCCGACAAGGTCGGTGCCCGGCTTGCCGAATGGGCTCGTACCATGCATCCCGCAGCATCGCAGGCCCGTATCGCCGCACTGCTCGAAGTACCGGTCGTGACCGATGCGGGTCAGCCGGTCGCGCTGGCATTGAACAATCATCCGACCGCCGAACAACTGGCCGCCGAAGCCGCTACGCTGGCTCCGGCACCGATCGCTCCCCCCACCGCGGCAAGCGAATATGCCCATGCCGCCCCGGCCGGCGAACTGCCACCGCTCCAAGCCGTTCAGGCCCCCGTGCAAGCTACGGACCAGCCGGCCCCGCAAGTCGCAACGGCCGAACCCGCCAGCAGCAAGCCGGACAGTTTCGAAGCTGCTTTCGCGGCTCCCGCACCGACGGGTGCGACTCCGGTGCAGGTCGCAAAAAGCGCGATCCGGTTCATTTCCAATCCGGTCGTGCAGAAAATGCCTGCCCGTTACGGCGCCGAACCCAAGCCTCGTGGCCAACGCACCGCGTCCGCTGCACCGGCAGCCACCGGCAAGCACCTGATCCAGCTCGGATCCTTCGGCAGCCGCGAAAGCGCACGCCGGGCGTGGGGAATCTATGCCAAGCGTTACCCGCAACTCGATCGTTACAGGATGGTGATCACCGAGGCACGCGTACGCGGCAAGACCTATTATCGCGTATCGGCGGGCGGTTTCGCCTCGGGCAACGCCAAGTCGATGTGCTCGACGGTAAAACGCAGCGGCCACGGTTGCATTACCTGGGCCGAAGGCAGGCCCCTGCCCGGTGCCGTCAAGCGCGACACAAGAATGGCGAGCCGATAAGCTCGCGCGAATTTACAGCGAGCCTGATACCCCTTCCGTGCTTCGGTGCGGGAGGGGTTTTTTGACTAGCCTATCGGCACCCCGCCTTTGAACAGTGCGATAGCTCGACCCTGAGCAGGCTGGCCATCGAACGGGGTATTACCGGCCGTAGCAGCCATCTTGCGGCTATCGACCACCCATGGTCTTTCAGGATCGATCAGAGCGATATCGGCCTCATATCCCTCTTGCAGAACTCCGGCTTCGATCCCCAGCAACCGGGCTGGCGCGCCGGCCATCAGGTCAAAGGCACGCGCAGTATCGATCAGACCGTCACGAACCAGCGTCAAGGTCATGGCCAGCAGGGTTTCGGCCCCGGCCATGCCCGGCTTGGCATCCGAAAAAGGCAGGCGTTTATCCTCCGGTCCGCGCGGATCATGTCCGGACGCGACCACGTCGATAGTACCATCGCCGATCGCCGCAATCACGGCCTGCCGGTGTATTTCCGGTCGCAAGGGAGGTGAGAGATTCGCGAAAGTGCGGAATTCGGCAGTTGCAAGATCGGAAAGCATGAAATGCGCAGGAGTGACGCCTGCCGTCACGGAAACACCGCGCTGTTTCGCCGCACGTACAAGATCGAGTGCGGCAACAGTCGTAACCTGCCGAATGTGCAACCGCGCCCCGGTCATCTCGGCAAGAGCAATATCACGCGCTACGGCAAGCACTTCCGCTTGCTGTGGAGCGCTGGGAAGCCCGAGACGCGTTGCCATTTCTCCCGCAGTGGCAACGGCTTCACCGACCAGCCCACCATCTTCGGGATGGGCGATAACAGGCAGGTCGAGCATCGCGGCATATCCCAGCAGGCGTGCCATGACGCCCGAATCGGCAATCCAGCTTCTGCCTGTTGCGACACCCCTGGCACCCGCATTCCGCATCAGGCCCAGTTCGGCCAGCTCATATCCGTCAAGATTGCGCGTCGCAGCCGCCAGGGGATGAATCCACAGATCCGGCTTGCCGCTTTTGGCGATATAGGAAACACGACTGGGCAGATCGAGTGGCGGCAATTGGTCGGGCATCAATGCCGCGCGCGTGATACCGCCGAAATGAAAGGCCGGCCTGTCCACGGCAAACACCCCCAGATCGACGAGGCCGGGCGCCACCAACTGACCTTTGGCGTCGACGATTTTGTCGCCATCGTCCGGCGGAATATCGCCCAAAGCGACGATTTTCCCTTCTGCCAGCCTGATCACGCCGGGTTTTACGCCGTCGGGCGTGACGAGACAGCCGCCGGTAATCGTGAGGGGGCGAAGCTGTTTCATACCCACTGCCCCTCGTCCTTCTGCCTCCCGCCATCGTTATCGCCCCACCCCGGCACGCCACGTCCCTTGCGGGTCAACACGTCGAGACAGGCCATCCGGATCGCCACGCCCATCTCGACCTGGCGGGTGATGATCGAGCGATCGAGCATGTCGGCCACTTCGCTATCGATCTCGACCCCCCGGTTCATCGGGCCGGGGTGCATTACCAAGGCATCAGGCGCGCAACGTTCCAGCCGCTCCCTCGTCAGTCCGTAGAGATGGTGGTATTCACGCGCAGAGGGAATGAACTGACCGCTCATCCGCTCGGTCTGCAGACGCAGCATCATGGCCACATCGGTGCCGCGTAGCGCTTCGTCGAAATCTGTAAACGGCCGTGCGCCCATGGCCTCGATCCCCGCAGGCATCAGCGCAGGCGGCGCGCACAGGCGCACGCTTGCCCCAAGCGCGGTAAGGCACAGGATGTTCGAACGGGCCACGCGGCTGTGCAGGATATCGCCGCAAATCGTTACCGTAAGGCCCGTAAAATCCTCGCTCCCCTCGCCCCGTGCCTCAAGCGCGTGGCGCAAGGCCAAGGCATCAAGCAGAGCCTGGGTGGGGTGCTCGTGCTGCCCGTCGCCGGCATTGAGTACCGGACAATCCACTTTCCCCGCGATCAGGTCCACCGCGCCGCTCGATCCGTGGCGAATGACGATCGCATCGGCGCGCATGGCATTGAGTGTGATCGCGGTATCGATCAACGTTTCACCCTTTTTCACACTCGACTGCGCGGCATGCATGTTCACCACGTCCGCCCCCAACCGCTTGCCGGCAATCTCGAAGCTGAGCAGCGTTCTGGTGGAATTCTCGAAGAAGGCATTGATGATGGTCAGGCCGGCCAGCGTGTCACTGTGCTTGGCCGACTGCCGGTTCATTTCGACCCACTGCTCCGCCTCGTCTAGCAGGAAGAGGATTTCATGCCGCTCCACCTGGCCGATACCCAGCAGATCGCGATGGGGAAACGCCTGCCCGCCCGCCGGGAAGCGGCCCGAAGTCGAAGAAGTGTCCATCGATGCCATTAAAGCCACGCCCTTAGTCGAGCGCTATCGCCCACTCAAGCACATTCGGCTGGAACAGTGCCACCGCTCGCCCTAGATAAGGCGCACAGTACTTGGAGAGATCGATATATGAGCTTCGCAGGTAAGGTCTGGCGACTGTTGGTGGGCATCAAGGACGGGATGGCACTCGTCTTCCTGTTGCTGTTTTTCATACTGCTCTACGCTATTTTGACTGCACGCCCGAGCCCAGCCCAGGTCCGCGAGGGCGCACTGCTCCTCCAACTCGACGGCGTCGTGGTCGAAGAGCGAACCCCCATCGACCCCTTTGCGGCTCTGCTGACCGGACAGGAGCCAATCGGCGAGTACCAGGCCCGCGACCTTGTTCACGCGATCGACGAAGCAGCCGAAGACGAGCGGATCAAGGCGATCGTGCTCGATCTGACCAGCTTCCTCGGCGGCGGGCAAGTGCATCTGCAATCGATCGGTGCCGCACTCGATCGTGCCAAGGCCGCCGAGAAGCCGGTACTGACCTATGCGATCGGCTATGGAGATGGCGCCATGATGCTGGCCTCCCATGCGAGCGAGGTGTGGGTCGATCCGCTGGGCGGCGCGATCATCGCCGGGCCGGGCGGCTCGCGGCTCTATTACGGCGAACTGCTCGACAAGCTGAATATCAACGCCCGAGTCTACAAGGTCGGTACTTACAAATCGGCCGTCGAGCCCTATTCGCGCAGCGACATGTCGCCCGAGGCGCGTGAAAACTACGAAGCGCTCTACGGCGCACTTTGGGAAGAATGGCAGGCCAATGTGAAGAAGGCCCGCCCGCAACTCCAGCTCGACAGGGTAACGCAAGAGCCAGTCCAATGGATCGAGGAGAATGCTGGCGATTTCGCAACCGCCGCGCTCGAAGCCGGCCTGGTTGACAAGCTCGGAAGCCGGATCGAATTCGGTACAAGAGTGGCCGAATTGGCCGGCGAGGATCCGTGGGACGACGCCCCGGGCACCTATGCCTACAGCGAGCTCGAACCGTGGCTGACCGAGATAGCGCCCGATACGCCGGGTAGCGCGATAGGCGTGGTTACGGTTTCCGGCGAAATCGTGGACGGCGATGCGGGGCCGGGCACGGCCGGCGGCGACC
>JANQPE010000026.1 GCA_028289565.1 Parerythrobacter sp.
TCGCGGCGCCCGTTTCAACGGCGAGGACTTTATCCCGCTTGCCGTCGATGCCGGAGCGGTAGCGGTTGTCGCACAGCCCGATGCGGTTATCGACAAGGCAACGCATATCGCCGACGCCGAACCGCGCCGGGCGTTCGCGCAGCTCGCTGCGAAGTTCTTTACGCCCGTGCCCGGAACGATCGTGGCGGTTACCGGGACCAACGGCAAGACTTCGACTGTCGAGATGACCCGTCAGTTGTGGCGGATGGCCGGTGAGCGTGCAGCATCGATCGGCACGCTTGGCGTGACGACGCCGGACGAGAGCGTGTCGACCGGATTGACCACGCCGGATATCGTAACCTTCCTCTCGAATATGAGCGGACTGGCGCGCGAGGGCGTGACGCATGTTGCCTATGAGGCGTCGAGCCACGGGCTATCCCAATATCGTAACGAGGGCGTGCCGGTCACGGCTGCCGCCTTCACCAATTTCAGCCGCGACCATCTCGATTACCACGCCGACATGGAAGATTATTTCGCGGCCAAGATGCGTCTGTTTGACGAAGTGGTGTCGGACGGAGCGACGGCAGTGGTCTGGACCGGTGACAGCGAGTGGACCGGACGGGCCATCGAGCATGCGCGAAAGCGAGCGTTGCGCGTGTTCACGGTGGGCGGGCAGGGGGCCAAAGACGAAAATGGCATACGCCTGCTCGCCCGTACCCCGACGCAATTGGGGCAGGAACTCGAAATCGAACATGCCGGTGTGGTCCGTTCGATCCGCTTGCCGTTGATAGGTGCCTACCAGGCCGCCAATGCACTGGTCGCTGCTGGACTGGTGCTGGCGACCGGCGTCGATGCGTCGACGGTATTCGACGGCGTTGCCCGTCTACAGCCTGTGCGCGGCCGGCTCGAGCGTGCGGTCATCACGCAGGCCGGTGCACCGGTCTATGTCGATTACGCCCATACGCCCGACGCGCTCGCGGCGGCGATGGAAGCACTACGCCCGCATGTAAGCGGGAGGCTGATCACCGTATTCGGTGCCGGCGGGGATCGCGATCAGGGCAAGCGCAAGCCGATGGGTGAAGTGGCCGCCCGCGGTTCGGATCTGGTCATCGTGACCGACGACAATCCGCGGGGCGAAGATCCCGCCGCGATCCGGAAAGAGATTCTCGCTGCTTCGCCCACAGCTCGCGAAGTCGGCGATCGGCGTCAGGCCATAGCCGCTGCGATCACGGAAGCCGGGCGGGACGATATCGTGTTGATCGCCGGAAAGGGTCACGAACAAGGCCAGATCGTAGGTTCGGGAGAAGATATGCGTATTCTGCCATTCGATGATGTCGCGGTTGCCCGCGAGTGCGCCGCTCCACAGGAAGCGGAAGCATGAGCGCGCGCCCGTTGCATCACTCGGCATTGCGTGCCTGGCCCGCCGATCCACGCGACCGGCTCCCGCTCGCTCTGTGGGAAGCGCAGGTGCTTGCCGAACGGGTTGGCGGCACGGCAAGCGGCGACTTCCAGGTTTCCGGCGTCGAAATCGACTCGCGCGATGTCCGTTCGGGCGACTTGTTCTTCGCGCTCAAGGGTGAAACCACGGACGGACACCGTTTCCTCGACAAGGCTTTTGCCAATGGAGCTGCCGCGGCTGTTGTCGATCGCCCGATCGAGTGGCCGCATATCCTGGTCGAGGACACCAATGCGGCCCTGGAAAATCTCGCCGCAGCTTCGCGCGACAGGTGTTCCGCGGTCCGCATCGGCGTAACCGGTTCGGTCGGCAAGACCGGGGTCAAGGAAGCGATCTTCAATGCGCTTGACCGGTCAAGCCGCGGCCAGGCCCATCGTTCGGTACGCAGCTACAACAATCATGTCGGTGTACCGCTCAGTCTTGCGCGGATGCCGGCCCGCAGCTGCTTCGGCGTATTTGAAATGGGTATGAACCATGCGGGTGAAATCGAGGCACTGGCGGCGCAGGTCCGCCCTGCTGTCGCGGTCATCACCGCCATCGCTCCTGCGCATATCGAAAACCTGGGCAGCGAAGAGGCGATCGCCAACGCCAAGGCGGAAATATTCGGCGGGCTGGAACAGGGCGGAACGGCAATCGTCCCGGCGGATTCGCCGCATTTCCGGCGCTTGTGCGATCATGCCGTGAAGGCCGGGGCCCGGATTATGTCGTTCGGTCGGGCGGATCATGCCGATGTCCGGCTGCTCGATGCCATTCCTTCCGCCAATGGCGGGGCATTGGTGACCGCCGACCTTGCCGGGACAAGGCTGTGCTTCACGGTTGCCGAACCGGGCGAACACTGGATTTTCAATGCGCTGGCGGTGATGGCTGCGGTGAAGGCTGCCGGCGGTGATCTCGGCTCCGCCGGACTGGCGCTTGCGGAAATGGGTGGCCTCAAGGGTCGGGGGGCACGCCATCGCATTGCCGCTACCGGTGGCAATGCGGTGCTTATCGACGAAAGCTACAATGCCAACCCGGCATCGATGCGTGCGACCTTGCGTCAGCTCGGCCAGACACCGGCCACGCGCCGCATCGCAGTGCTTGGCGCGATGAAGGAACTGGGCGATTTCACCGACCGCTTTCACGCGCAACTGGCCGAACCGCTGGCTGATGCCCAGATCGATTATGCGATTCTGGTCGGTGAAGAGATGCATCCGCTCGCGCGGGATTTGGGGAAAGGCGCAAGCGAGGCGCTTGCAGGCGGACTCGGCTTCGCCCAATGCGATGGGCCTGCCGAGGCGATCGCGGCGCTTGAGGAATTCGGGATAACCGCGGGCGACACGATTCTCGTAAAAGGATCGAATTCGGTCGGTCTCGGCAGGCTGGTGTCGCACTTTACGGCCAGGAACTGATGGGGGCCTGGAAGACTGAATGTTTTATCTGATCGCCGAATGGTTGGGATTCGAGGGCGCGCTCAATCTCGTCCGCTACCAGACGTTCCGTGCCGGAGCGACGCTGATGACGGCACTCGTCATCGGCCTCATCATCGGTCCGCGCATGATCGACATGCTCCGTGTCCGCCAGGGCAAGGGGCAACCGATCCGCGAAGACGGCCCGCAGACGCATCTTGCCAAGCGCGGCACGCCGACAATGGGCGGATTGCTGATCCTGGTCGCGCTGTTGCTGGCCATGCTGCTGTGGATGGACCTGCGCAATCCCTTCGTCTGGGCCTGCATGGCGGTGACCGCGGGCTTCGGGTTGATCGGTTTTCTCGACGATTACGACAAGGTTTCCAAGGCGAGCCACAAGGGCGTGTCCGGCCAGGTACGGCTGCTGCTCGAATTCGTCGTTGCCGGCATCGCCTCATGGATCATCGTCAGCCAGATCAGTACCTTCCTCTACGTTCCCTTCGTCAACGATTTCGGGATCGAGCTGGGGCCGTTCTACTATGTCTTCGCGGCAGTGGTGATCGTCGGTTTCGGCAATGCGGTGAACCTGACCGACGGGCTCGACGGGCTTGCGACCATGCCGGTCATCATCGCCGCCGGCACCTTCGCCCTGATCGCCTACCTCGTCGGACGCGTGGACTATTCCGAATATCTCGGCATCCCGCACGTGCCGGGTGCAGGCGAACTGGCAATTTTCTGCGCGGCGATCATGGGAGCCGGGCTGGCCTTCCTGTGGTTCAACGCGCCGCCGGCAGCCGTTTTCATGGGCGATACGGGCAGTCTGGCACTCGGCGGCGCGCTGGGGGCCATTGCAGTCGCCAGCCATCACGAGATCGTATTGCTGATCGTCGGGGGGCTGTTCGTGATCGAGACCGCCTCGGTCATCATCCAGGTGTTCTGGTTCAAGCGAACGGGCAAGCGCATCTTCCGCATGGCTCCGATCCACCATCATTTCGAACAGCTTGGCTGGAGCGAAAGCAAGGTCGTGATCCGTTTCTGGATCATTTCGATCGTGCTTGCGCTGATGGGCCTTGCCACGTTGAAGCTGCGATGATCACTTCGCCGGCCTTTTCCGGCAAGCGCTATGCCGTCCTTGGCCTGGCCCGTTCCGGCCTGGCTGCGGCGGAGGCTCTGCTGGCGAGCGGCGCGGACGTGGTGGCGTGGGACCGGCAGGATGTCGCACGCAGCAGGCTGGACGGCCGGGCACGGCTGGCCGATCCGCTGGAAATCGACCTGACCGGGTTTGACGGGATCGTGGTATCGCCGGGCGTGCCGCTCAATACCCATCCGATTTCGGAAAGGGCGGCGCAGTTCGGTGTGCCGGTAATCGGCGATATCGAATTGTTTGCGCTCGCCCGTGCAGACCTGCCGCCGCACAAGGTAATCGGCATTACCGGGACCAATGGCAAATCGACCACCACCGCCTTGATCGACCATATCTGCCGGACGGCCGGCCTGCCGGCGCAGATGGGTGGCAATATCGGCATTCCCATCCTGGCCCAGAACCCATTGCCCGATGGCGGTGTCTATGTGCTCGAACTGTCGAGCTACCAGATCGACCTGACCCGTTCGCTCGCTTGCGAGGCGGCGGCATTGCTCAACATTACCCCCGATCATCTCGACCGGTATGACGGGTTCGAGGCCTATGCCTTTTCCAAAGGGCGGCTGTTCACCATGCAGCGTTCGGGACAGTTCGCCGTGTTCGGCTGCCGAGACGATGCCACGCGCGCGGTCTGTTCTGTGGAGCAGGCTCGGCGTGCTGGCGGACGTGCGATTTGCATCGATCGTGAAACCATCGTCGGCAAGCAGGATCGCTGGCCGGCCTTGCAGGGACCGCATAATCTCGAAAATGCCGCGGCCGCGCTGGCGCTGGTCGAAGAAATCGGAGTGGATCGTGCCGTTGCCGAAGCGGCGCTGGAAAGCTTTCGCGGATTGCCGCACCGGATGGAAGTGGTGGCTGCGCATCGCGGGGTGCTGTTCATCAATGATAGCAAGGCCACCAACCAGGCATCCACGGCGCCGGCACTGGCCGCGTTTCCACCGGAAGCGGACGGCCCACGCATCCACTGGATCGTTGGTGGATTGCCGAAGGAAGACGGCTTGGGCGAATGCGAGGCCCAATTGGGCAATGTCGCGATAGCCTATACGATCGGTGAAGCGGGGCCACGGTTTGCCGAATTGCTCGAAGACCGTGTCAGGGTCGTGAAGGCCGAATTGCTCTGCGAGGCGGTCAGGCGGGCGGTTGAAAACGGGCGTCCGGGCGATATCATCCTGCTTTCCCCCGCTTGCGCGAGTTTCGACCAGTTTCGCGATTTCGAAAAACGCGGCGAACATTTCCGCGAAATCGTCGCAATGCTGACCGGTACGCCGCCGCCGATGGTCCCGCGCATGGAAGGGAGGTCCGCCGCATGAGCGATGCCCAACCTTACATTCCCAATATGGGCGACGACACATGGGATGAACGCTACCGTGGCTCGTACCGGGTCGAACTCAAGATTTGGTGGCGAGAAGTGGACCGGGCGCTGCTGTTTCTGATTCTCGCCTTGATGGCGATCGGCACCGCGGCCGTGGCCGCCGCGTCGCCAGCAAGCGCGCACCGCCTCTCGACGGCGGCCACGCAATTGCCCGAACTCTATTTCTACTGGGCGCATCTGCGCTGGCAGGCACTCGGCCTGGTGATCATGCTGGGCGTATCGCTGCTGACCCGCGACAATGCGCGCCGGATCGGTATCCTGCTCGCGCTTGCAATGTTCGCATTGCTGATGCTGGTTCCATTGATAGGGCACGAAGTGAACGGTGCGAAACGATGGCTCAAATTCGGCATGACCTTGCAACCGTCCGAATTCCTCAAGCCCGGTTTCGCTGTCGCGCTGGCCTGGATCCTGTCAGTCCGCCTGCGCGATCCGAACCTGCCGGTGATGTGGATCGCCACGGGGGCGCTGATCGCAGTCGGCAGTTTGCTAATGCTGCAACCGAATCTCGGCGGAACCATACTGTTTTGCGGAGTGTGGTTCGTGCTGGCGCTGCTGTCGGGCGTGCCGGTGCAGCGGCTGGGATTGGTCGTCGCGGCGGCGGTAGGGCTGCTCACAATGGCTTATTTCTGGTATGATACCGCGCACAACCGGATCAACGATTTCCTCGGCGGAGGCTCGGCTTTTGATCAGGTCGATTTGGCCCAGAGGACATTGCTGGCGGGCGGCTGGACGGGCAGCGGGCTGTGGCTGGGGATTCGCAAGATGACCCTGCCGGAAGCGCATACCGACTATATCTTCTCGGTCATCGGCGAGGAATTCGGCCTGATCATGTGCGGGGTGATCGTTGCGCTCTATCTTGCCATAGTTGCTCGCGTACTCGTGCGGCTTGCGGATGAAGACGATCTTTTTACACTGCTGGCTGGTGCCGGCCTGGTGACTCTGATCGGGGGACAGGCATTCATCAATATCATGGTCAACCTGCAGCTCTTCCCGTCCAAGGGCATGACGTTGCCGCTTGTTTCCTACGGTGGATCATCGACCATTGCCATATGCCTTACTGCCGGCCTGTTGCTGGCGATAACCCGCCGCAACCCGTTTCTGACACGTGAAACGCCCGGATTGCGCCAGTTGCTGTTCGGCAAGGGAGATGTGCAATGACCGGCTCGTCGCGCCATTACGTTCTCGCCGCGGGCGGTACCGGTGGGCACCTGATTCCCGCTTTCGCGCTGGCAACGGAACTCGAGCGGCGCGGCCACCATGTCGCGCTGATTACCGACAAGCGCGGGGCCGATATTCCCGGCAAACCCGACTTCCTGCCCGCGCATGTCCTGCCGGCGGGACGCTTCGGAAGGAACCCGCTGCACTGGTTGGGCGGCATTCGGGCCGTGTTCGAGGGGCGCAGGATGGCGCTCCGCCTGTTCGAAAGTTTCGAACCCAGCGCCGTTGTCGGTTTCGGTGGCTATCCGGCACTGCCCGCGCTTCTGGCATCGACCTCGGCGGAAATTCCCAGCATCGTGCACGAACAGAACGCCGTCCTGGGGCGGGTCAATCGCCTTCTGTCGGGACGCGTACAGGCAATCGCCACCGCTTATCCGGAAATCGAACGGCTGGGCCCCAGGCATTCCGACAAGGTCCATCTGGTCGGCAATCCGGTGCGTGCGGAAGTCCTGGCCTTGCGTGATGAGCCTTTCCCGGCATTTTCCGGCGATGGCCTGCTGAGGATTCTGGTGACCGGGGGGAGCCAGGGCGCGCGCATATTGTCCGAGATCGTTCCCGACGGCCTGGCCATGCTCCCGCCCGCATTGCGTCAGCGGTTGCAGGTCATCCAGCAATGTCGTGCGGAAGACATCGATGCGGTGCGCGAGCGTTACCGCAGCCATGATATTCCGGCCGAGCTGGCGACCTATTTCGAAGACATGGCCGCACGGCTGGCCGATGCGCATCTGTTCATTGGCCGTGCAGGCGCTTCGACCATTGCCGAGCTGACTGCCGTGGGACGCCCGGCGATCCTGGTGCCGCTGCCGATCGCGACCGACGATCACCAGGCTGCCAATACGCGCGAGCTGGGCAAGACCGGCGGGGCACGGATGATCCGGCAGGACAATTTCACGCCCAAGGAACTCGCAAAGCAGATTCAGGTGTTGGCCCAGCATCCCGAAACGCTGGCCACCGCCGCGCATGCTTCGTGGAATTGCGGGCGGCCGGATGCGGCAAGGGATCTTGCCGATCTGGTCGAAAGCTTCGGCGGTGCGGATATGATGGATGTCATTCATGTCGGAGGGGATTCCGCGCGAGGTGCGGTACAGGGCGCGCCTGCCGGGCAGGGCGCTGGCCGGGATAATGTAAAATGAAAGGTGTCGATACCGATATCGGGACGATCCACTTTGTCGGGATTGGCGGGATCGGGATGTCCGGCATCGCCGAAGTGATGCACAATCTCGGCTATACGGTGCAGGGTTCGGATCTGGCCGAGGGGCCGGGCGTCGAACGGCTGCGCAAACGCGGCATTGCCGTGAAGATCGGTCATGAGCGCGAGAATGTCGAGGGAGCGGCCGTCGTGGTGACGTCGACTGCGGTTAAGCGCACCAATCCCGAGGTGGCGCATGCACTGGAAAATCGCATCCCGGTGGTGCGTCGTGCGGAAATGCTGGCCGAACTGATGCGGCTCAAGCGGACCGTTGCCGTGGCCGGCACGCATGGCAAGACGACCACGACCAGCATGATCGCCGCGCTGCTCGATGCGGGCGGGGTCGACCCCACTGTCATCAATGGCGGGATCATCGAACAATACGGTTCCAACGCCCGGCTCGGCGATAGCGAATGGATGGTGGTCGAAGCCGACGAGAGCGACGGGAGCTTCCTGCGTCTCGATGGCCAGATCTCGGTCGTGACCAATATCGATCCCGAGCACCTTGATCATTACGGCGATTTCGACGGAGTGAAGGATGCCTTCGTCGAGTTCATCCACAATGTGCCGTTCTATGGTGCGGCTATCCTGTGCATAGACCATCCCGAAGTGCAGGCGGTGATCGGCAAGGTTCGCGACCGGCGGGTCGTGACATACGGCTTCTCGCTCCAATCCGATATTTGCGGGGTGAATGTCCGCCAGGTCGATGGGGGTAACGAATTCGATGTCGTCATACGCCAGAGGGGCGAAGAAGACCGGCGGATCGAAGGCGTAAGGCTGCCCATGCCCGGCCGGCACAACGTCCAGAATGCACTTGCCGCGATCGCGGTAGCGATCGAAATGGGCTGCCCGGACGATGTGATCACCGGCGGCTTCGACAAGTTCGGCGGTGTCCGTCGTCGCTTTACCAGGGTGGGCGAAGTCGCCGGTGCGACAATCATCGATGATTACGCGCACCACCCGGTCGAGATCCGTGCCGTGCTCGGGGCTGCGAGGGAAAGTGCGAAGGGGCGCGTGATCGCGGTGGTGCAACCACATCGCTACACGCGGCTGCACGACCTGATGGATGATTTCCAGAACTGCTTCAACGAGGCGGACCAGGTTTATGTCACTCCGGTCTATGAAGCGGGCGAGGAACCGATTGAGGGGGCCGATTCCGAAGCGCTTGTGGCTGGCCTCAAGTCTCGCGGACATCGTTCGGCTGCCGCGATCGCCGACCGGTCCGACCTGGCCCGTACGCTGGCGGACGAGGTAGGGGAAGGCGACCTTGTCGTTTGCCTCGGCGCGGGAGACATCACCAAATGGGCGGCCAGCCTTGCCGCAGCGATCGGGCAGGAGCGGGGCATATGACGGTTCACCGGTCCGACGATTGGGCGATGCATGCGGGCAATGCCGCATCGCCCGGTGGCATGCGCGGGAAGCTGACGCGCGATGCGCCGCTGGCGAGGCTGGTCTGGTTCAAGAGTGGAGGGACCGCCGATTGCCTGTTCGAGCCTGCCGACCTCGAAGATCTTGCGGATTTTCTAGGCGGGTTGGATGAAGACGTCCCGGTCATGGCTCTCGGCCTCGGCTCCAACATGATCGTGCGCGACGGCGGTGTGCCGGGTGTGGTGGTAAGGTTGGGCAAGCCCTTCTCCAAGGTGGATATATGCGACGGCGGCATTCTCGCTTGCGGTGGCGGGGCGAGTGGTATCCTCGTGTCATCCGCCGCTCGCGATGCGGGAATAGCCGGACTCGAATTCCTGCGCGGCATTCCCGGGACGGTGGGCGGCTTCGTGCGCATGAATGGCGGGGCTTATGGGCGCGAAGTGGCCGACATTCTCGTCGATTGCGATGTCTTTCTTCCCGGGAGTGGACTGACCACTTTGCCGGCCGAAGATCTCGAATACTCCTATCGCCATTCCGCGCTGCCCGATGGCGCGGTGGTCGTCAAAGCGCGTTTTCGTGGCGTGCCGGGGGATCCTGCGAAAATCGGAGCGGAAATGGACCGCATTGCGCAGGCACGCGAGGAATCACAGCCGCTCAGGACCAAGACCGGCGGCTCCACCTTCAAGAATCCCGATGGCCACAAGGCATGGCAACTGGTCGATGCGGCCGGGTGTCGTGGCATGACCCTAGGTGGTGCCCAGGTAAGCGAGAAACATGCCAATTTTCTGATCAACACTGGCAACGCAACCAGTGCAGATATCGAAGCTCTCGGCGAAGAAGTCCGCCGCCGCGTTCACGAGCATTCGGGCATCCGGCTCGAGTGGGAAATTCAGCGGGTGGGCAGGCCGTGAGCGCGCTTGGCAAGCTCCATGTCGCCGTCCTGATGGGTGGCTGGGCCAATGAGCGCGAGGTCTCGCTGATGTCGGGTGAGGGTGTCGCCAGAGCGCTCGAGACATGCGGCCATCGCGTTACGCGGATCGACATGGACCGGCAGGTTGCCGCTCGCATCGCCGAGGCTACGCCCGATGTCGTCTTCAACGCGCTGCACGGCGTGCCCGGAGAAGACGGGACGGTGCAAGGCATGCTTGATCTGATGGGCATACCCTATACGCATTCGGGCCTGGCCACTTCGGTCATCGCGATCGATAAGGAATTGACCAAGCAGGCGCTGGTTCCAGCCGGTATTCCCATGCCCGGTGGCAGGATCGTCGAGAGCGAAGAGCTGTATGAGACAGACCCGTTGCCGCGGCCCTATGTGCTCAAGCCCGTCAATGAAGGCTCCTCGGTCGGTGTCGCAATCGTTACCGACGAAAGCAATTATGGAAATCCGATCCGCCGCGACGCCCAGGGGCCGTGGCGCGAATTTGACCGATTGCTAGCCGAACCGTTCATTCGCGGCCGCGAGATGACCACGGCGGTCATCGACGAAAAGGATGGTCCGCGTGCGCTAGCGGTAACCGAACTCAAGCCGAAATCGGGCTTCTACGACTATGATGCCAAATATACCGACGGGCTGACCGAGCATGTCTGTCCGGCGGATATTCCCGACCGGATTGCGGAATTGTGCCGCGAATACGCACTTACGGCGCATCGTGTACTGGGCTGCAGGGGCACGAGCAGGACCGATTATCGCTGGGACGACGAGCGGGGCGAAGCGGGGTTATTCGTGCTCGAAACCAACACCCAGCCGGGCATGACTCCGCTCAGCCTAGTCCCGGAACAGGCCAAATATTGCGGTATGAGCTATGAGAACCTGGTCGAGGCAATTGTCGCCGCGGCCTTGCGTCACCATGGCGGGAAAGCTGCAACGGGAGGAAATCATGGCGACGGTTAAACGCAAGGGGAAAGGGGTGCGCCGTTCGGCAGCGTCGCGGAGCAGGGCGCAAAAGGCGCGGATGGCCAAGGCCAAAACCGGTTCGGCAATCGATTCCGTGATGGGTATCCTGCCCTTTACCGACGAACAGTGGCAGCGCATCTTCATGGCGATCATCCTGGGCGGAGCGGTGGCGTTGGCCTGGTTCGTAGCCAGCCTCGCGGGAATTCCCGCGATGGCGCAGCAGCAGATAGCCGGCCTCGCTTCGGAAGCGGGTTTCGAGGTGCGTCGGGTCAAAGTCACCGGTGTCGACCGGATGAACGAACTCAAGGTCTATGAACGTGCCTTGGGTGAGCGCGACAGGCCGATGCCCCTGGTCGATCTTGCTGCCTTGCGGGGCGAGTTGCTCGAATTGTCGTGGGTCGAGGACGCCAGGGTCTCGCGGCAACTACCCGACACCATCGTAATCGATATTGTCGAGCGCACACCGCATGCCGTGCTCAAGAAACCCGGGCGGCTGGTTCTTATCGACCGGAACGGAGCTGAACTCGAACCCATTTCGCAGGCCAATGCCAAGGGTATGCTGGTGATCTCCGGCCCCGGCGCCAGCCGCCAGGTTTCCGCATTGGCCGACCTGCTTGTCACTGCCCCGGCACTGAAACCGCAAGTCTCGCAAGCCGAATGGGTTGGCAACCGTCGGTGGAACCTCACTTTCGGCACCGGCCAGGTGCTTGCGTTGCCTCAGGGACGGGACGAGGCTGCAAGTGCGCTCGTTTCCTTCGCCCGGCTCGATGGCGTGAACCGCCTGCTGGGAGGCAAGGTCGCCACTTTCGATATGCGCGCGCCGGAACGTATCTACATGCGCATTCCGGGCCGTGCGGATCAATCTCTGGATACCGGGAGCGAACGCTGATGGCCATCCCTCGCATCAGCCGTATCTACGGGGCCGTCAATGTCGGCTCTTTCCGTATTTCCGCCATGATCATGGGGGTTTCGGAGACGGGTGAGAATGTCGTGCTCGGCTCCGGACACCGTGCGAGCCAGGGGATCAAGCGTGGCTACATTACCGACATGGCAGCAGCGACCTATGCGATCCGCGATGCGGTGGAAAGGGCCGAAAAGAATGCTGGAACGAGCGTCTCGAGTGTCTGGGTGGGTTGTGCGGGAGCCGGACTGAAAAGCCATGTTTCGAAGGTCGAGATCGATGTCGGCGGTCGGCGGATCGAAGAGGACGATATCGAGCATCTCCTGCTTGCCGCACGTGATATGATCGAGCCTGACGGACGGATGATGCTCCATGCCCGTCCGGCTCACTATACACTCGACGGTGCACACGGCGTAGCCAATCCCAAGGGTCTCCACGCCGAGCGGCTGGGTGTTGATGTGCATGTCATGCTGGCCGACGCGGCGCCGGTACGGAACCTGATCGAAGCCGTCCAGAACGCACATCTCGAAGTAGAGGCGGTTGTCGCGGCTCCGATAGCAGGAGGGTACGCCTGCCTGACTCCGGAGGAACGCGAATTGGGTACTGCGCTGATCGAAATCGGCGGTGAGGTAACCAATATCTCGCTCTATGCGGGTGGCATGCTCCTCGATCTGACGGCAATTCCGTTCGGTTCGGCGGACATTACCGATGCGGTCGCTTCGGCATTTGGCATACGGCGCTTCCAGGCCGAGCGACTGAAATGCGTGTCGGGTTCCGCCATTGCAAGCCCCAACGACCATCGTGAAATGATCCCCGTCAACGGACCCGGAGACGACGGTAGCGGACCTGCCGCACGCGGTGCGGATGATCGCAACCGTATCCCTCGCGCCGAGCTGGTGTCGGTAGTGACCGAGCAATTGTCCCGGCTGACAGACGATATCGGGCGGGCGCTTAAGGGTATGGGCTTTTCCGCTGCGCGCGGTAGCCAGGTCGTGCTCACGGGCGGTGGTGCGGAACTCGCGGGTATTGCTGATTTCACGCAGAGTGCACTTGGGCGACCGGTGCGGATCGGGAAATCGCCTACATTGCGCGGCTTGCCCGAAGCGCATTCCACGGCAGGCTTCGCCACATTGGCCGGATTATGCCTCTACGCGGCGGACGATCCGGTTGATATCCGATCGGTCGGCAAGAGTTACCAGCCATCCGTGCGTTATTCCGGGATAACGGCTGTCAACCGGCTGTTTACGGCTCTGAAGGAATACTTCTGATGCCTTGGGCGAGCCCGTAACCACTGTGGATAAGCGGCCAACCCCTATGCACCGGCGATTCGCTTTGTGCCAAGCTAATTGCGAATATTCATAATTGATCCAACCCCCTCGGAGGGAAATGCAATGAGTATCAATATTGGGCCCGCGGCATCGGAAGAGCTTCGCCCTCGGATCACCGTGATCGGTGTCGGTGGTGCCGGTGGCAATGCAATTGCCAACATGATCACGGCCGAGATCGAGGGTGTCGATTTTCTTGTTGCGAATACCGATGCACAAGCGCTCAATACCTCCGATGCGGATACCCGTATTCAGCTCGGCCCCGATATTACTGGCGGCCTAGGCGCAGGCGCGCGGCCCGAAGTCGGCAAGGCAGCCGCGGAAGAAACCGTCCAGGAAATCGAAGATGCCCTGGAAGGCGTGAATATGTGCTTCATCGCTGCCGGTATGGGCGGGGGCACCGGTACAGGTGCGGCTCCCGTGATCGCCGAGGCGGCCCGGCGCAAGGGTGTGCTGACAGTGGGTGTGGTGACCAAGCCCTTTCTGTTTGAGGGAACGCGGCGGATGCGCGCCGCCGAAGCCGGTATCGAAGAACTGCAAAAGCATGTCGATACGTTGATTGTCATTCCCAATCAGAACCTGTTCCTGATCGCCAAGGCGGAAACGACCTTCAAGGAAGCGTTCCAACTGGCCGACGAGGTGCTGCAACAGGGTGTACGCTCGATAACGGATCTCATGGTGATGCCGGGGCTGATCAATCTCGATTTTGCCGATGTCCGCTCGGTGATGAGCGAGATGGGCAAGGCGATGATGGGTACCGGTGAAGGCGAAGGTGAAAACCGCGCACTCGAAGCCGCCGAACGCGCGATCGCGAACCCGTTGCTGGATGGCGTGTCGATGGCTGGCGCCAAAGGTGTAATCATCTCGATCCTTGGTGGCGAGGATATGAAGCTGCTCGAGGTCGATGAAGCGGCCAACCATATTCGCGAACTGGTCGACGAAGAAGCCAACATTATCTGGGGTTCGGCATTCAATCCCGAACTCGAAGGGCGCATCCGGGTTTCGGTCGTTGCAACCGGAATCGAGCCGGGTGCAGGCGTATTGGACGACGATGGCGAGCGGCACTCGCTCTCGCTCGGGGGCAATCGTGCACCGAAGCGCCCGGTTCTCGAACTGCCCGGCGAGGATGATGAAATCGCGGTGGCCGCGGAGGAAGAGGCAGTGCCTGAACCGGCCATTCCCACCGGCTTCGGGGAGATGGATGTCGATCAGGGTGGTGAAGATGACGATGTCGATGGGATCGTCGATCCGCTGGCCGGGTTACGCAATCAGGAAGACGAAAGCGATTTCGGCGACCTTGATCTCAATGTCGCAGGTGACCGGGACGATAGTTCAGGCGCGGAAGACGGTCTTCCCGAAGTGGCTGACGAAAGTACCCATGCCGGTGAAGGTGAAGAAGGCGGGACTGCGGATAAAGCCGATGAGGGAGGTGAAGCCGATCCGCAACAGGCAGCGGAACCTCTCGACCTGACTGCCGAGGTTCCCGAAGAAGAAGTTCCCGAAGCACTGTCCGAAGAAGCCGAGAATGCGTCTCTGCCGGAAGATGTCGAGTCCTCGAATCAGGACGAATTGTTGCTCGATGCCGACCAGCTCGCCGAAGACGATCAGCCCGTCCAACCGGTTGCCGGCAGCCGTCGCCGCGGACTTGTTTCCGGTAGCGATGCCAGTGCCGGGGGAGGAGGCAGCACACTATTCGAACGCATGGCCAACCTCTCGCGCGCGAGCGATGACGATAAGCCGGTGACCGATAACGAAGAAATCGGGGACGAAGAAGAGGAAGAGGATGGGAAAGATAATGGCGGTGTGTTGAGCATTCCGCGTTTCCTGGGACGGCAGAACAACCAATAACCTCTTTCTGGCGTGTTTCGCTGGCATTCAGCGAGGCGCTGGCATAATGCGCGCCTTCCGAAAGATATCGGCGGCAATATCCGTCGCGAGCATTGATGGCACGACGCATAATCCGAATATCCTGCCGCTTGGCACCGGTGCCCATGGCTGTGTTATTGGCAGCACCTTTGGCGGGGCAATCTGGAGAGACCCCGGTATCGCGCGCTATCGTCCAGCCTCTTCCGCCGGAAGGCGTATCCGATCTCAATTCCGCGCTGCGCCGGCTGGCGCGCAATTCGCGCAATTTGGATGCGCTGATCGATGCGGGCAATGCCTCGCTCGAGCTGAACGATATCGACGCTGCAATTGGTTTTTTCGGACGTGCCGAAGAAGTTTCTCCCGGCAATCCCCGGGCGAAGGCAGGCCTTGCCGCGGCTTTCGTTCGTTCCGAACGCCCGATCGAGGCGCTGCGTTTGTTCGAGGAGGCGGAACAGGGTGGGGCATCGACCCCCGCACTGTCCGCGGACCGGGGTCTGGCTTACGATCTGGTTGGTAATAACACGGCGGCGCAGACAGAATATGGCAAAGCCCTGGCCCGCAAACCCTCCGATGATCTTACGCGCAGATTGGCACTGAGCAAGGCCATCGCAGGAGATCGCGAAGGCTTCGAAAAAGCACTTTACCCGCTTCTCGCCAAGCGTGACTTTGCCGCCTATCGCACACGAGCTTTCGGCTTGGCCATCCTTGGTGAAGAAGATGAAGCAATAGCTATTGCCGAAGCTGTCATGCCGCGCGAGCTATCGGCGCGTATTGCTCCGTATCTGCGATACATGCGCCGGCTTACTCCCTCGCAGCAGGCAGCGGCAGCCAATTTGGGTATCTTCCCGCGTGCCGCTCAGATCGGTCGCGATGATCCACGGATTGCCGCCTATTCCGGTAGCTCGTCTGCGGTGCGTGGGGCGGATACCGGCCTCGCGCCTGCCGGACGTCCATTGGGCAGTGTTGCGCGCGAAGACACGCGCTCGCAACGCCGTCGCCCCGATCGAGGTGTCAGTTCGGTCGAGAATACCCAGTCGTCACGCGATACCCGCATTGCCCGTGCGGCGCGTATCGACCGGCGTTCGGCCTCGGACCCGCTGGCGAGGGCTCGCGCACCCGAACGCGTCCGGATCGCGTCGGCGGATCGCGCAATCCCGCCTGCGGAACCCGCTTCGGAACAAGCCGTGGAAGTGGATGCAACCCGAGATGAAGATTTGGTGTCACGATCGGCCGGCCGCTTGTCTTCAGGCGATAGCCCGCAACCCGGATTCGATCTCGCCGAGGTTCGAAATCCCGGGCGGGGGGGACCGGACGAAGCCGCCCGCTCGCCTGCGGCGCCTGACAGAATGCCTGGCAAGGTGGCGGATGCTTTCGCCAACTTCGCCTTGCCGGCGAAGAGTGCTCCGCAGGCCGAGTTGGGGGCAGTCGATATCACGGCGATCGAACCTCCTCGGGAAATCGGGGACGATTCTCGGCCGGAGCCGGAAAAACCCGCCCATCCACGCCGCCACTGGGTCCAGCTTGCAACCGGTCGTGATCGAAATGCACTGAAATTCGATTGGCGCCGGTTCAGTCGCAAAGCCTCTGAAATTCTTGATGATCTAAGCCCGCATGTGACGCCGTGGGGCGAAGCAAATCGATTGCTGGCGGGGCCTTACGATTCGCCTGATGCCGCCCGCAAGGTGGTCAATTCCCTGAAGGAAGCAGGCATCGATACGTTTGCCTATACCAGCCCGGAAGGACAGGAAATCGAAGCGTTGAAGTGAGCAGTCCGACGTCGCGTGGATTTTTGCACAAGCTTTGAACAGCCAAAAACGGTTCTCCCCAACGAGACCGAAGCCTGCGATTGCACTTCGTTTGCGTGACCGGCCATTGATCCGGTTGATGGAATCGACGGAATATACATCATGATGGCCGGCGAGAATGAATACGGTCTGGGCGAAGATGCGGCGCCGGTGGAAATGCTCGCCGCGCTGTTCGAAGCGCGTGGATGGCCGTTCAAGTCGCTGTCGGATGACGAGATTCTGGGAGAAATCCAGGGTAGCTGGACTAAATACCAGCTACGCGGAATATGGCGGCGCGAGGATCATGTCCTGCAATTGCTCTGCTTGCCTGACATCCGTGTATCCGATGATAAGCTCCGATATGCATATGAGCTGCTCGCGATGGTCAATGAGCAGATGTGGCTTGGCCATTTCGATATTTGGTCGAATGGCAACGTCCTGCTTTACCGTCATGGAGCGATGTTGGGTGCAGACGGCATGCTGGGTCTCGATCAGGCACAGGCGTTAGTCGAAACGGCGGTCGAGGAGTGCGACCGCTTCTATCCGGCTTTCCAGTTCGTGCTGTGGGGCGACAAGGCCCCACGTGCCGCACTCGACAGTGCGCTTGTCGATGCCGCAGGGGAAGCTTAGGCGCTGTCCAAAATGGGGAGCCGAACAATGCCAGATCAATCCGTCCTGATTGTCGGTTTCGGCAACATGACCGGTGCCATGCTTGAGGGATGGCTGGCGGCCGGAATGAATCCGTCATGCTTCACCATCTATGGCCCTCGTCCCAAGAAACACCCGCAAAGCGTTGCTTTCAAAACGAAAGCACCGGAATCATCGCCAGATATACTGCTGTTGGGAGTGAAGCCGCACATGCTCGACGAGGTCGCCTCGCAGGTCGAGCATCTTGCCGGACCGGGGACCATGCTCGTCTCGATCCTGGCAGGGGTCGAACTGGCCAGCCTTGCACGACGTTTCCCGCGTGCCGGAGGGGTGGTGCGCTTCATGCCCAACCTTGCCGTGGCGGTACGCAAATCGCCCAATGCACTCGTTGCGATCAATCTGGACGATAGCCAGCATACCGCGATCACCCGCCTGGCCAATGCTTTGGGGGCGGCGGAATGGCTGCCCGATGAGAGCCAGTTCGAACTGGTGACGGCATTGGCAGGATCGGGTCCGGGTTTCACCTATCGCTTCATCGCCGCGCTTGCCGAAGGCGCCACTTCGCTTGGACTCGACCGTGAGCAGGCGGAACGATTGGCGGTACAAATGGTCGAGGGAGCCGGCGCATTGGCAGCGGCTTCGGATGCTTCTCCGGCGGAATTGGCGCAGCGAGTCGCGAGTCCTGGCGGCATGACGCAGAAAGGCCTCGATGTGCTTGACGAAGGGCGCGCGCTGACGCGGTTGGTCGAAAAGTGCCTGGGGGCCACGCGCGACCGGGGCGAGGAACTGGCGCGTGAAGCGCGCGAAGAGGGTTAACCGCCGGCAACGGTTTCCCTCCGGTTTTGCTTGAAAAAAGCCCGTCCACACCCGATATTGCGCGGACAAGCGGTGTCATAGCGACGCCAGTAATCAGGAGCTAGGATAGCAATGGCCAATTGGAACGAACCCGGGCGGCGCCAGACGGGGTTCGACGCGCAGCCCACCATCAACGGCGAAGTCGCTTCGCGTGCAGTCTATGACGAAGGCCTGCGCAAGCACATGCTGTCGATCTATAACTACATGACCTCGGGCGTGCTGCTGACCGGCATCGTCGCGCTGTTGTTCGTGAGTTCGCCGTTTTTCGCCTCGGCTTTCCAGATTGTACAGACACCGGCCGGAACGGCGCTCCAGGCAAGCGCGCTCGGCTGGGTGATCAAGCTTTCGCCGCTGGCCTTCATTCTGTTCTGGTGGTTCGGCGCGAAGAATGCCAGCAAGACAACGCTTCAGGCGATGTTCTGGGGCTTTGCCATCGCGATGGGCCTGTCGCTTTCGACGATCTTCGTACTTTACACCGGCACTTCGATCGCAGCGACCTTCTTCGCGACATCGGCGGCTTTCGCCGGATTGAGCCTGTGGGGCTATACTACCAAGAAGGACCTGTCCGGCTGGGGCAGTTTCCTGATCATGGGCGTTATCGGGCTGTTGGTAGCCATCCTGCTCAACGCCTTCATCTTTCAGTCCGGCGCGCTCGGCCTTGCCATCAGTCTGCTCGGTGTGCTGATTTTCGCGGGCCTCACCGCCTACGATACACAGCGGCTGAAAGAGCAGTATCACCATGTGCGTGGCACCGAATTCGCCGGCAGGGCGATCATCTGGGGGGCGCTCAACCTGTATCTCGATTTCATCAATATGTTCATTTTCCTGCTGCAGTTGCTTGGCGGCCGCGAATAGTCGCAGGCAGGACTCTTTTCATCGTGCCCGGGATGCCCAGCGCATCTCGGGCATTTTCTTTGCCAGGCACACGCGTTAACGATGCGGCTTCAGCTAAAGGCAAGGTGGGATAGGGCATCCACCCGTCAGGATGAGGAGAATGGGCGGCATGTTCGAGCTGACCAAGGGAACTATCAGGCTTCTGGCCATTACGGGCGGTCTCGCCGCGCTTGCAGCGTGTGCTACGCCGCCACCGCCTCCACCACCACCGCCTCCACCGCCGCCACCTCCTCCGGTCGTCATTCCACCGCGCCCGACTCCACCGGGCGGTGCCACGGCGAACATGGTCATCCCCCCAGTGGGGATCGATGGTATCCGTCGCACTGTGAATTATGGTCTGTCGACCAATCATACGACGTGGAATTTTCGCTCGGCGCTCAATGTCGCCGCACTCAATTGTCTCGACCCGCAACACGCGACCATCCTGCCGGCTTACAAGACACTGCTGACGACGCATGGCCGCAAGCTCAAGCGGACCAATGATTCGTTGCTGCGCGAATATCGCGAACGGCATGGGCGGCGGGAGTATCGTTCCGCATTCGATGGGTACATGACACAGGTGTACAACTATTTCGCGCTACCGCCTGCTCAGCGGCAATTCTGCGATGCAGCCCAACAGATAGCGACCGACTCGCTTGCCGTGGCACCCGACGAGCTGGACCTGTTCGCGTCCACCGGCCTGCAACGCCTGGAAGCGGTATTCGATAATTTCTACCGCTCCTATGAGCAGTACCGGGTGGACCTTGCGGCATGGGATGCACGCTACGGTGCACCGGCAAGCACCTTCGCACCCGCGTCGAGCGCGACGTTACCCGTCGAGGGTCCGATCATTCAGCCGCTCCCGACGACCAGTAGCAATGCGGCACCTTCGAGCCTGCCGACTGTCGATCCCGGAGAGTCGGCGGCCTTCACCTCCGACCCAGTAGTGCAAGGCGGTGAGACAGCGACGGAGCTGCCTGCGCCGGTTACGGAAGACGATCCGGACGGCGGTTAGCCGCCGGTCGATCCGATTTCTCCCTTTGCCGTGCGCTGGTGCTTGGCTAAACGCGTGCGGCAAACCGGGACGGGGCCGTAGCTCAGTTGGGAGAGCGCGT
>JANQPE010000043.1 GCA_028289565.1 Parerythrobacter sp.
CTCGTGGATGAGCAGGGCGTGGCCGATAATGTCCGTCAGCAGATGGATTTCGGCCTGCAGATTCTCGGCAATGGCTTGATGCCGATCCTCGAACCCGAAGTTTCGTTGAAGAGCCGGAGCCGTCCGCAAGCCGAGGCGATGCTGCTTGCCAATGCGCTCGACCAGCTCGACCGCTTGGGTGATGGCCAGCAGGTCATGTTCAAGCTCACCATTCCGTCGGAGGCGAACCTGTACAAGCCGCTGGTCGACCATCCCAAGGTATTGCGCGTCGTTGCGCTGTCGGGCGGTTACAGCCGCGAGGAGGCCGTGCGCGAGCTGGCCAAGAATGCAGGGATGATCGCCAGTTTCAGCCGCGCCCTGCTCGAGGAATTGCGTCAGCAGATGGACGATGCCGAATTCGACCAGGCTCTCTCGACAGCGATAGACGAGATTTACACTGCCTCGATCGCCGGCTGACGACCTGGATCAGTAGCCACCCCTGAAGACAAAACCGAATCGGTTTCGTCCGGTCGAATAGTCTAGCCTGTCAGGGGATGAGGGGGTAGTGGATGCTGAATACTTGGCGCGACCAGGCCATCGCGCTAAGCGCGGACTGATGCCGGATTGCCAACTCTACCTGATTTCCCCGCTTGACGTTTCAGGCAATTTTCCTGAACGGCTCGAGCGTGCGCTTGCCGCAGGCCCGGTGGCAGCGTTCCAGTTCCGGGTGAAGGATATCGACCAGCACGAGGCGGCGCGACTGGCGCACCCTTTGCGGGAAATCTGCGCCGCTCGCGATGTGGCGTTTATCGTAAACGACAGCGTTTCCCTGGCTAAACGGCTGAACGCGGATGGGATCCATCTCGGCCAGTCCGACGGTTCGGTGAGGGACGCTCGCGAGGTATTGGGCGGTGGGTCCCAAATCGGCGTCACCTGCCATGCAAGCAGGCATCTTGCGATGGAAGCGGGCGAGCAGGGTGCGGACTACGTCGCATTCGGCGCATTCTTCGACAGTGCGACCAAGGCGAGCGAGCACCGACCCGATCCAGAATTGCTCGCATGGTGGAGCCGCCTGTTCGAAATTCCCTGCGTTGCCATCGGTGGGATCACACCAGAGAACTGCAGCGCCTTGATCGAGGCAGGAGCCGATTTTCTGGCTGTATCCGCTGCGGTCTGGAACCCGGGACCGGGGGCCGACGAAGCAGGTGCGGTAAAGGCATTCGCGCAATCGCTTGCATGAGCGTTCCCCGGCTATTGGGGCAGCTACCTTTTGCTCATGATGCGGAGGTGGTGACTACCGGCGCGAAAATGCTATTCGGAGCATGACATGGCCATGAACCTTACCGATCGTATCCTGACAATCGTTGCCACCGCCACGATCACCAGCGCCGTGTGGATCGTGGCCGGAGGAAGCCTGATCGAACTGGCCGATAGTAACAGTCAGCGCGCCTCGACGCGACCAGCCGATGCAGCGCCGAGTCCGCAAGTTGTAGGACAGCCTGCGCCTGAAGCCATGCCTGCGGATGAAGAAACCACGGTTGCTGTATCGCTCGATACGCAAAACGCGTCAGAGATAGAATCCAGCGAAGCACGCGAATTGATTATCCCGGTATTGAATGTTCGCTCATCGGACCTGACCGACACCTTTTCCGATGAGCGCGGGGCCAGTTCGCGATTGCATGAAGCGATCGATATCATGGCGCCGGATGGTACATCGGTGGTTGCCGCCGCGCCGGGCACGATCGAGAAACTGTTCGTCTCCGATGCCGGCGGGAATACGATCTTCGTTCGTACGACGGACAGGAAATCCATCCACTACTACGCCCATCTCGGCGAGTATGCGGAAGGTTTGAAAGAAGGGCAGCGCGTTCGCCGTGGCCAGCGCCTCGGCACGGTCGGCAGCACAGGGAATGCCTCGCCCGAAGCACCGCACCTGCACTTCGCGATCATGCGCACAACGCAGGATGCTGCCTGGTGGGAACCGTCCAATGCGGTCAATCCCTATCCGCTACTGACGGAAAAGCGCTAGACCTCAACCTGTTCCGCCGGTGCGTACGCAACGTACATTGCCGGGTTTTCCTTCCTTGTCGACCCACTCCAACGATCCGCTACCGGTGCGCATGAAGCGCTTGCCTTTCATCGGCCCCCGGGTGAATCGCACCTGCTTTCCGGTAACGAGATATGTGCCGGATCCTTCCACGGTGCGATACGTCGAAGCGTTGTCGATAGTGAAGCCGCCGTTTTCGATCGGTCGCCAGGCTGCTCCGCCTGCATCGCCCGGCAACGAGCAGACATAATCGCCATGTGGCAGCGTCGTCAGTCGTCCGCCCGGCGCGGCGCCCAGCGGAACTGCAAGGCTTGCCGCCGAGGCGCAAAGGATCAATGGAGCGATATACTTCATCGATGGCATTCTTAACGAATGCATCTTGCTAGCGCCAGCTACCTTGCCCGTGGCTGACCGCTCGGCTAAGGCGCGCCGCGCACCATGCGGGGCCGGCCCCGCACGCTCCCGAAACGAAGGCAAGCTCCATGAAGATCAGTGGCGTCGATATCCGCCCCGGCAACATTCTCGAATATGAAGGCGGCCTCTGGAAGGTTGCCAAGATCCAGCACACCCAGCCTGGCAAGGGCGGGGCCTATATGCAGGTCGAGATGAAAAACCTGCAGGACAGCCGTAAGACCAATGTTCGCTTTCGCAGCGCCGACACCGTCGAGAAGGTCCGCCTTGATACAAAGGAATTCCAGTTCCTTTATGAAGACGGAGAGATGCTCGTCTTCATGGATCAGGAAAATTACGAGCAGATCATGCTTCCGGCCGATTTGCTGGGCGATGCCCGCCCGTTTCTGCAGGACGGGATGCAAGTCCAGTTGGAGTTGTGGGAAGAAAAGCCGATTAGCGTACAGCTTCCACAGCAGATCGAAGCCGAAATCGTCGAAGCCGATGCCGTGGTCAAGGGGCAGACAGCCTCTTCCAGCTATAAGCCGGCGGTCCTCGACAACGGCGTGCGCATTATGGTGCCGCCGCATATCGAGAGCGGAACGCGGATCGTGGTCGATGTCTATGAGCAAAGCTATGTCGGGAAGGCCGGCTGAACGCCATGTCCATGTATTCCGGCCTGGTTCGCGTGATGGAACGCGCTGCGCGCAAGGCGGGCGGCAAGCTGCGTCGCGATTTCGGCGAAGTGGAACACTTGCAGGTGAGTCGTAAGGGGCCGGCGGATTTCGTGTCCAAGGCCGATCAGATCGCCGAGCGCACGCTTTACGACGAACTGCTCGCCGCGCGTCCCGATTGGGGTTTCGTTCTCGAAGAAGGCGGTATTATCGAGGGTGATCCGACAAAGCCGCGCTGGATCGTCGATCCGCTCGACGGAACCAGTAACTTCCTTCACGGCATTCCCCACTTTGCGATCTCGATCGCCGTGCAGGAACCGAAATTGGGCGGTGGGGGCTGGGGTGATGTCACGGCGGCGGTGATTTATCAGCCCGTTATCGACGAAACCTATTGGGCCGAAAAGAGCCGGGGGGCCTGGCTGCATGACGGACGATTGCGCGTATCTTCGCGCAATCGGTTGTCCGATGCGTTGATAGCGACCGGTACGCCCTATCAGGGGCATGGAGATTTCGAGGAATGGTCGAAGATCTTCTCTGCCGTCGGTCCCCAGATTGCCGGTATCCGTCGCTTTGGTGCAGCCTCGCTCGACTTGGCCTGGCTTGCCGCGGGAAGGTATGATGGTTTTTGGGAAAGCGGCCTGAGTGACTGGGATACGGCTGCGGGTTGCCTGATCGTGCGTGAAGCAGGTGGTTTCGTCACCGACTTCCGCGGTCGCTCGCAACCGATTCATTCAGCGCAAGTGCTTGCCGCCAACGACGCATTGCATTCCAAATTGCATAAATTGCTGGCCCCTGCACTCAAGTAGCGGAGCGATAGTGCAGCGACGACTCACTCAAGTAGCGAAGGTGTAGCGCAGGGAAGACTCACTCGGGTAGCAAGGAGGCGACAGAGACAGGAGCACCATCAAGACTTGATGCACCGATACAGCGCGGTTAAGGACCCGCCCGCCTGGCCGGCCCCTGTGGCGGAATTGGTAGACGCGTTCGACTCAAAATCGAATTTCCTTGGAAGTGCCGGTTCGAGTCCGGCCAGGGGTACCAGGCGAAATACCCGCTTGCAGCTTATTGTCCCGGACGCATATACTTGCCGTTGCAACCGGGGGTGCATGATGGAAAACCCACTCGAAGTCGGGGGCGACCGCTACCAGGCCGAATACGATTATGTCTACGCATCGGATCCGGTATTGCGGTTCGATCAGAAACGTCTCGCTTCAATGGTCGGTTACGTAGCGATTGGATTGCCGATCATTCTCGGGCTTGGCGGAATGGCATTCGGTGATTTCCGCCAGTCGATGAGCGGTTTCTATTACGAGCGCGTATTGCTTGGCGATATTTTCGTGGGCAGTCTGGTGTTTATCGGCACGCTTATGTTCGCCTATCGCGGATGGGCACGGAAAGTGGCCAGCCTGGCCACGATCGCAGGGCTGGCGAGCTATCTGGTTGCGTTGTTCCCTGCTGCCGGTTGGCTCGTTGGGAAGGATAACGAGCCGATTTTCGTGAAAGCAACCAATATCATCCATGCCGGAGGAGCACTTGTGCTGTTCCTGATCCTGGCCTTCTTCTGTTTCTTCGTGTTCACCAAGGTCGAGCCGCACCAGATCCGGGAGGGTGGGGTGCCTGAGGACACCAAGAGGATTCGCAATCGGATTTATCGCATTTCCGGCACCCTCATTCTGCTAGCCATAGTAGCGATTGGTCTCGGGAATTACTTTTGCGCTGATTGGGCGGCAAGGCACCGGGTGACCTATTGGGCCGAGGCGGTCATGCTGATAGCCTTCGGAATATCGTGGCTGGTCCATGGCAGGGCGCTCGGCACGCTGCTGCTCGATGAGCGGGACAAGCACGACATTGCGATCGCCGAAGCACGCGAAGAGACTGCG
>JANQPE010000051.1 GCA_028289565.1 Parerythrobacter sp.
CCAGCAACGGCATTGCGAACGATATCGCTGCGATATTCGAGCTTGGCGAGGAACGCGAAAGGCGATTCGTCCGGGCGATGCGCGGCAGAGATCGCGGTGTCGAAAATTTCGGTTCCGATGCCGCCGATGCCGTCCGCCTTCGTCCAGATGAAGCCCGAACCGACGATGCTGCCCTCGCCCAGTTGGCGGATAGCGCCGAAAGTCACGCCCTTGCGGTTGGCGAATTCGCCATCGCGATATTCGCCGCGTGCGATGGCGGTCCAGCGGTCGTCACGCCAGCTCGCGCCCAGCGTTACAGCAGTGAAATCTTCAAACAGGCCGCCCGACTGTCCGAGATGGCCGCCGGAGGCGACGGGATGGGCCGGGTTCACAACATCGCCGATATCGGCCCCGCCGAGCGATCTGTTGCCGTCGATCGTTGCGACGATGGTGAAGTTCGGCGTTACATTGAACGTCTGCGACAGCCCGTAGGCGGCAAAGCTGCGATTGCCGAATTGACCGATATCCTGCTGACCAAGAGTGGTTACGATTTTCGCGCCGGTCCAGGGAGTGATTTCGAACCCGGTATTCAGCGTGCGCGCATCCAGTGTGTCGCCTTCTGCGATTTCGTAGCTGCCGATCAGGCGAACCGCCTGGGATATATCGAACCGGGCGCCGAATTTGTGGCGCGCGGGAAGGTCGATCGATTCCGGCCCGTCCAAGGCAATGCTGCTGGTAGCGCTCAGTTCCAGCCGATTGTCGAGCAGGCGCTGCGCGGCACCGGCTTCGAGCACGGTGGATTTTGCGTTGGTGCCATCGCTCAGCTCGTCGTTGAAATGAGCGATACCGAGACGAAGGTCGGTGCCCTGCGAACGGTATACACCCTGTAACTGCACTGCGCGCCGACTGCTCGAATCCAGCAGGCTGTCATCGTACCAGGCGCTACCGACCAAGGAGAAGTCGTCGGTTACGCGATAACGTCCGTCAAAGCCGATCTTGCGGCGCCCCTGTTCGGCCGTGTTCAACTGGCCGACACCGTAGTCGCTGTCGGTCGAGCGGACATAGCCGATAATGTCGAGGTCCTTCCCGCGATGCTCGGCTTCGACCAGCCATGCCCTAGCGCTTTCGCCTTCGTGACGGCTCACGGCGAATTCCGCGCGCAGTTCGGTCGAATTGCCGACGCGAACGCGGGCATCGACGGCGGCAATATCGGTACGCGGACCGTCGCCCTTGTCGGTGATGAACGTACCACCGATGCGAAGCTTGTTGTCGGCACTGGTATAAGCGGCACGCAGGCCGGCATTGAGTTCGCCGCTGGCGCCCAGTTGCTCGATCTCGTAGTCGATTACGATGAACTGCGGATTGAGGTCGAAATCGCGGCTCGTCACAGGTTCCTTGAATGTGATCGTGCCGGACAGCAGGTCGATATTGTAATCGATGAACCGGGTCAGTTCGCGGCGCGATACGACCACTTCCGACCGGAAACGGTCGCGGGCTTCGATCGCGACGGTCTCGCTGTTGGCGATGATTGCACGGTTCGACAGGCTGTATGGTCCCGAAAGACCGCTGCCCTGGATTTCGTCGCGGCGATAGCGGGTCGAAATCTCGCTGACAAAGCCCTGGGCAGTGATTGCACCGAAGCGTGCTTCGGCCTTACCGCCCGTCGCGATCCGCTGGTAACGGGCAAGCTGGGTCTGATCGAAGCCGGTATTGAAGTCGCCGTAAAGCGCGTAGAACGTGCTGCTTTCGATACGGACGTAGAGCTTTTCGCGCGATGCCGCATCGAAGCGGCGGCTCGAAGCGTCACCGAACACGGTGTAATAGGCGTCGGGATCGATTACACCGAGCAAGCGCTGGTCGGCCTCCTGTTTCGCACTGTCATAGGCGATCGTCATCAGGAATTTACCGAGCACACGGCCCTTGGCGTAGAAGGCGACGCGCGCATCTTCGCCCAGATCGCTGTCGAAGCGGCCGCTGCGTTCCATGTTGTCGGCGACCGATCGTGCACCGACGGTGCCTTCGGCCAGACCGACCAGGGTCCATTCCTGATCGCCCGGCTCGATCCAGGTTTCGATTTCCTGTGTCCGGGATATTTCGCCGTCGGCGAAGGTGAATTCCAGTTTCATCGCGCCGCTGACCATTGTCGGTGCAAGCTCGATCAGCGCGATACCATCGTCGCGATCGATGTTCCATGTCGGCGATGTGCCGCCGGTTCCCGTCAGTTGCTGCAACTGGCGTGCATCGAGTGCCTGCGCGCTCTCATAGGGCGAGCTGACGGAAAACTTGCCCGATACGCCCTGGCGAACCGGACGCCCCTTGCGATCGAGCATCCGCACGGCGATGACAGGACGTGTGCGACCGTCCGCAACCAGGCGCGAGGCGTCGCGTACCATTTCGGCGCGAGCAGGCGTCGAGGTAAAGTTCACGACCCGCTCAAGCTCGGCTGCCACCGAACCGTCCTTGCCGGTAACAGTGGCGGTAAGGCGCGTCGTATCGTTCTTGAGGGGAATACCGCGCCAGATACTGACGGCGTATTTCCGGTCGGCCGAGGTCCGTGAGCCGTCGAATGCGAGCGGCTTCACCTGCTCGCCATTTGCAAACAGCGTGACTTTCTGCCCCGGACGATGCCGAATAACGACACGCACCGCGGGCGCGCGGGGGTTGTGATCGATTGCCGGGAACAGCCAGTCGATCGGCCCGTCTCCCAACGCCAGCCAGTCGGTATCGGATCCGGCAGCCTCGCGGTTGGATTTCGGTTCGGCAACCGGGGTCGGCGCAACGGCGACGCCTTCGGGAATGACGGCATGGAAATCAGCCACTGCCAGGCTGCCGCCCTGCCCGATGACGAAGTGCGAGATCGCGCTACCCGCACTGCGGGTCGAGCGGGTGCAGTCCACGAACCTGCCGCCTTCAGGCAAGGTCTGTCGATGGACCGC
Organism: Parerythrobacter sp.; assembly: GCA_028289565.1. Taxonomy (GTDB): domain Bacteria; phylum Pseudomonadota; class Alphaproteobacteria; order Sphingomonadales; family Sphingomonadaceae; genus JANQPE01. The sequence continues at coordinate 2,916 of JANQPE010000051.1, forward strand.
GACAACATGCGTGCCCGGCACAACGCCTTCGAAGTGATAGCGACCGTCGATGTCGGTAATGGCGAAACTGCCGTCCTCGAGCATGACCCGGACGCCGGGAATACCACGCCGGCCCCCGGTCAGCGAGCACGGGCCGTCGGTGATGCGACCGATAATCGTCATGCGCCCGGCAATGGTTTCACGCTCGATCCTCAGCGGGGCACGAGCGGTTGCGGTATTGCCCGCGGCATCGGTCGCCGTCGCTTCGTTCAGGGCCTGACCCGGAGGTGCGTCGGCGCGAACGACCATCGCATACCGGATGACATGCACTGCTCCGGGGGCGATATCGCCCAGATCGATGCTCAAGCGACGTCCATCGGCCGCTATGTCGATCAAATCCGGACGTTCGACACCATCCACACGGATGGAATTGGGTCGCAGGCGCAGCCATTCGGACGGGGTGTCGACCACCGAAATGCCGCGCCTGGAACGATCCGGATCCTGGTTGCGAATGGTGACAGTGTAGAACACCGCGTCGCCAGGCAATGCCCGGGGCTTCGACACGGATTTGGTAATCGACACGGCTATGTTGGGCCGGTCGACCGGAATATCGATACGGACGGGTTCCGGCCCATCCAGCCGGAAGCTGCCGCCATAAGAGGCGTCGACGATAATGAACGGGCTACCATCGGGCCGGGTAAGCGCTGCCAGTTCTCCCGGTGTTCTCTCCGATGGCGCGGAATAGGGCGCTGGCGGTTCGATCACGAGGCGATACTCGCCCAAGGCCGCGAGCGGGAAACGGAATTCCCCCGGTTCGAGCTGACGGACATTCCCGGCACCATCGGTGACGGTCCCTCCGCTGTTCACGGTAGACGGCCAGGGAGTGACGCCGTCTTCGGCAAAAACCTGAGCCGGGGCGCCTGTCCGTGCGTCGACCAGGGTTACACGTGCACCGGAAACCGGAGTCCCGTCCTCGCTGTCGAATACGAAACCGAACGGGTCGGCCAGGACGTCGACATCGATCGAAGCGATGGTCGCCTGCTGACCTGGAACATGGGTAGAGATGGAGACTTCGCCATCCGCGACAACGCTCAAGCGGCAATCGCCGGTCACAACTGCCGGCGGCACGCCGACCGTCGAGATGGCACCGATGAAGACACCGGTATTCGGTCCTGTCTCATGAATTTCGAGTGTTTCGCGGTCGCCAGTGGACGAGACGATTTCCGCAAGCACTCTGTCCACGCTGGAAGCATTCAGGTTCGCCCCGGCTGCTTCGAGCCTGAAATAGAGTACGTTGCCCGGTGATATTTCCATCGTCTGCACGACAGTACCGTTCAACGTTCCCGATGCGTCTGCACCGATTCCTGGAACAGGCACATTCCCGCACATGGGAGCCTGAACCGAAACGGAAGTGTCCGAGCCGGGCTGTGGGACAAAGGTCTCTATGACCGGCCTGGTTTGAGTGACTTCGTGTTCCACCGTGTTGGACTGGGTGGAAAAGCTGCCGTCGCTACGCGTCCATGACGCTTCGGCGGTATTGGTAATTGTCTGGGCACTCGCTGCACCCGCATACACGACGAAAGGCAGCAGCGCTACGAAGAGCGCTGCCGCCAAGTCGCGAACAGAGGTGTATAGCCGTACCATCAACTAGCGTTCGATCCGACGATGAGGTGATCCCTCACCATCGGTTCGATCAGTCGATCGTCGCTCTGAAGTAGAGCGTACGAGTCTGGCTGGCTGCGATATCGCTAAGCGTACCGCTGACCTCGTCTGTACCGGCATTGTAACTGCCACCGGCAGAACCGTCAGCCTGGCAGACGCCAGAGCCATCCACGGTGCCGTCGACGAAAATGCCGAAGGTGTTGTCGAAGGTCACTTGAGCCGGAAGGCTGTCGACGATGTTGACATTCGTCGCGGCTGCACTGCCAGCGGCATTGGAAACCGCGATGCAGTATTCGACCACCGCGCCGGGGATCGCCTTCGGATTGGTCACCCCGTTGACCGGGTCGGAAATGATCGTGCTGGTTTTCACAGCAGTCACAGCCGCCGCGGATACGGTATAGCTGTCCGTATCCGAGAACGCGCCGTCATTGGCGGCGTCCGTATCGCCGGCACCATCGGCAAGCACGGTGTCGACACCGGCCGTGTTGGCACCTGCGGTTGCAGTCAGCTCGGCGCCCAGGCCGGCTGCACCAGCCGCGTGCGCATTCGCTGTCAGGATGACTTCGGCGACATCGCCGGTAACCTGGCCAAGCGGAATGTCGCCTACGACAAATACAGTGACCGTATCGTCTTCCGGAACTTCGTCCAGGAACGTGACGAGTTGATCGGTAGCGTCAAACGAACCGACAGTGCCGCCGCTTTCGTTATCGACGTAGAACTGCACGTTGGTCACATCGAAATCGTCCGTCGTCGGCTGTGCGACAGACAGGTCGAGATCGATCGTATCGTTCGACAGGTTGGTTACTTCGAAAGTCGTGACTTGCTGCGTCTGTCCCGGCGAAACCTGAGTGGTTGCACCACCGACTTCGGCAACGGTCACGTCGACCTTGCGGTCGACCGTGATATTGTCGCTGGTTTCGACGGTGTTCTGAGTGACACCACCGACCTGGAAGGTCACGTCGACCTCGTTGGTGATGGTAACACCAGCACTGGTTCCCGCGGCCATGGCCGGAGAAGCGCTGAAGGCAGCCAATGCGAATGTACTCGCGGCCCCCAGCAATCTTGCATTGCTATTCATGGTCTTGGTCCTCTGTTGCGCCTTGCATTACAATGACCGCCGCAAGGCTTGCGGTAATCTCCCGCTGTTCAGCGGATGATGGCTGGATATTCGAGACGACCGCGTGCGCCGGGTTCGACCACGGGCAGCGTCCATCTGATATGTGTCACGTCCAGGTGACCGGCGGCGCGACTTGTGCCGCCTTCGCCTGTCACGGTGAGATTGGCGAGCCTGCCCCACGTCTTGCCTCCATCGACCGACACGATAAGTGCCGGGTCGGCATCGGATGCGAGGGACACCGCCTTGTGCAGCGGGTTGGTCACCACGAAGTTGGTTGCCGGTTCGGCCCCGGTATTGTGGTAGAGCGTTGCGAATGTCAGGCGATCGCCGGGAACGACGACTTCAGGCTTGACCATTTCGGTTTTTTCCACGCCGTTGGCGTCGACAGTCGTTTTATGGACCTTCACGTCGCTATCGAGGACGATCTGATCCTGCGCTGTTACCGCCGGCGCTGTCGCGAGCAGCAGGCATGCCGTGCCGAAAGCTGTTGCGGCCCTGTGAAAAGTCTTGAGCTTCATGGTCTTGTCCTCAGTCGATTACGACATCAAAAGTTATGGTGTGGGAGACGCCACCGGTTGTGGTCCCGAGCAAAACCTCGATCCCGGTCGCATCGGCCTTGCCGGCATCGGCGTCGTCGGCATCGGTAAGCGTGCCTCCGTCGAGAGTCAGTGTTGTCGGGCGATAAGTGGTGCCGGTCGGATAAGCGTCGGTGATCGTCAGGTCGTCGATCGACCCGGTGCCAGTTACAGTCGCGACGATCCGGTAGGTGATGATTGCACCCGGGACAGGCTGGTTGCCGCCAAACGGATCGGCAATGTCGGCTGATTTCACGAGGTTCACCGTGACGACACCGGCAATCAGGCTGCCCAGTGCATCGTTGCTCGCGCCGGTGAGGCCCACGATCGCATCCCCGCCATCGACACCCGCGCCTGCAAAGGCGGTTCCCGGTGCGCCGGTGCCGGTCACGGCATCGGCGGTGAGATTGACCTGGCTGTTGTCGCCGTCCGAGACGCCGCCCGGCGTCGTGACCAGGACAAAGACGGTCAGCGAAGCGTCGGGGGCGAGTTCCCCGCTATTGTCGCCCGCGCCGAGAATCGTATCCACGCCTTCGTCGTAGATGCCGTTCCCGTTGGTATCGATTGCGATACCGGTTACCGTGGCATCGAAATCGTTACCGGCCACGGAGGGATCGGCGGTTAGCTGGAAAGCTTCCGGCCCGTTCCCCGTGTTGGTAATGCTGAAAGTCAGAACGGCCGAACCGCTATCCGCGGGCACGGCGCCACCATCCAGTGATGTCACGGTAACGTCGAGCAGTTCGTCGACACGGATCGTAATGGTGTTGGAATCCACCGAGCCCGGTGTCCCGTTGACGTCGTAAGTCGCCGTCGCGGTATTTTCAATCAGCGTGCCAGCATCGATCCCGCCAGCATGGGCGGGAGAGGTCGCGAGCGCGACGGAGCCGGTCAGCGCGATAGCCGATACAAGAGATCTTACGTAAGTCATAGTCACGCGTATGGAAGAAAATGGTTAAAGGACAGTTAGGTGATGCTGGAAGGTCCCGCGCCTGAACCACGTATTATCGTCATTGTTCAGGGTTAAGGTTGGGCCAGTGTATTCATTAACGCTCCGGCTTGTTCCGGTCGGGGCATCTTTCGGTCGGATGCATCGATTGCCGTCATGGTAGAATTGTGCGTGCCTGCAGCAGCTTTCAGGAGCCGCTTTTCGGCATTTCCAGAACGACAAGAGGTCGCTTATGAAACACGGCTTACCGGAGCCTTAGAAGCCTGATATAGTATGCTGATATGAATGTCCTATTTACGATTGCACGCTTCCCTTGCGCTCGGTAGTGGATCGTTAGTGAAGAAAAACACGCTTTTACAATCTAATATATGATGAATTTCGAAAACACTTTAAGTGGTGCGGAGCTCGGGATCAGATCGTGATGCGTCGATAAGCGACTCTGGAATATTGCGAAATTGGCGTAATTTCATAAGACGTAGTTTCATCAAGAGGTGCATGCGATATGATTACCGATGATCGGATCATTCTGGGGTTGCTGGCAGCGGTGCTGGGTTTCGTGTTTTTTACCCGCTCAAGGCCTGGCTGGCAGAAATTCTATACCTTCGTTCCGATCATTCTGGTCTGCTATCTGCTACCGTCGTTAATGGTAACTTTCGGCCTGATCGACGTGTCGGAATCCAACCTCTGGCCGATCGCCAAGGACTATTTCTTGCCCGCCGCGCTATTCCTGATGACTCTCAGCATCGACCTGAAGGGTGTCATCGGCCTTGGCCCCAAGGCGCTGATCATGTTCTTTACCGCAACGATAGGCATCATTCTGGGTGGCCCCCTCGCCTTATGGATCGTCGCCCAGTTCGACCCTGGTATCATCGGTAGCGGCAATGATGCGGCCTGGCGGGGCCTGGCAACGCTTGCAGGCAGTTGGATCGGCGGCGGTGCCAACCAGACTGCGATGCTGGAGATTTACCAGTTCAACCAGGCGAACTACGCCGCGCTGATCGCGGTCGATATTATCGTTGCTAACATCTGGATGGTCTTCCTGCTTTACGGTGCGGGCGCCAGCGAGCGCGTCGACGGATGGCTCAAGGCCGACAGCAGCGCGATCGCGCGTCTGCGCGACAAGATGGCCGACTACACCGCTTCGGTCGAGCGGGTCGCCCATGCCAACGACTACGTTCTGCTGTTCGGAGTGACTTTCGCCTTGGTCGGCCTGTCGCATCTGCTCGCGACGCCCCTGGGGGAGTTTTTTGCCGGAATGTTCGGCGAAGAGAGCGTGCTTGCCAGTAGTTTCTTCTGGGTCGTCCTGTTCGCGACGACTTTCGGGCTGCTGGCCAGTTTCACCCGGGCGCGTAGCCTGGAAGGCGTCGGTGCTTCCAAATTCGGGACGCTGTTCATCTTTCTGTTGGTTGCCGTCATCGGAACGAAGATGAACATCCTGCAGATTGCCGATGCGCCGGCGTTCATGGCTATCGGGCTGATCTGGATGCTGTTCCATACCGTCCTGCTGCTCATCGTCGCGCGCATGATCCGCGCGCCCTTTTTCTTTGTCGCGGTCGGAAGCAAGGCGAATGTCGGCGGTGCCGCTTCCGCGCCTGTCGTTGCAGCCGCCTTCCATCCCGCGCTTGCCCCGGTCGGAGTGCTGCTGGCCACACTCGGCTATGCGGTCGGGACGTATGGTGCGATCCTGTGCGCGCAGATGATGGCCGCGATATAGGGTTGATGCTCAAGGCAACGGCGACGCGCTATCACGGCATGATCGCCGCCGCGCACTGCGAGGCGCGATCGCTATCCGTGAGTCACCGCCCGCGTTTCATGATGTCGTCCATCTGCGCGCGCAGGATCGGATCCCACTCGGCGCGCAGTTCCTTGACCTTCTCGATCAGGGGTTCGTTCTCCCAGGCAGGGATATTCACATCGTGGAGGTCGGCAACCTCACGCATCGAACTGCGGTCCATTTCCTCGAACGCGTCGGTCAGTGCCTGTGCCTGCTGGCGGTCGATGCCGAGCGCTTCGAAGGCCGAGCGGCCCATGCGGAGTGAACTGTCATAGGTTTCGCGAATGATATCGCGGCAGCCGAGTGACCACAGCTTGTAGACATGGTTGCGGTCGACCGCGCGGGCGATGACATGCAGGTTCGGGAAATGCTTGGTTGCATAGCCGACCAGCCTGTCGATCTGCTCTGTCTCGTCGAGTGCGACAATGAGCAACTTCGCTTCGGCAATCCCGGCCGAGGCCAGCAGGTCAGGGCGCGTCGCATCGCCGAAATAGGTTTTGAAACCGAACTTGCGTACTATATCGAGTCGCCGGGAATCGTAGTCGATCACGGTCGTCTGGAAATCAGCCGCCTGCAGCATGCGGTCTATGATACCGCCGACACGTCCGCGTCCGGCGATAATGATTGAATTGTCTTCCTCGATCTTATCCGCTTCAAGCTCCTTGTCGCCGGCGAAACGGGAAGCGATCAGCTTGTCGTAAAGAATGAAGAGCAGCGGCGTGACAAGCATTGATAACGCAACGACAAGCAGCAACAGGTCCGCCAATGCCTGCCCGAGCACGGCGTTGCCCAGGGCGAAAGAGATCAGCACGAAGCCGAATTCGCCGGCTTGGGCCAGTGACAAGGCGAACAACCATTTGGCCTGGCCGGTGATGCCGAACACCCTGGCGACGATCAGCAGGACCGCGATCTTGGTGGCGATCAGGACGCTGGTCCAGAAGATAACCAACCCCCATTGTTCGATTACCATCGCGAAATCGACACCGGCTCCGACGGTGATGAAAAACAGGCCGAGCAGAAGCCCTTTGAACGGGCCGATATCGGATTCCAACTCGTGCCGGTATTCGCTGTTCGCCAGGACAACGCCGGCGAGGAAAGTGCCGAGAGCGGGCGACAGTCCCACCGCGGTCATCAACAAGGCGATACCGATCACGAACATAAGCGCCGCCGCGGTAAACAACTCACGCAATTGCGCTGCTGCGATAAAGCGGAAGATAGGCCGGGTCAGATAGGCACCCGCCAGAACGACCACGCCGACCGCGCCCAGAGTAACCGCGCCAGCGAGCCATGCAGGCAGGCCTTCCACCAGGCTTCCTCCATGCCCGTGTGCTCCCTCGCCTGCACCGTGGGCACCCACATCAACCGCCAGTTCTGGCAGGGCGAGAAGCGGCAGGATCGCGAGCATCGGGATCACCGCTACATCCTGGAACAGCAAGACGGAGAAACTTGCTTCCCCGCCCTCGCTTTTCAGCAGGTTCTTTTCGGTCAGCGTCTGCAGCACGATCGCGGTCGAGGACAGGGCAAGGATCATTCCCATCGCCAGTGCCGTGCGCCAGTCATTGCCACTGACGAGTCCGATCGTGGCGATGACCAGCATGGTTGCAAGTACCTGCCCTCCCCCCAGGCCAAGCAGCTTGTGACGCATATCCCACAGCTTCTTCGGTTCCAGCTCGAGACCGATCAGGAACAGCATCATCACCACACCGAATTCGGCGAAGACCTGCATGCTCTCGATATCGACGCCGAGACGGACAAGCAGTGGGCTGATTGCCAGCCCGGCCAGGAGGTAGCCGAGAACCGACCCGAGCCCGAACCGGGTCGCGATCGGTACGGCGACAACACCAGCCACCAACAGAATGAAGGCAATGGCGAGAAAGTCGGTTATCGCCATCTCCTCCCCCCTGACCGGTCAGATGTGGAGAGCTCGCCCATAGGCGCCCAGTACGCTTTCATGCATCATTTCCGAAAGCGTCGGATGGGGGAAAACGGTTTGCATCAGTTCGGCTTCGGTCGTTTCAAGTTGCTTGCCGACAGTATAGCCCTGGATCAATTCGGTGACCTCGGCGCCGATCATATGCGCGCCGAGCAGTTCCCCGGTCTTGCCGTCGAACACGGTCTTGATGAACCCCTCCGCCTCGCCCAGTGCAATCGCCTTGCCGTTCCCGATGAAGGGGAAATTACCGACCTTCACGTCATAACCGGCCTCCTTGGCGGCCTTCTCCGTCATGCCGACACTGGCCACCTGCGGATGGCAATAGGTGCAGCCGGGGATATTGCTCCGGTCGAGCGGATGAGGGTGGATGTCCTTGTTGCCCAGTTCCTGCGCGATGGCTTCGGCTGCCGTCACGCCTTCATGGCTCGCTTTGTGAGCCAGCCACGGACCCGGGGTGCAATCGCCGATTGCCCATAGTCCCTTGGACTTGGTGCGACCATACGGATCAATGCGGATAAATCCGCGATCCATTTCAGCAAGTTTCTCCAACCCGATTTCTTCGGTGTTGGGCTGAATGCCTATGGCAACAATGACATGACTGAACTCGGTTTCGGCAGTCTTGCCATCCTTGCCCTTGATCTTGGCCTTGACGCTCTTCGCACCCGCCTTGAGGTCTTCGACCCCTGCTCCGGTCATGATCGTCATGCCCTGCTTGGTAAGCGATTTTTCGAGAAAGGCGGAAACTTCGTGATCCTCGACCGGAACCACCCGGTCGAGCATTTCGACAACGGTGACGTCCGCACCCATATCGTTGTAGAAGCTGGCGAATTCGATTCCTATCGCGCCCGAGCCGATGACCAGCAACTTGCTCGGCATTTCCGGCGGCGTCATTGCATGACGGTAGGTCCACACACGTTTGCCGTCCGCCGGAGCGAAGGGCAGGTCGCGTGCTCGCGCGCCGGTAGCAACAATAATGTGCTTTGCGGCAAGCTTTTCCTCGCCCTTTTCGCCCTTCACGGTAAGCGTGGTCGCGCCGGTCAGCGTACCTTCTCCCATGTGAACGGCGATCTTGTTCTTCTTCATCAGGTGGGTGACGCCCTGATTCAACTGCTTCGCAACACCGCGCGACCGTTTCACCACGGCTTCGAGATCGGCATCGATGCTTTTCGCCGCCAGGCCGTAATCCTTGGCGTGTTGCATGTAATGGAATATCTCCGCGGAACGCAGCAGGGCCTTCGTTGGAATGCAGCCCCAGTTGAGGCAGATTCCACCCAGATTCTCACGTTCCACGATAGCGGTCTTGAGTCCCAGTTGCGCGCAGCGGATTGCCGCCACATAACCGCCCGGACCCGAGCCGAGTACAATTACATCATATTTATCAGCCATTTGCTATCCTGACCTTATGCCGGTTTTCATCGAGACATGGACCGGGTGTTACACTGTTCTGGAGAAAAATATCCGGGACGTTTTCGGCCCCGGCAAGAATGAGCGATGTGCATGATGGAGCGGGCATGATCATGCCGTTCCTATGCCTTGGACGGCGTGTGGGACAGCCCTCATGCATCATTTTCATTCACCGGGGTTGTTTCGGCGACAGGGCGCGGGGTATCGTTGTCGTCCAGCAGTACGAATTTGAAGGTTCCGGAGGCGACCTTTGTGGTAGCTTCGCCATTACGCGTCCTGGCGATCGCTTCAGCGCCGATTGTAAGCGACGTATTCCCGGTTTCGGCAATGCCGCAATAGACCGACAATTCGTCGCCGACAGCCATGGCTCCGGGGAAGATGAAATCGGTAGCACTGACGACTACCGCCTTGCCCTGCCCAGTGCGACTGGCCAATGCGCCGGCTCCGAGCGCCATCTGGCTCATCAGCCATCCCCCGAAAACCCCGCCATAGGGATTGGCATCGGTCGGCATCGCAGTGATGCGAATAAAGGGAACACGTTGGTTATCGTTCGTGCCGGTCCCGCTCATCCTGCAAGCAATTCGATATTCTTGGCGAGGATCCAGCCCGATTTGCACGGACCGTCATAAGACCGAGGCACGGCGATGGGGCTACTTACCCGGCAATCACCGATTTCCTGAAATTCGCCGCTGGCATAGACCACGCCCTGCCATTCGCCGGCGGCTTCGCACAGCCAGACCATTGTGCCGCGCGGCAGCTTTTCCGACACCCTTGTGTTGCTGGCCGGGCCTTCGCGTGCAGGCTGCACGGTGCCGGCCCCGCTCACGCGCCCGATCCCTCCGCATGCATCCAGATGAGGTCCCTGAAGCCCGATCATGGGCACGCGGCCTTCGCCGTATTCTTCGGCTTCGGGCGCCGGAGGCCCGGTCACGGTCGCCAGTAGCGATACCAGGGCCAACACCTTCATGTTATGCAATCAGACCGAGAGGATTTTCGACCAGATCCTTGAACGCCGACATCAGCTTAGCACCGTCGACGCCGTCGATCGCACGGTGATCGAAGCTGCCGGTGGCGGACATCACCGTCGCGACCTGTAGGGCATCGTCGACCACTTGGGGGCGCTTCTCACCTGCCCCGACTGCAAGGATCATCGCCTGTGGCGGGTTGATGACGGCATCGAACTGCTTGGTACCGAACATGCCGAGGTTGGAAAGACTGGCAGTGCCACCCTGATATTCGTGCGGCTGCAGCTTCCCGTCGCGCGCCTTTTCGGCGAGTTCCTTCATCTCGATCGAGATTTGCGACACCGACTTCGATCCGGCATCGACGATAATCGGTGTAATAAGACCCGAAGGCGCGGCGACGGCAACGGATACGTCCTGCCGTTCGTACTGCCGCAGCATGGTCCCGCCAAAGCTGACATTGCATTGCGGTTCGCGTTGGAGCGCCTTGGCCAATGCCTTGATCAGCAAATCGTTGACCGACAGCTTCACTCCATCCGCTTCGAGAGCGGCATTGAGCTGGCCGCGGAGCTTGAGCAGGGCGTCGAGACGGACGTCCACGGTAAGATAGATATGCGGTATTTGCTGCTTCGCTTCTGTCAGGCGGCGAGCAATGACCTTGCGCACATTGTTGAGCTTTTCGTCGGTGTGCGGAATGCCGAAATCGGGAATATCGCCCGGCTCGACCGCTGCCTGCGCCGTCGCCGTCGCGGCTTTCGATGTATCTGGCTGGAAATTTTCGACATCGGCCTTGACGATCCGGCCGTTTGGACCGGTCCCGGAAACGCGGGAAAGATCGATACCCTTTTGCGCGGCGATACGCTTCGCCAGCGGTGAAGCGACAATCCGGTCATCTGAGGTTGTCGCCGTCGATGCAGCCGGTGCCGGTGCCGTCGATGTAGCTGGGGGCGATGCCGGCGCGGGCGACGGGGTAGCGGCAGGTTCGCTTTCGGCCTTCGCGGCCGGTTCCGGTTGAGCCGGTTCGCTCCCCTTCGTTGCAGCGGCCTTTGCCTCGTCCAGGTCTTCACCATCTTCGGCAAGAGTTGCGATGACCGTTCCGACCTTCACGCCTTCGGTGCCCTCGTTGACGGCGATATCGACAATGGTTCCCTCGTCCACCGCCTCGAATTCCATTGTCGCCTTGTCGGTCTCGATCTCGGCCATGATATCGCCGGCGCTGACCTGGTCGCCGACCTTAACCAGCCATTTTGCGAGCGTGCCTTCCTCCATGGTCGGAGAGAGTGCGGGCATCTTGATCGGGATTGGCATAAGCGTGCGGTGAGTCCTGTCTGTGATGTGCTTGGTTCCCTCTGGCCAATTTGACGCTCGCGGGCAAGGTTCTTGAACACAAGCCTATTTGGTACGATAGCTGGCCGCGGAGGGAATTATGCGGGTCTATCTGGTAATCATGGACGAGACGGACGAGGCGCGCAAAGCGTTACGCTATGCTTCGCGCCGCGCGGCCGCGAGTGGCGGATCGGTGCATATCCTCGCTTTGGTGCCGCAGCAGAGCTTCAACGCTTTCGGCGGGGTCCAGGCGACTATCGAGCAGGAAGCGCGTGACCGCGCCGAAGTAATGGCGAGCAGCGCGGCCGGGAGCCTGTTTTCCCAAAGCGGCAAGATGCCGACCATTTCGGTTCGCATCGGCGAAGGTCAGGCGGTCATCAAGGAATATCTCGAAGAGCATCCGGAAGTCGCCGCCTTGGTGTTGGGAGCAGCGGCCGAGGGCGCGCCCGGGCCGTTGATCAGCCATTTCTCGGCTCATTCGGGCAGCTTGGCCTGCCCGCTCTACATCGTACCGGGAAGCTTCACCTCCGAAGATATAGACCGACACGCCAAGCAATAGGGCTTATCGCTTCCCGCGCCCCTTGCGGCGAATGTTGGCAGACCAGCCGCGCTTGCCTTGCCTGTCTTTCCCGCGACCTTTCCCGCGCGAAGGCGATCGGTAGTCCCGCACCTCGATCGGATTGCCATCGGAATCGAGCGGTACGAACTTTAATGCGCCGGTCAGCGGGTTCGCTTCGCCGAGCTTCAGTTCGAGACGGTCGCCGGCGGCATAGCGGGTGCCACTGTCCTCGCCGACCAGGGCCTGCGCAGCTTCCTCGTAGCGAAAGTGCTCCATGCCGAGCGTCGACACCGGAACCAGTCCGTCCCCGCCAATCCCTTCTATGGTGGCGAAGAAACCGAAATTCTGTACTCCGGTAATACGTGTCGCGAAGGTTTCGCCCACGCGTCCGCTCAACCAGCCAGCTACATATCGATCGATCGTGTCTCGTTCCGCTTCCATCGCCCGACGCTCGGTGGCACTGATCGCATCGGAGATTTTGGACAGGTCTTCGCGGTCGTGATCCGACAAGCCCGAAACCGGCGGTATATCCGCTTTGGGCCTGGGCTGTTCGAGTCCATGGGCGTCGACCAGTGCCCGATGGATCAGCAAGTCGGCATAGCGGCGGATCGGAGACGTGAAATGCGCGTAGGAGCCAAGAGCCAATCCGAAATGTCCGGCATTGGCAGGGCCATAATAGGCTTGTGTCTGGCTGCGCAACACCGCCTCCATCACTTGCGCCTTTTCGGAATCGTCCGTCACATCCTTGAGCATGCGATTGAACAGTCCCGGAGTGATCACCTGACCCAGTGCGAGATTGCGGTCGAAAGTGGCAAGATATTCCTTGAGCGCGACCAGTTTTTCCCGGCTTGGCGGTTCGTGCACGCGATAGATGACCGGCGCTGCCTTGCTTTCGAGCGCCTTTGCTGCAGCGACATTCGCGGCAATCATGAAATCTTCGACCACGCGGTGCGCATCCAGCCGTTCGCGCACGACGATTTCCGCGACCTTGCCGTCTTCATCGAGAACCACCCGGCGTTCGGGCAGGTCCAGTTCGAGCGGGTCGCGCTTGCTGCGTGCCGCTGCAAGGGCTTTCCAGCAGGACCATAAATGGCGCAGGCTATCGCTTGCCTGGCCCTGGTCGATCCGTGCTTGCGCCTCCTCGTAGGGAATGACCTCGCCGATCCGGACGAGCGCACGGGCAAACCGGTGCGAGGCGATCTTGCCGTCTTTCGAGATACGCAGGTGACAGGCCATTGCTGCGCGATCCTCTCCGTCACGCAGCGAGCAGACATCGGTGCTCAATATCTCGGGCAGCATGGGAACGACGCGATCGGGGAAATAGACGGAATTCCCGCGCTTTCTGGCCTCGCGGTCGAGAGCGCCGCCGGGGCGGACATAGAAACTGACATCGGCAATGGCGACGATGGCCCGAAAACCGCCTTCTCCATCGGGTTCCGCCCATATCGCATCGTCATGGTCCCGTGCGTCGGCAGGATCGATGGCGACGATGGGCAAGTGCCGCAAATCCTCACGCTTCCCGTTGTCGAGCGGAATCTTCGCGGCGCGCCTGGCTTCCTCGATCGCGGCTTCGGGAAATGCATGCGGAATACCGTGCTTGGCGATAGCGATAAGGCTGATGCTTCGCGGTTCGAACGGGTTGCCGAGCACCTCGACGATTTTCACGCCGGAACGCGGCGAGCGACCGGCAGGCTCTGCGAGAACCAATTGCCCTTCTCCGGCATTGCCCAGATCGGAGATCGGCACGGAATTACGAACCCGCTTGTCGACAGGAGCAAGCCACCCTTTTCCGCTGCGGTCGATCTCGACCACACCCATCAGCCCTTCGGTCCGTGCAGGAAGCTTCTTCATGACATGGGCTTTCCACCCGGACTCTGCCTCTTCCGTGCGTGCGAGAATTCGGTCGCCGATTTTCAGTGCCGGATGGCGGCCCCTGCCCTTCTTGCCTTCGACGATCCGAAGTCGCGGCGGAGATGCGGCATCATCCGGTTGCCAGTTATCGGGAATGGCGAACGCCTCGCCATCCTCGATATCCATGACTCTCAGGACTGTTACCTTGGGGATACCGCCCATCCGATGATAGGCGCTTTTCCTGCCGTCGATCAGGCCTTCTTCAGCCATGTCCTTCAGCAGTCGCTTGAGCGCGATTTTTTCCTGCCCCTTGAGACCAAACGCCCTGGCAATTTCGCGCTTCCCGACCACTATGTCGGAGGTTTGCAGGAACTCGAGGACCTGCTGGCGCGAAGGCAAGCCGGCCTTGCCGGTTGTCCGGGGACGCTTGTTGCGGGGGTGTTTGGCCATGCGCGCGCCCTAGCCGCTTGCCCCGTTACTGTCGAAGGGTGTTTGCAGCGCTGCAACCGCTCCGGCCTAGAAACGAATCGGCCTAGAAACGAACTGGGGCGTCGCCGTACTGGTTGGGGCCATCCTGTGATTTCAGTACGCCGAACACGATCACGATGACAAGCGGAATCCAGGCCACCAGGCCCTGCGCCGCATATTCACCCTGCATTGCCAGCATCTGATCCGGGGTTCGTGTTTCCATCGCACGCCGCATCATTTCTTCCATGCGGCCGATCTGGCCGACCGAAGTCCAGATGGACCAGATCTGGAAAACCAAAGGCAGGATGACCCAGTACCCGGACCAACCTGCATCGTGCAGCCGCCGCACCAGGGATGCCGCGATCAGGATGATATTCACTATCGCGCTGACCAGGCTGACCCACAGCAACGTGTCGGCCATGCCCGCCATGCGGTCGACCATCGCCGCCTCGATTATCTCCGGGTTGCTGTTGCTGGCTGCATTGAACCCTTCGGTCATCGCCTGGATGGTCATGGGAATGCTGATCGCCATCGATACCGCGACGTTCAAAATTACGAGGAACAGCACATAGTACCAGAATGTCTGGCGGGCATCGCGGCCTTTGAAATCGCCAAGATGGCTCAGATTGTACTTGATCGCACCCCACATACTCAGCCCCCTTAATATGCTCGCCCGATATATACACGCTCGACAGCGGTGTCGCCGGTAAAAACGCATGGACCATCAGCCGGTTCCGCCCCTATCGGTACATTGCGAACAGTCAGCTTGTGTGTTTTGAGTGTTTCGACGACTTTTTCCAGAGCTGCACCGGTCGGCTTCGACCATTGCACTTCCACCCAACCCGGATAGCGCGCATCGCCCCCGTAGAATTCGGCCAGGGCATTGATGCTGTCGATCCCTCGGATGATATTGGCTTCGCGCCGTTCATGCGCATCGGCGAACAGCGACCGCTGTATGTCGTCGAGCAGGCCCGGGATTGCCGCGATCGCTTCTTCCCGCCGGGGATAGTCGAATGCCGGTTTGCCATTGTCCACCCAGAGCTTGTCGCGGCGCAATAGTGAAACCTTGCCGCCTTCCATATCACGACCGCCCACTTCGATAATGATCGGCGCGCCTTTGCGGACCCAGTCCCAGCGTTTCGCGGCGGCCTTGCCGGGTTTCTTGTCGAGCAGGACGCGGACCGGTTCGCCAAGAGCTTGCCGGTCGGCGAGCGATGTACGGATTTCCTCGCAATAAGCGAGCAAGGCATCGTCTTCCGGCTTGTCGCGCAGCATGGGCAGGATGACGACTTGCCATGGTGCCACACTGGGCGGTGCACGCATGCCGTCATCGTCTCCATGCGTCATGATCATCCCGCCTATCAGGCGTGTCGAAACGCCCCAACTGGTCGTATGGCAGAACTGCTGGCCGCCATCGCGATCCTGATAACGGATTCCCGCAGCCTCGGCGAAGTTCGTGCCTAGGTAATGCGAAGTGCCTGCCTGCAAGGCCTTTCCGTCCTGCATCATGGCCTCGATCGACCACGTTTCCACCGCACCCGGGAAACGTTCGTGTTCAGGCTTTTCGCCGGCGATGACCGGCAAGGCGAGATCTTCTTCGGCATGTGCCCGGTACACTTCGAGCATGCGCAGCGTGTGTTTTCTTGCATCCGCCTTGCCTTCATGCGCGGTATGCCCTTCCTGCCACAGGAATTCGCTGGTGCGCAGGAACATGCGAGTGCGCATCTCCCAACGCACGACATTGGCCCATTGGTTAGTCAGAAGCGGCAGGTCGCGCCAGCTCTGGATCCAGCGGGCCATCGCATCGCCGATGATCGTCTCCGATGTCGGGCGGACAACCAGCGGCTCTTCCAGCCTGGCCTCCGGATCGGGAATCAGCGTCCCTGCGTCGTCAGCAATAAGCCTGTGATGCGTGACGACGGCCATTTCCTTGGCGAAACCTTCGACATGCTCGGCTTCGCGCTCGAAGTTGGAAAGCGGGATGAAGATCGGGAAATAGACGTTGTCGTGTCCGGTCGCCTTGATTCTTGCATCGAGCAGGCGTTGTACCCGCTCCCAGATACCGTACCCCCATGGCTTGATGACCATGCAGCCACGTACACCCGACTCCTCAGCCATGTCGGCGGCCGAAATGACTTCCTGATACCATTGCGCGAAATCGTCGGCGCGCTTCACCGAAAGAGCGTGGCGGATGTTGGACACTGTTATTCCTGTCGCTGGTTATGTCGTCGGACGAGGCACTACTGGTCGAGTTCGTCCAGCTTCTTCTGCATCGCCGCCATCTGTTTCTTGAGCGCGGCGATTTCCCCGTCGTCCTTGACGGACTTTGTTTCCGGCCTGGATGATGTAGATTTCGGGATGAAGGCTTCGGTCGCCGCCCGCATCATTGCCATGTTGGTTTCGGCGATCTTGGCCAGCGGATTGTTGCTCATGCCTTCGAGGAACGCTTCATGCAGCTTTTCCCGATTCTTGCGGAAATTCTCCATGCTCGCTTCGAGGTAACGCGGCATCATCGCCTGCATCGAATTGCCATACATCGCGATCAGGTCGCGCAAGAAGCTGACTGGCAGCATCTGTTCGCCATTGGCTTCTTCGTCCATGATGATCTGCGTCAGGATCGAATGGGTAATGTCCTCGCCGCTCTTCGCGTCCACTACCTGAAACTCGACATCATCGCGCACCATCTCCGCGAGATCATCCAGCGTAATATAGCTGGACGTACCTGTGTTGTAGAGCCGCCGATTGGCGTATTTCTTGATCGTGATCGGGTCGTCGCCGTCGCTTTTGGCCTTCGCCATATCGTGCCTCGAATGCTGCAGGAGATGCTGCATTAGCAGGCGCAGCAAGTGCAGTGCAACATAGGTTCGTCGGAACTACCCGTGAAAGCGCTTTCCGAGCAGCGTGAGCAGCTCGTATTGCGACAGTCCGCTAGCCTGTGCCGCTTCGGGCAAATGGTAAGGCACATCGACCCAGTCGCCCTCGTGCAGGTCAGGAAAAGCGGACAGGTCGATCACCACCATGTCCATCGATACCTTGCCAAGCAAAGGCAATGCCGCTTCGCCGTGCCTCAATGTGCCCTGCCCGCTCCAACAACGCAGGAAGCCATCGGCATAGCCAAGCGATATGACCCCTGCTCGCATCGATTGCGTCGCAGTAAACGTCGCATTGTAGCCGACACTGTCTCCGGCTGATAGCTGGCGAACCTGCAGGATCGTCGCTTGCAAGAATGCGACTTGCCGGATCCCGGCTGCTAATTCGCTACGTGGAACACCTCCGTAGAGCGAGAGACCGGGGCGTGTCAGGTCGAAATGGTAATCGCTTCCAAGCGCGATCCCGGCGCTGTTGGCGAGACTGAGCCGTTTGCAGGGGATAGCCGGCACGGCATGGCGAAACCGGGTAAGTTGCGTCTGGTTGAGCGGATTGTCTTCGTCCGCCGAGGCAAGGTGAGACATCAGCGTCTCGATCTTGAGCCGGGACACTGCCGGGTCGCTCAAGGCGTCGACCGGAAGGCCAAGCCGGTTGATCCCCGTATCGATCATCACATCGCAGGGGCCACCGCCGCCGTCGAGCCACAGCCGTGCCTGTTCAAGACTGTTGATGACAGGGCGGACGCCGACTGCTCTGGCGTAGGTTGCGTCTTCGGCGTGGAGCGGGCCATGCAGCACCGACACCTGGTTGCTCGCAACATGCTCCAGCAGATCGGGAACCTCACTCCAATGAGCGACGAAAAACGACCTTGCGCCAGCTTCACGCAAGGCTGGTACCACTTTGGCGATACCCAACCCGTAGCCATCAGCCTTTACCGCCGCACCCGTTTCGGCGTCGCCCGACATGGTGGCAAGCTCGCGCCAGTTCGAAGCCAGTGCCTCTTCGTCGAGCCTGAGCCGCAATGTTGGTGATGGAAGGTCAATCACACCGGCTCACGGGGTAATCGGGGAAGCCGGCGGCGCTTCACCGGAATCCTCGAAGTCTTTCGGCGGCCCGCCCGCTAGGCCCCACCAGGCGATGATTACCCCGAAGGCAACCACGGCCCAAGTATACCACAGTCCGGCATAGACATCTCCTGTCCGGGCAACGATGATACCTGAGATAAGCGGCAGGAATCCACCGAGATAACCGGCGCCGATATGATATGGGATCGACATTGAGCTGTAGCGGATCTTGGGTGGGAACATTTCGGCCAGGAGCGCAGCAACCGAGCCGTATGTGAGTGCCGACAATACACCCAGAAGCAAAAGCAGCGCCACGATGCCGAGAATATTGACTGTCGGAGGAATTTGTCGGCCGAAATCGAAGCCCTGCTCTTCGAGTGCCGATTGAAGCCCGTCGCGGCGTGCTGCGCCATCATCGAACCATGCGGAATCGAGTGCGATCGTCTCCCCGCCTGCCGTTACCGAGAGTTCCTCCGCTTCGGTGACGGTATACGGTACTCCACTGGCCGTAAGCGTTTCGAGCACGCGCCCGCATTCTGTCTGTTCGCGATTGAACAATTCGGCAAAGGGATCTGTGGAACAGCCATTCCCCGCAACGACGACGGGACGTTCCCTGGCTGCATCGGCCAAGCCCGGATTGGCCAGCCCGCCCATTGCCCAGAAAATCGGAAATAGCAGCACAAGCGCCAGCAACGCGCCGATAATGATTGGTTTCTTGCGCCCGACCCGGTCGGACCACTTCCCGACGATCACGTAAAAGCTCATCGACACCAGGCCCGCGATCAGCAGGATCCACTCCACGAGCTGCTCGTCGAGCCGCATCGGGCCGCGCAGAAACGACAAGCCGGAGAAGAACGCGGTGTACCAGATCGTTGTGAGGATGCCGGTGATCCCGAACAGCGCGACGAAAATACGTTTGGGGTTGCCCGGATAGGTCAGGCTTTCCGTAAACGGGTTTGCCGATACCTCGCCAGCTTCCTTCATCGCCTGGAAAACCGGGCTTTCGGATAGTTTGAGGCGCATCCACAAGGAAATACCGAGCAGGATGAGCGAAAGCAGGAACGGGATACGCCAGCCCCAGGCGGCGAAATCGTCGGCGGGGATCAATGCCCGGCAGGCAATAACAACGGCAATCGACAGGACGAACCCTCCAACCACGCTGGCCTGGATGAAACTGGTATAGAAACCGCGTTTCTCGGGTGGCGCATGTTCGGCGACGTAAATCGCAGCTCCGCCGTATTCACCGCCGAGTGCAAGGCCTTGCAGAATGCGCAACCCGATGACGATGATCGGAGCTGCGATCCCGATCGAGGCGGCGCTCGGGATCAATCCGACACCGGCCGTCGCGACTCCCATCAGCGTAACCGTAACGAGGAAAGTGTATTTTCGCCCTAGCCTGTCACCAAGGAAGCCGAACAATATCGCGCCGAGCGGACGGAACCCGAAACCCACGGCGAAACCGGCCCAGACCAGCAGGAGCTGCAACGTCTCGTTCCCACTCGGGAAAAAGGCTGCGCCGATCAGCGCGGCGAGCGTCCCGTAGATGAAGAAATCGTACCATTCGAATATCGTTCCGGCCGATGAAGCGGCGATCACAAGCCGGACTTCCTTATCGGTCGGTTCATGCAGATGCGCCGCTGCAGCTTCGCTCATATCGCGAAATCCTCCCCACTCATGAGATGCGTGCATCTAACCC
>JANQPE010000077.1 GCA_028289565.1 Parerythrobacter sp.
AGGTCCGAAAGGGCCGTCTGGCGTTTCTCCTCGCGCAAGGCAGTTGCGATTTCGCTGCGTGCCTGTTCCAGATTCTTGCCCGCAATACGCTCTACGGCATTGATCCGAACCACATGCCAGCCAAGCCCGCTCCGGGCCGGGCGCGCGATAGTACCGCGCTCGGCATCGAAGACGGCCTGCGTCACTGCCGCGGAGGCTTGCGAGGTAAGCTGCTGGCGCGAAACGCCGCCAAGATCGGTTGTTTCGAACCCGGCGCGCTGGGCAGCAGCTTCGAGCGATTCGCCACCCTGAACGCTTTGCCGGATCGAATTGGCTGCCTGCTCGGTTGGGACAATCAGTTGGGTCAGGCCGCGCGTTTCGCTCGGCGCATACCGTTCTCGGTCTTCTTCATAACGTGCGGCGATTTCCTGCTCGGTCGGTTCCGCGCGCTCGCCGATCACGTCTTCGTCGAAGGTCGCGTAGCGTACTACGCGCCGCTCGGGACGGATGAAATCACCGCGATTACTGTCGTAATATTCCTTGATCTGCGCGTCGGTCGGATCACCACCGGGTGCGTAGGCACCACTTGGTATGACTGCAATCGATCCGGTACGACGCTGCTTTTGCATGGCGGCATAGCGGCTGACGATCTTGTCCGGCATGCGGGCTCCGAACGATGCTGAAACCAGAGCCTGTTTCGCCAACAGGCCCTGTCCCAGATCCTCGCGAAGCATGGCATCGGTGAGATTCTGTTGGGAGATGGCCTGACGATAGACTTCCTGGCTGAAATTGCCGTCCGCGCCCCGAAAACCCGGTATCGACAGAATCTCGCTATTCACCAGATTGTCGCCTGCGCGCAGACCGTATTTTCTTGCGAATTCACTGATCGCGGTGCGATCGAGAATCTGTTCGAGAACTTGTGTCAGGCCGCCCTGTTCGATGAAAGCGGGCATGGAAATTGTCGGGTTTTGCCGCCTGATCTGGTCGACTGCGGCTGATGCCGACCGGCTCAATTCGGCAGTACCGATCTTTTCATCGCCAACGACTGCGACCCGGTCGCCACCCGATACGCCGCCGAATGTCCCGGTATTGGCCACATCGCTACTGGCAAAGGCAATGGCGATCACGGCGAGAAATGCGAGCGTGATCGGGATTCCGAACCTGGAATTGAAGAATCTGCGGAAAAAGGAAATCATGAGTCGGCCGGTATTCCTGAAATGATCCCCGGCCCTGAGGCGGAGGGAATAAGGGGTTGCGCTATGCGACGAGGGCTTTATCCGCCCTGCGACCTTGCCGCAACAGGTCGTCACGCCTTTTGACCCAAGTAGCCGCAGCAGCTAGCGGACTTCGGTTCAAAGCCCATATAGGCACTGCTAGATTAGTTAAGAATTCAATTTTCGAGACAGGATACTACCCATGGCCGAACGACCCTATGTCGTTGGAAACTGGAAGATGAATGGCACTCGGGCCATGCTTGCGCAGGCGCGGGCGATCGATCGTGCTGCCCAGAACCTCATGAAAGTCGAAGTCGCGCTTGCTCCGCCATTCACGCTGAT
Source organism: Parerythrobacter sp. (assembly GCA_028289565.1). GTDB lineage: Bacteria > Pseudomonadota > Alphaproteobacteria > Sphingomonadales > Sphingomonadaceae > JANQPE01. The sequence continues at coordinate 1,536 of JANQPE010000077.1, forward strand.
TCATGCAACGCATCGCGAGGTCGAGCAAATCGGTGTCGGCGGCCAGGATTGCCATCCGCGTGCGGAAGGAGCGCATACCGGTGATACTTCGGCGACGATGATTGCCGATGCCGGTGCGAAGTTCGTCATCCTCGGCCATAGCGAACGCCGCCAGGATCATGGCGAAAGCAATGAACTGGTCAATGACAAGGCCGCTGCCGCTCTGGAAGCCGGCCTGCGCGTCATCATGTGCTGCGGCGAAACGGAAGAAACGCGGGACGGTGGCAAGGCTGTCGATTTCGTGAGCAGCCAGCTCGAAACCTCGCTTCCCGAAAAAGTCGAAAACGCAGCCGATATGCTGGCTGTAGCCTACGAACCGATTTGGGCGATCGGTACCGGGCGTACACCGACCGTTGCCGATATCGGAGAAATGCATCGCGCCATCCGTGCATTGCTTGTGAAACGTTATGGCGAGAAAGAGGGGGCGGAGATTCGGATTCTCTATGGCGGGTCGGTAAAGCCGGAGAATGCTCGCGAGCTGCTGGCGGCTGATGAAGTCGGCGGGGCTTTGGTCGGTGGCGCGAGCCTGACGGCGGAAAGTTTCATGGGCATCGTCATCGGCGCTGCCGAACTTCAACAGGACCAGTAGGCAAGGAGTACACCTTGCCCCGGACCCCGACCGCGCTTAAATGCGCTGCCGAACGAACAGAGATTGCAATTCCATGTCCCTTTTCCTTTTTCTTACCGTAGTTCAGGCGATCATAGCCGCGGCGATGATCGGCACCATCCTCATGCAGCGCTCCGAGGGCGGAGGACTCGGTATCGGCGGCAATCCGGGCGGGATGATGAGCGCCCGTGGCGCGGCCGATTTCCTCAGTCGCGCGACCAAATGGCTTGCGGTAACCTTTGTTGCATTGTCCATCGCACTTGCTGCCGTCGCAGTGGAAACGACCGGTGCAGACGAAATCACCTCGACTCTTGATCGCGACGTGGCGCCCGATCCATTGGCGGGCCAGGCCGATGGCGCGGCGGCTCCGGAAACCGGAACGACACCGGCCCCTGCCGAAGACGATCCGCTCGCTGGCGTGACCGAATAATCTGTACAATATGTGGATTGCAGCGTTCGGCTGCACCAATACGCTTGCACCGACTCCATATGCAGGCTTAAGGCTCGACTCCCATGGCGCGGTACATATTTATCACCGGCGGCGTGGTTTCTTCGCTCGGCAAAGGTCTCATGGCGGCAAGCCTCGGCGCGCTGTTGCAAGCGCGTGGCTACAAAGTCCGCATTCGCAAGTTCGACCCCTATCTAAATGTAGATCCGGGGACGATGAGTCCGTATCAGCATGGCGAAGTTTACGTGACCGATGACGGGGCCGAAACCGATCTCGATCTAGGTCATTACGAACGCTTCACGGGAGTATCCGCGAAGCAGGCGGACAACGTCACCTCAGGCCGCGTCTACCAGGATATCATCGCCAAGGAGCGGCGCGGCGATTATCTGGGTGCGACCGTGCAGGTCGTTCCGCACGTCACGGACGAAATCAAGAATTTCGCGCTCGCGGATCAGGACGATCATGATTTCATCCTGTGCGAGATCGGCGGCACTGTTGGCGATATCGAATCACTGCCCTTCATGGAGGCGATCCGCCAGTTGCGGAACGAGCTGGAGCCAGGCCGGACATTAAGCGTGCACGTTACCCTGGTGCCCTTCATCGCCGCGGCGGGAGAATTGAAGACCAAGCCGACCCAGCACTCCGTGCGTGAGCTGGCGTCGCTCGGGATCAAGCCCGATGTATTGCTATGCCGCTGCGAACACCCGTTGCCCGATGGCGAGCGGGCCAAGATTGCGCAGTTCTGCAACGTGCGGACCGAAGCGGTGATCCCCGCTCTCGATGCCCCGTCGATCTATTCCGTACCCTTGCAATATCATGAGGAAGGACTTGATAGCGAGGTGTTACGTGGCTTTGGCATTACCGATGCTCCGGAACCGGACATGGCCCGTTGGCGCGATGTTACCGACCGCTACTTCAATCCCGAGGGTGAAGTGACGATCGGGGTGGTCGGCAAGTATGTCGGGCTGCAAGATGCCTACAAGTCGCTCAATGAAGCATTGGTGCATGGTGGCCTGGCCAACAGGGTAAAGGTCAACATCCAATGGATCGACGCCGAGATTTTCGAGCAGGATACGCCCGATGTCACGGCTCAGCTCGAGCCGATGCACGGCATCCTTGTTCCCGGCGGTTTCGGTGAGCGCGGTTCCGAAGGGAAGATCGCCAGCGTGCGATTCGCGCGCGAACATAATGTCCCTTTCTTCGGTATCTGCCTCGGCATGCAGCTGGCGTGTATCGAATCCGCGCGAACAGCCGGTCACGAAGATGCTTCATCGACCGAATTCGGCGAAACGAATGAGCCGGTGGTCGGCATTATCGAAGAATGGATGAGCGAAGAGGGGCTGGAGAAGCGCGAAGCTGGCGGCGATCTCGGCGGTACGATGCGGCTTGGTGCCTATGATGCCGTATTGGCCGGTAATAGCCATGTCTCGCGTATTTACAGTGGCGCCGAAGAAATTTCGGAACGCCATCGACATCGCTATGAAGTCAATGCCGCCTATCGTAGCGCGCTGGAGCAGGATGGGTTGATCTTTTCGGGCATGTCGCCGGACGGCCTTCTTCCCGAGATCGTCGAACGACCTGACCACCCTTGGTTTGTGGGCGTCCAGTTTCATCCGGAACTGAAATCAAAGCCATTCGCCCCCCATCCGCTGTTTGCCGGCTTCGTGGCCGCCGCGCTGCGGCAGTCTCGCCTAGTGTAACGAATTCCATGAAACAACCGCTTGAACAGGAGGGATGGATCCCCATGTCTGGCTCCGTGGTATTTGATTTCACTTGCGGCAGCCATGGCTTGCGCAAATTTGCTTTGCGGACTTTATTTTTCGATAATTTTATCCCATTAAGCTTCGGCGCTGCACGATTACGAGTGTAGCGAATTGTGCTTGCGGGGGCTGCACACGAAATTTCGAACTTGGCTCGTACTTGGTCATCTTCTGCGACCCGGATGATCGGATATGAGACAGGGCGACGTTAACGTCGCGGGGGACGGTCCTTTTGGGACCGTCCCCTTTTTGTTTCCAGACGAAACAAGAAAAAGCCCGCCCTCCGATGGAGGGCGGGCCATGTCGTTTATCGGGATGATCGCCGATCAGGCTGCCTTGGTTTTCCCACGACTATTCTCGTCTTTGTCACCCGCATCGATAACTTCGAGCGAGGCTTGGCCGTTGACGGCGATTTTCTTGGGCTTCATCGCATCGGGAATCTCGCGCACGAGATCGATTATAAGCAGACCGTCTGCCAAGTCTGCGTTTTCCACACGGACATAGTCGGCCAACTCGAAACGGCGCTCGAAGCCGCGGTTGGCAATGCCGAGATGCAGCATCTCACCATCATTCCCGCTCTCTTCGCGTTTCTTGCCGTGAATCACCAGCAGGTTCTGCTGGGCGGTGATGTCGAGATCGTCAGGTTTGAATCCGGCCACTGCGAGCGTGATGCGGTATTCGTCTTCACCACGGCGCTCGATATTGAAAGGCGGATAGTTATCGCCCGAATTTCCGCGTGCCTGATTTTCGAGCAGGTCGAAAAGACGGTCAAAGCCTACGGTGGAACGGCGATAAGGAGTAAAATCGAAACGGTTCATCGAAACAAATCCTCTGTTGAGCAATTTGACTTTGCAAGAAGCCCGCTCAATGCGGCGCCTCGCGATTTTCGCACAGGACCCATTGCAGCGACCGGTGCCATGTCCCAGATAGGAACGAGTTCACGCTGTTCAAGAGGAAATATCATGCGTGATTACAAGGAGTTGAAATGAACAAGCCGAAGATCGATATCTATACCAAGTTCGGGTGCGGTTACTGCTTTCGTGCCAAACGCCTGCTCGATGGCAAGAATGTCGAATATACCGAACATGATATCACCATGGGGGGGCCAAAGCGCGATGAAATGCTGGAGCGGGCGCCCAATGCACGCACCGTGCCGCAGATATTCATAGGCGATCTGCATATCGGCGGCTCCGACGACCTTGCCGCGCTTGAAAGCGCAGGCGAGCTGGATTCCCTACTGGCCGGCTGAATGACGCGCATTGCCGTCCTCCAGATGACTTCGGGTATCGATCCGAGCGTCAATGGCAACACGATTGTTGCAGCCATCTCACATGCGTCGGAGGGTGGGGCAGGCATCCTGTTTACGCCGGAAATGTGCGGACTGCTCGACCAGGATCGCAAGCGTGCGAGCCAGTATGTCGTGCCCGAAGCCGATAATCCGGTTTTGAAGGCCGTTCGCAAGGCGGCCGCCGAGCATGACATATGGGTCGCACTTGGGTCGCTTGCCGTTGCGGGCGGTGGTGATCGCTGGTCCAATCGCGCTTTTGTGATCGATAACAGTGGCAATATCGCGGCGCGTTACGACAAGATGCACATGTTCGATGTCGAACTCGAGGGTGGGGAGAATTGGTGCGAGTCCAGGGCTTATCGTCCTGGCGACAAGGTGGTCGTTGTCGATACTCCTGCTGGAAGACTCGGCCTGTCGATCTGTTACGATGTCCGGTTTCCGGCCCTCTATGACGCGCTGGGCCGGGCGAACTGCGATCTCATCGCGATCCCGGCCGCGTTTACCAGGCCTACGGGACGCGATCACTGGCATGTCCTCCAACGCGCGCGGGCGATCGAGGCAAGTGCCTATGTCGTGGCAGCGGCACAAGTCGGCGTGCACGAGGATGGGCGGGAGACCTACGGTCACAGCATGGTCATCGATCCCTGGGGTGAAGTTATGCTCGACATGGGCAATTCCGAACCCGGTCTTGCTTATGCGGAAATCGATTTGGGGCGCATCGCAAAAGTACGTAGCCAGGTGCCGAGCCTTGCCAATCGGCGCAAGATCGTCACATAGCAGCGTAATGATCGTATTCGACCTCCATTGTTCGGCAGGCCATTGCTTCGAAGGCTGGTTCGGCTCGTCCGAGGACTTCGTTTCACAGCAGAAGCGTGGTCTGGTGAGCTGTCCGGATTGCGGTTCGCAGGAAATCGCCAAGGCGCCGATGGCGCCTGCTGTTCCCGCCAAGAGCAACCGGCATATTCCAGTCGCGAACGATCGCAATGCAGCCATGACTAATCGTGAAATCCCGCCTGAAGTCGAAAAAGCGATGCAGGCACTGGCCAAGGCACAAGCGAAAGCCCTTGAGGAAAGCAAATGGGTCGGGGAAAGCTTCGCTGATGAATCGCGCGCGATGCACTATGGGGAGAAGGACCTTGAGGCCATCCACGGCAAGGCAACGCTGAAGGAAGCGAAAGAGCTGCTCGACGAAGGTATCGGTGTCGCGCCGCTCCCGTTTCCGTTTGCAGAACCGGATGAACTCAACTGATTGCCAGCATGGCTTTGCGGCCCTAAACGCACCTCCCGACGCGCCCGTAGCTCAGTCGGATAGAGCACCAGATTCCTAATCTGGGGGCCACAGGTTCGAATCCTGTCGGGCGCGCCACGCTTTCCCCTCGATCGTATCATCAGTCGCTGGTCGGCATTTCACAACTGTCGGGCAGGAAGCGGTGCGAGTTACGAATCTTTCGGCAAAAATCTTGCAATCAATTGCCGTGTTCGGTGCGTGCCACCTCGTGCAGCCAATCGGCATGGCGCGGGGCCTTCTTGGTCTCGCTCCACTCATCGAGCATCAGCGGGGCGACCCGCTTCAGTTCGGCATATTGCTGCTCGGTGCCAATGTCGGTCGCCAGTTCGACGCGATGGCCGTTGGGATCGAAGAAGTAGATCGACTTGAAGATCCCGTGATGCGTCGGCCCGAGCACGTCTATGCCCTGGGCTTCGACGTGATCCTTCGCCGCCAGCAATTCGTCTTCCGAGCCGACCCGGAAAGCGAGATGTTGCACCCAGGCGGGCGTGTTCTCGTCGCGACCCATATCGGGCTGGTTGGGTAGCTCGAAAAAGGCGAGAACATTACCGTTCCCCGCATCGAGGAATACATGCATGTAGGGATCGTATTCGCCGGTCGAGGGCACGTGATCCTCGGCGAAGGCAGTGGTGTAGTCCATGCCCAGCACACGACCGTACCATTCGACCGTTTCCTTGGCGTCCTTGCAGCGATATGCCGCATGGTGGATGCCAGCGAGTGCGACAGGGTGCGCCGTCATTCCGCTGGCTCCACCTCGTCGACCTGCAATGCACCACGCTTGATCTGGTCGCGTTCCATGCTCTCGAACAGCGCTTTGAAGTTCCCTTCGCCGAAACCGTCGTCGCCCTTGCGCTGGATGAACTCGAAGAACACCGGCCCGATTTGCGCTTCGGCGAAAATCTGGAGCAGCAGGCGAGGCTGGCCGACTGAGCCATCTTCATTTTGGGTCGTGCCGTCGAGCAGGATGCCGCGCATTTTCAGTGCTCCGGCATCCTCGCCATGGCCGGGCAAGCGCTCGTCGAGCATTTCGTAATAGGTTGCCGGGGGCGCAGTCATGAAAGGTACACCGAACTCTTTGAGCCGATCCCAGCACGCGACCAGATCGTCGCAGATCAAGGCAATATGCTGGATGCCTTCACCATTGAATTCATGCAGAAACTCCTCGATCTGGCCCTTGCCGCCTTTGCCCTCTTCGTTGAGCGGGATACGAATCTTGCCATCGGGTGCGGTGAGGGCCTTGGACGTGAGGCCGGTATATTCCCCCTTGATGTCGAAGAAACGGATTTCGCGGAAGTTGAACAGCGTTTCGTAATAGTCCGCCCAATAGGCCATCCGGCCATTGTAAACGTTGTGCGTCAGGTGATCGATCAGTTGAAAACCGGCTCCTTCGGGATACTTTTCGACATCTGGCAGATATTCGAAATCGATATCATAAATCGACAGACCCATGCCGTTCTCGTCGGTATAGCGATCGACCAGATAGAGGATTGCTCCACCGATCCCGCGGATGGCGGGAATACGCAGTTCCATCGGACCCGTTTCGACCGCGACCGGTTCCGCGCCCTGTTCGAGAAGATGGTCATAGGCTTCAATTGCATCGCGTACGCGAAAAGCCATGCCGCACGCACTTGGGCCATGCTCGCGGGCGAAATACCATGCTGCCGAGCGGGGCTCGTAATTGGCGATCAGGTTGATCCCGCCCTGACGCCAGAGATGGACATCCTTGCGTCGGTGGGTCGCGACATGGGAAAAGCCCATCGCTTCGAAAACCGGTTCGAGAACACCTTTTTCAGGTGCGCAGAATTCCACGAACTCGAAGCCATCGAGGCCGGCAGGATTTTCAAACAGGTCGGGCATGGCAGAGATCTCTTGCTAAACTGGTTTCAATAGAAACTATATGTAGGATTCGTACCTGTTTGTAAAGCGTATGGATGATGGCGGTTCGACTCAAACCTGACTCTGTTTGTCGCGTATATACGATTAGAACTTGAATTGGCTGTGGAACTGTGATTCTGTCAGTTTTGTGACAAGAGAGGGACATAGAGTAGCGCTGCCGCGAGAGCAGATGACGCAGGGCTTGGCCCTGTCGCTGCTTTTGTTGCTGACTGGCTTGGCCATTGCCGGCCCGAGCGGTTTGCTCGCCTGGAACGAGAATCGCCAAATGCTGGAACAGCGTCAGGCACGCATAGCTTCCCTGACCGAGCAGCGCGACGAATTGAAGAATCGTGTCGATCGCCTTCACCCGGATCATGCGGATCCCGATCTCGTGGGTGAACTGCTCCGAGAGAACCTCAATGTTGTTCACCCCGACGAAGTAGTGCTGACCCTGGAGCCTGAATCTCCTTAGGTTCTAGCGGAATTTATCTCCGTTCCGTGTTGTCTTGCGTTGCACCCATGAATGTGTTCGCTCTATAGGCTTCTTTTCCCCGCCTGATCAGGTGACGCAGTCAAGGACGACGGCTTTGGCCAGAAAAGCGACGACCCGCAAAAAAGCTCCCGCCAAGAAAAAGCAGGCACCGGAAGACGAGCCATTCGTTCTCCACAGCCTGCAAGAAGCTCACGAGAAATCGCCCCGCTACAAAGCGAGCGAAGAGGAGATGCTCCATTTCTACGAGCAGATGCTTCTCATCCGCCGCTTCGAGGAAAAGGCCGGGCAGCTTTACGGTCTGGGCCTGATCGGTGGTTTCTGTCACCTCTATATCGGACAGGAAGCGGTTGCGATCGGGCTGCAGAGTGCGCTCGACAGCGACAAGGACAGCGTGATCACCGGTTACCGCGATCACGGGCACATGTTGGCCTACGGCATCAATCCCAATGTCATCATGGCGGAACTGACCGGGCGTCAGGCAGGTATTTCCAAGGGCAAGGGCGGCTCGATGCATATGTTCAGCACTGAGCATAAATTCTATGGCGGGCACGGGATCGTCGGGGCGCAGGTCGCGCTTGGCGGTGGCTTGGCTCTTGCGCATAAATACAGCGAAGACGGTGGTCTCTGCCTGGCCTATTTCGGCGATGGCGCGGCTAATCAGGGGCAGGTCTATGAGACCTTTAACATGGCGCAATTGTGGAATCTGCCAATCGTCTTTGTAATCGAGAACAACGGCTATGCGATGGGCACGGCGGTCAAGCGCAGTTCGGCGGAGACTGAGTTTCACCGCCGCGGTACCGCGTTCCGCATACCCGGCATGGATGTAAACGGCATGGATGTGCTCGAAGTGCGCAATGCCGCGGAAATAGCGTTCAAGCATGTTCGTGCAGGCAAAGGGCCGGTGCTGATGGAACTCAACACTTATCGTTATCGGGGCCATTCGATGTCCGATCCGGCAAAGTACCGGACTCGCGAAGAGGTCCAGGACGTTCGGGAGCACAAGGATCCAATCGAGGGTCTGAAAAAGGTCCTGCTGAAAAAGGGCAAGACCGAAGAAGATCTCAAGGCGATCGACAAGGGTATTCGTAAAGTCGTATCCGAAGCCGCTGACTTTGCGGAGAATTCTCCAGAGCCCGATCCGGGCGAACTCTACACTGATGTTCTGGTGGAGGAGTATTGAGCCATGGCGATTGAACTCAAGATGCCGGCTCTTTCGCCGACCATGGAAGAAGGCACGCTTGCGAAATGGCTCAAGAGCGAAGGCGACACCATCGAACCGGGCGATATCATTGCCGAGATCGAGACCGACAAGGCGACGATGGAGTTCGAAGCGATTGACGAGGGTACACTCGGCAAGATCATGGTCTCCGATGGGACCGAGAACGTTGCCGTGGGTACCGTCATTGCGATGCTCGTGGGTGAGGGAGAGGATGCCTCCTCACCTGTCGAGCCGCCCGCTGCGGCAGTAGCTCAAGATGAACCCAGCGAAGATAACGATGCCGGCAGCGAGGATACGGGGAAGGCGAGCGCACCCGAAAAACCGAAATCCGAACCCAGGCCCGATCCCGAAATCCCGGCGGGGACCAATATGGCGACGGTTACCGTGCGCGAAGCCTTGCGCGACGGAATGGCCGAGGAAATGCGGCGCGACGAACGCGTATTCGTGATGGGCGAGGAAGTCGCCGAATATCAGGGCGCCTACAAGGTGACTCAGGGCTTGCTTGACGAATTCGGACCAAAGCGCGTCATAGACACGCCGATTACCGAATATGGCTTTGCCGGGATCGGTGCGGGTGCGGCGATGGGAGGATTACGCCCGGTCGTGGAATTCATGACGTTCAACTTTGCGATGCAGGCAATCGACCATATTATTAATTCCGCGGCTAAAACCAATTATATGTCGGGTGGCCAGATGCGGTGTCCCGTTGTGTTTCGCGGCCCCAACGGTGCAGCAAGCCGAGTCGGTGCGCAGCACAGCCAGAATTACGGGCCATGGTATGCCAACGTGCCGGGATTGATCGTTATCTCTCCGTTCGACTCTTCCGATGCAAAGGGCCTGATGAAAGCAGCGATCCGCTGCGAGGATCCGGTGGTCTTCCTCGAAAACGAATTGCTTTACGGCAGGAGCTTCGAGCTACCGGAACTGGACGACCATGTCCTGCCTATCGGCAAGGCGCGGGTGATGCGCGAGGGTTCGGATGTCACGATCGTCAGCTATTCGATCGGCGTGGGCCTTGCGCTGGAAGCGGCCGAGGAATTGGCGGGGCAGGGGATAGACGCAGAGGTTATCGACCTGCGAACCCTGCGCCCGCTCGATACCCATGCAATCCTCGACAGTCTTGCGAAAACCAATCGCCTCGTCATTGCCGAAGAAGGTTGGCCGACCTGCTCGATTGCATCGGAAGTGATTGCCGTATGCATGGAGCAGGGCTTCGACCACCTCGACGCACCTGTTCTGCGGGTATGCGATGAGGATGTGCCGCTGCCTTATGCCGCCAATCTCGAAAAGCTGGCGCTGATCGATACGCCCCGCATCGTGGAGGCGGTGAAGAAGGTCTGCTACGTGGCCTGAGAATGCATGGCCGTTCCTTGTCCGGGCTCAATACCTCGTTGTCATATTCACAGTTATTCGCGGGTCGGCCCTGACTGCCTCGCGATGGGTCGCATTGTAGGTCGAAGTCGTCGTTCACGGTAACCACCGTTCCCGTGCCGAGGCGTTTGCGCGCTGCGTGCACACCTGAATCGCACGCATTTTACAGGTGGGCCTGGGCGAGGTAGCCGCGTCCGATACCACACCGCCCCCGATAATCCCCAGCGAGGGCGGCGCACCTGCGGCCACGATGGCGAGCGTATTGCCCGAACGGTCATGCGCAAGCCGTCGCAGCACGTTTGTCCGAAGCGAGGGAAGGGGAGAAGCCGGCTCTGCCACCGCCAGCATTAGATATACGAGATAAGCTGTAGTTTCATAATTATAGTTAATGTTTTCACTAAGTTGCATTTATCTTTTTGTCCTTTCAGGCGTTAAACTTTTCTTAGCGTCACATGAGTAAGCCAGCCCCACGAAGTACCCATTTGGGGGCACCCGATCGATGACGACCAAGAATGTGAAACCTCAGGCTGGACGTGCGCTGTGTCTGCTACGCGAGCGTAGCGGTAACATCATGCCGATGGCTGCTATCGGCATGGTTGCGCTGGCCGGCATGGTCGGCGGCGGTGTCGACGTGTCGCGCGCCTACATGGTTCAGAACCGTCTGCAGAATGCCTGTGACGCCGGAGTATTGGCCGGACGCCGTTCGGTATCCGACAGCGGCTATGACGCTGCTGCCAGGGCGCAGGCGACTTCGTTCTTCGATACGAACTTCGACGAAACGAATGAGGGTGTATCAGGAACCAGTTTTACCCACACCACACCCGATAACGGCAGTACGATCGAAGGTGTGGCTTCGACCACGGTTGATACGGCCGTGATGCAGTTGTTCGGCTTTAGGACCATCCCGCTTTCGGTTTCATGCTCGGCATCAATGTCGGTGGGCAACAGCGACGTGATGATGATACTGGATACGACCGGCTCTATGGGCTGGAACCTGCCGGGCAGTTTTCCGTCCCAGACACGCCTCGAGGCGTTGCAGGATGCGATGAAGAACTTTTACGATACCGTTGCGACGGCCAGTGCAGGAAGCAACGCACGCGTCCGTTACGGCTTCGTTCCATACAGTTCCTCGGTGAATGTTGGATCGCTGATCCATGACCTGAATCCTTCCTACCTGGCCGACAACGTGACGGTGCAATCGCGTGAACCGCAATATATAGAGGTGGAGGTAGAGGAGTTCTCGGGCTGGGAAGATCCCGTACACACCAGCGGTACGAGCACCGGCCCCATATCGAGCAGTGGCTGGTCCGACTTTTCGGGCAGATATCGCAACAGAGCGCAATGCAACAACAACAGGCCGTCGAACACCTTATGGGCGAATAACGGCTCAACAACAACGAGCACGAGCGAAACGATCAATGGTGCCGGCCAGAGGGTTATGACGACGACCACTGTCCAGCCACAGCAACGGACACAGTACCGTTGCGCCAGAAAGGGCCGGCGGAACTGGTGGGTCCAGTCACGCACGCAAACGCGTGAACAGCAACAGCATCAATATGCGATCAGTGATCCGGAGTTTACGACGACCACTACGACCGAATTTGACCGATACCTCTACAAGGCGGTCGATTTTGATACCACGACATACAAGACCTTCAACTCGGTATCGACGGTAACCGGGACAAATGGTTCGTCTGTTTCATCGACTTGGAATGGGTGTATCGAAGAGCGCGCTACCGTTAACAGCGATACATTCAGCTGGAGTTCGGTGATCGGCTTTACGCCGAGCGGTGTGTTCGATCTCGATATCGACGGCGCGCCCGATGTCGGCGACCCCGATACGCAGTGGAAACCGATGTGGCCTGAAGTGGCCTATTATCGGACCACCGACTCGTCGGGCTTTTATCTCAGCAGCAACTCCGAAAGCGATTTCGGAGGAAAGGCGGGTTCGTATTGTCCGCAGACCGCGCGCCTGTTCAGCACCATGACCGAAGCCCAATTCGATACTTATACCGACTCGCTGAACGCGAGTGGTGCGACTTATCACAATCTCGGCATGGTATGGGGGGCTCGTCTGTCGTCTCCGACCGGACTCTGGCAGTCGAATGTTACATCTGTGCCCACGAATGGCGGCGCTGTAGCCCGGCACATCATTTTCATGACAGACGGCGAGATGTCGCCAACTATCAGCTCGCAGACGAGTTATGGCATCGAATTCCATGACCGTCGGGTTACGAGCGACGGGTTTTCCGATCACGCGGGCCGGCACAGCGAGCGTTTCCTGGCAGCTTGCGAAGCCACGAAAGCCAAGGGGGTACGGGTCTGGGTTATCGCCTTTGCTTCGGCAATGTCCGCGAACCTTGAAGAGTGTTCATCCGATGACAGCTCTTTCACGGCTGCCAACGCAGCACAACTTAACACTGCGTTCCAGGAAATCGCGAAGGATGTCGGCGAGCTGAGGATTACGCAGTGATGCCGGCCGTGAAAGCAAGACTGCGCGGGTTGCTTGCCGATGAAAGCGGCACGACCGTCATGGAATTCGGGCTGATGATCACGGTTTTCATGACGCTCATGCTCGGCCTGTTCGACCTTGGCCAGCTCGCATACACGCAGGCGATCCTCAACGGTGCCGTGCAGGAAGCTGCGCGTACCTCGTCACTCGAGGGTGGCAATACCACGACTGCGGATTCGCGTGTCAGGGAACTGATCCGGGTTTCCGCCCCCGATGCCACTATCGCGACAACGCGTGTAAGCTATTTTGATTTCGCCGATATCGACCGGCCGGAAAGCTGGAACGATGCCGACAATGACGGCCTGTGCAACAACAGCGAGGCCTATACCGATGAAAACGGCAACGGACAGTGGGATGAGGATATTGGCGAAGACGGCAATGGCGGTGCCGGTGACGTGGTTATCTATACCGTTACCGCGACATACGCCCCTCTCTTTCCTATCCCGTTCTATCCGGGTGGGAGCGACAATCGTTCCGTGACATCCAGCGCGGTGAAAAAGAACCAGCCCTTTGCCGATCAGACCGGGTATGGTTCGGACGCAGGAAATTGCGACTGATGGCTTGCAAAACCGGATTCATCGCTCGCCTGCGCAATCTTGGACGCAATATATCGGGCATTTCGATGGTCGAGTTCGCGCTCGTGCTTCCGGTTCTGCTTACGTTGGGACTATTTGGTACGGAAGTCGCTCGGATGGCGACAACGAAGATGAAGATCAGCCAGATCGCATTGACGCTGGCTGATAATGCATCGCGACTCGGGCAGACCGACAACAGCGGGGTTACCCCGACCGTGACCGAAGCCGATGTCGACGCGGTACTCGCCGGTGCTCTCAAGCAGGGTGAGGGCATCGACTTGGAAAATAACGGCCGGATCATCCTGAGCAGCCTCGAATATGACGATTTCGTGGATAGGCAGTTCATTCACTGGCAGCGCTGCCGGGGCAAGAAGGACGAAACGTCCGAATATGGAAATGACAGTGACAATAACGGCCTGGCCGGCGCGCCGCTTATTGGCATGGGGCGTAGTGCCACCAAGATCACGGCACAATCGGGTTCGGCGGTCATGTTCGTCGAGATCTTCTACGAATATGACAACCTGTTCGAAAACCCGTTCGGTTCGGGCGCACGCGAATTCCGGCAGGAAGCCGCGTTCCTGATTCGCGATGATCGCAATCTCGATCCCGGATTGACCGGCGGTAGCAGCAATTCACCCTGTACCGCCCCGACGCCTTGACTTAACTGTCCTTTGCTCCAGTCCATCCCGGACATGGAGGAGTTTTCACCCGAACTGCTGGCATTACCGCAAAGGTTGGCGCTTTCCTATGCGCGCGCTACCGAACGAGGAGCGTGGCTGGCCCTGTTCGCGTTCGATTGCCGGCTAGCGCAATTCGTTTCCAAGATGAATGAGCCGCTATTGGCGCAAATGCGACTTGCATGGTGGCGTGACGCTTTGCGCAAACCCTTGTCCGAGCGACCGCAGGGCGATCCGGTCCTTGCCGCGCTCGGTCGCGAATTCGAAGGCGATGAAACCGCACTGATTGCACTGGTCGATGGCTGGGAGGCCTTGCTGGCGGATCCCCCGCTTGCCAGGCATGCCGCTATCGAATTCGCGCTAGGACGTACAGCACCTGTCATTGCCCTTGCCGGACCTGATTCCAGCCCGGCCACAATCGACAGCATGTACCGCGTTACGAGGCGATGGTCACTCGTCGATCTAGGGCTAGGTTGTACGGACGCTCGCGATCGTGAGCTATGTTTCGATCTGGCCCGCAAGGAAGGACTCGATGCAATTCGGCTGCCGAGATCCATGCGTCCTTTACAGGTTCTCGATACCCTGGCGATGCGTAGCCTGGGCAAGAGGCTGAGGAGCTTGCTTGGAGATCGCGGTGCAGCGCTATTGGCGATGCGGGTTGGAATGTTCGGCCGCTAGCGTATCATTGCCGCCAACGACGAAGGATGGCATATGAAACAGGCGATTTTAGGGGCGTTTGTTGCTTTGGCGCTGGTCAGTGTCGGGCTTTTTTGGTGGCAGGGACGCGCGCAGGTCGAGCAGGGCGCACCCCCTCCGATAGCCGAGCCTGTCCAGATGGATGAACCTGAAATTCCCGTTGCCGACCCGCAAGACATGGCGGGGCCTGCTCCACCCGAAGCATCGGAATTGACTCGCGAGCAACGCCGCTTCTTCCGTTACGATCGCAATCGCGATCTGCGAATCACGCGTAATGAAATGCTTTCCAGTCGCACAGCGGCCTTCCGCAAGCTCGACAAGGATGGAAACAATTTGCTGACTTTCGAGGAATGGGCCGTCCGGACGGTCGACCGGTTTGAAAGCGCCGATGCAGACGGCGATGCCGAGCTGACGCAGGCCGAATTCGCCACGACAGCCCCCATAAGGCGTGCGGGCAATTCGCGTTGTCGCTGCTAGGCGGGTACGGTATCCAGGCGAGCGAGCCATTCGCCGAAATCGACTTTGGCACGGCTCGTATAGGCTTCCTTGCGCTGTTTCTTCTTCACATCATGCAGAGGCGGGAACAGTCCGAAATTCACATTCATGGGCTGGAAGGTATCGGCTTCGGCATCGCCGGTGATATGCGCTAGCAACGCGCCCATGGCTGTACTGCGTGGAGGAGCAGACCAGGCATGACCAGCCAGTTCCGCGGCCGTCATCAACCCGGCCATGATCCCCACGGCAGAGCTTTCGACATACCCCTCGCAGCCGGTAATCTGGCCGGCGAACCGGATATGTTCGCCACCCTTCAGTCGTAGCTGTCGATCGAGGAGCAGTGGCGAGTTCAGGAACGTATTGCGATGCATGCCGCCCAGGCGGGCGAACTCGGCGCTCTCGAGTCCGGGGATAGTCCGGAAAAGCTCGACCTGTGCTCCGTGCTTCAACTTGGTCTGGAAGCCGACCATGTTCCACAGCGTGCCAAGCTTGTTGTCCTGCCGGAGCTGGACCACCGCATAGGGCCAGCGCCCGGTGCGCGGATCATCCAGGCCAACCGGCTTCATCGGGCCGTAGCGAAGCGTGTCGACACCGCGTGAAGCCATGACTTCGATCGGCATGCAACCTTCGAAATAGGGCGTGTCCGCTTCCCATTCCTTGAAGGCGATTTTTTCACCGTCGAGCAAGCCTTGATGGAAGGTGAGATACTGCTCCTTGTCCATCGGACAGTTGATGTAGTCACCGTCTTCGTTCGATACGTCGGATTGCTTGTCCCAGCGCGACTGGAACCAGCAAGTATCCATGTCGATGCTGTCGCGGTGAACGATCGGTGCGATGGCGTCGAAAAAGGCGAGGTGATCCTGCCCGGTTGCCTGCACGATGCTTTCGGCCAGCGCGGAGGCTGTAAGTGGGCCGGTGGAAACGATTGTAGCTCCCGAGGATGGAAGGGCATCGACCCGTTCGCGGACAACCGCGATATTGGGGTGTTCCGTCAGTGCACGCTGGACCTCGGCCGAGAAAGCGTCGCGATCGACCGCCATGGCCGACCCCGCCGGGACGCGCGCGACCTCGCCTGCATGCATGACGAGTGAATCCAACCGGCGCATTTCATGATGCAAGAGACCAACCGCATTGTGGGTATCGTCATCGGAGCGAAAGCTGTTCGAGCAGACCAGCTCGGCTAACCCGTCGGTTTGATGAGCGGGTGTCGTCTCGCCGCTGCCGCGCATTTCGGACAGACGAACCCTCAACCCGCGCTGTGCGAGCTGCCATGCGGCCTCGCTTCCGGCGAGGCCGCCGCCGATAATGTGGACATCGTGTTGCATTGCCGGGCACCTAGTGCTTGCCTGCCCTCCAGTTCAAGTCCAAGGAATCGCGCGGAGGAAAAATGCCCAAACGCGCACTTGTCGAACACCGCCCCTGGCTGCTCGCCAGTATCGCTGTGGCGACCGCTTACTATTTCCTCGGCAATGCACCTATCGGCGGCATCCAACTGATGTTGTTGAAAGGCTTGGGTATTGCGCTGTTGGCGATTTACGCATTGCGGCGGCATTCGTCGGCCGATGCGCGGTTGCTTGCGCTTGTCATGGTTTTATCCTCGCTCGGCGACGTGGCAATCGAACTGAGTTTGGTTGCCGGCGGTGTGGCGTTCTTTTTTTCGCATGGCGCGGCCGTCGTTCTGTATTTGCGCAATCGGCGCCTCGACCCGACATCGAGCCAGAAACTGACAGGAGGCGCGCTGTTACTTGTCACGCCGCTGGTGTCCTATCTGCTAAGCGGGGACTGGGCCATAGCGCTTTACGCGCTGGCATTGGGCATGATGGCATGTACCGCATGGCTCAGCCGGTTCTCGCGGTATCGCGTTGGAGCAGGGGCGGTGTTGTTCGTGCTCTCAGACTGGCTGATTTTCAGCCGCATGGGTTTCATCGGCCAGAATGCGGTGGCCGATTGGTTTGTTTGGCCACTGTATTATTCCGGGCAATTCCTTATCGCTACCGGTGTCGTACAGACACTGCGTGGGGATTTGGCAGGGGACCGTTCGGAGCCTGCCAGCACTTAGGCTGACCGGCGGGATATCGACAACGAGCAGGCAGGTGGTTCATCCACCGGATTCGTCATCGATATTCTTATCGCTGTGCACGGTTGTGTGGGGAGTCGTTTCCTCGCTGTCGCGGCCAATGATTTCCTCGGCTATCGCTTCCTCAGCCTCGTTTTCGGGCGTTTCCTGCTCGTCGATCCGCACGGCACTGACAATCGTTTCATCTTTCGCGACATCGAACAAACGCACGCCGGCGCTGGCACGGCCGATCACGCGTAACCCATCGAGTCCGATACGAATGAGCTTGGCCTGGTCGGTAACCAGCATGAGCTGATCCGCTTGTGTCGCGGTAAAGCTGGCGACAACGGGACCGTTGCGCTTGATGTTGTCGATATTGGTAACGCCTTGGCCGCCGCGGCCAGCGCGGCGGTATTCGTAGGCGGACGACATTTTACCATAGCCATTTGCGCAGACAGTAAGGATGAATTGCTCTTCATCCGCCATGGTCTGATGATCCGCGGACAGAGTCGGTGCGTCATCCTCAGCTTTCCAAGGAGCGACGCGCAGATAGGCGTCGCGTTCGTCCGGACTCGCACTGCCGCCGGTCAAAATCGAGAGCGACACGATCTGATCGCCATCTTTCAGCTTCATGCCGCGCACACCGGTGGAAGTCCGCGAGGCAAATTCACGGACATCTTCGGCGGCGAATCGGATCGCCTTGCCATTGCGGCTTGCCAATAGAATATCGTCACCGGAATCGAGCAAGGCGACACCGATCAGCTTGTCGTCCGAACCTTCTTCGAAACGCATTGCCAGCTTGCCGTTCGAAGGAACATTGGTGAAAGCATCCATGCTGTTGCGCCGGACACTGCCATGCGCCGTCGCGAAGACCACGCTGAGAGTGCCCCAGCTATCTTCGTCCTCGGGTAATGGTAACACGGTGCGGATCGTTTCCCCATCATCGAGCGACGGCAGAAGATTGATAATCGGCCGCCCGCGCGTTTGAGGGCCACCTTCGGGCAATTTCCATACCTTGAGGCGGTAAACCTTACCGTGTGTGGAGAAGAACAGCACCGGATTGTGCGTGCTGGTGACGAACATCTCGCGCACCGCATCCTCGTCTTTCGTGGCCATGCCAGCACGACCCTTGCCGCCGCGATGCTGCGCGCGGAACGTCGAAAGCGAAGTGCGCTTGATGTAGCCGTCATGCGTAACTGTCACGACCATCTCATCGCGTTCGATCAAGTCTTCGTCTTCGAGGCCATCCCAGGCAGGCGCGATCTCCGAAAGGCGCGGCGTTGCGTAATTCTCGCGGATTTCCTCAAGCTCGTCACGCATCACGCCATAGAGCTTTACCCGGTCGGCAAGGATCGAAAGGTATTCTTCGATCGCTGCGGCCAGCTCCTTCAGCTCGTCACCGATTTCGTCGCGTCCGATCGCTGTAAGGCGATGCAGGCGCAGTTCCAGGATAGCCTTCACTTGCCGTTCGGATAGCCGGTAGGTCCCGTCTTCCTGGTCGGCTGTGGGTTCGATCGCCTCGACCAGCCGGATATATTGCGCGATGTCCCCGATCGGCCATTCGCGCTCGAGCAATTTGGCGCGTGCGTCCGCCGGGTTTGACGAACCGCGAATGATAGCCACGACTTCGTCCAGGTTGGAAACTGCGACGACGAGGCCGAGCAGGATATGTGCCCGGTCACGCGCCTTGTTCAACTCGAACTTGGTCCGCCGCGTGATTACTTCCTCGCGAAACGAAATGAACGCCTGGATGAAGTCGCGTAGCGTCAGAACTTCGGGGCGTCCGCCGCGAATAGCCAGCATGTTGGCCGGGAAGCTCGCCTGTGCCGGGGTATGGCGCCATATCTGGTTCAATACGACTTCGGCTGTGGCATCGCGTTTGAGATCGATCACGACGCGCACGCCTTCGCGGCTCGATTCGTCGCGGATGTCAGCGATACCCTCGATGCGCTTGTCCTTGGCCGCTTCGGCAATTTTCTCGACCAGCCCGGATTTGCCGACCTGGAAGGGAATCGAGGTGAACACGATGCTCTCGCGATCCCCGCTCTTGCGCTCGATATCGTGACGGCAGCGCATCAGCACCGAACCGCGTCCCGTCATGTAGGCGGCTTTCGCTCCGGACTGTCCCAGGATCAGCGGAGCAGTTGGAAAATCGGGTCCCGGGATGACCTCGAACAACTCTTCCGAGGTGATCCCTGGATTGTCGATAAAGGCAAGGCAGCCATCGACTACCTCGCCCAGATTATGTGGCGGGATATTGGTCGCCATGCCGACAGCGATCCCGCCGGCGCCATTGACCAGCAGGTTGGGGAAGCAAGCGGGCAGGACTGTCGGTTCGGATCTGGAGCCATCGTAATTGTCCGCGAAATCGACCGTGTCCTTGTCGAGATCGTCGAGCAGGCTGTTGGCGACCTTCGCCAGGCGTGCTTCGGTGTAACGCATCGATGCCGGAGGGTCGGGATCCATCGAGCCGAAATTACCTTGGCCATCGATTAGCGGCACGCGCATCGACCAGTCCTGCGTCATCCGGGCGAGTGCGTCGTAAATCGCACTGTCGCCGTGCGGATGATAATTGCCCATCACGTCA
Organism: Parerythrobacter sp.; assembly: GCA_028289565.1. Classification (GTDB taxonomy): domain Bacteria; phylum Pseudomonadota; class Alphaproteobacteria; order Sphingomonadales; family Sphingomonadaceae; genus JANQPE01. The sequence goes on from JANQPE010000077.1 coordinate 21,522, forward strand.
CCGACGAT
>JANQPE010000112.1 GCA_028289565.1 Parerythrobacter sp.
AACCCGATGCTTGCGGCTTGGAAAGCGCCGCTGATGCAGCCTTCCACGGGAGCAGGGCGGCATCATGCCGCGCCGGATAGTCGCGCGCAGGGGCCAGGATCGCCAAGCCGGGCCAGTCCGGCAACTCGCCTCTCTCCCGTAACCAGGTTTCGACCTGTCTGCATGCGGTCGTGATATCGGTCATGCCCCGACCAATCGCATGCCGGGCAAAAAGGGTCGCGGCTGCCTGCCCTATCGCGCAGGCGTTGACCCGAAGGCCCAGTTTCGCGATCCGATCGGTGTTGTCGACATCGAGACCGATGGAAAGATGGCTTCCGCAGCTACGCGAGTGTGCTTCGCCCATGACCTCGAAAACGCGATCAAGCGGGTATTCGGCCAGCGTCACGGCCAGCCGCAATATATCGGTGTTGTAAAGACGGTCGGCCGGAGCGTCAGCCATCGCCACTTGCATCTGCCTTCGTGCTAATGCGCATGCGCCGATTCTTGATGATTTCGACCAATGCATCAGCGCTCGCATTGACCACCGGATATGTTCGTGCGGTGGTGATCCATGTCGGGCGTCCCTGATAACCCCATATCGTGTCGTAACCGAGAACAAGCAGCGAAAAGGCGAGCACAACGATGATCGCCCCCTTGATGGCGCCGAATCCGAAGCCGAGCGCGCGATCGATCGGGCCGAGTATCGAATTGCGTGAAGCCTCGCCGAGGCGTCTGGCAATCAGCTTCATTGCTGCATAGGGAATGAGAAGCAGCAAGGCGAAGGCGAGTACCGCAGCACCCGATTCAGTTCCCAGATACGGTTCCAGCCATGTATAAAGCGGTGTGTGCAGATACCGGATTGCCATGATCGCGAGAATCCACGCTGCCAGAGACAGGACTTCCTGCACGAAACCACGCATGAAGCCGCCGATTGCCGCAACGCCGACTATGATCAGGACTATGATATCGAAACCGGTCATGAGTCCGCAAATTATTGATTGCCGACTATCCGGTCAACGAGATTGACAAGTTGCTTGATCGCGTGGAATTCAAGCTGTTCCGAATTGCGGGTGCCCGGCTGCGTTTCGCTTGGTCCGTAACCAGTATCGAAGCCGAGCTTGTGTGATTCCCGCAATCGCAATCCTGAATGCGCGACCGGACGGATTTCGCCAGCCAGCGATACTTCGCCGAACCAGACGCTCTTCGCCGACAATGGCTTATCCGCCAGTGCCGAAACCAGTGCGGCCGCAACGGCAAGGTCCGCTGCCGGATCGGTCAGCCGGTACCCCCCGGCTATGTTGAGATAGACCTCTGCCGAGCTGAAATTCAGCCCGCACCGCGATTCGAGCACGGCCAGCAGCATGGCCAGGCGCCCACTGTCCCAACCGACAATCGCGCGTCTTGGAGTGGCTCCGGATTGCAGCCTCACTATCAGTGCCTGGACTTCCACCAATACCGGTCGCGTGCCTTCCAGGGCGGGGAAAACGGCACTACCGGCCAATGGTTCGTCACGTCCCGACAGGAAAAGCATCGATGGGTTGGAGACTTCCTCAAGACCCTGGCCGGCCATTGCGAATACCCCGATCTCGTCGACCGGTCCGAAACGGTTCTTGAGACTGCGCAGGATGCGATATTGGTGGCTGCGTTCGCCCTCGAAGCTCATGACGACATCGACCATGTGCTCGAGCACGCGCGGCCCTGCGATATTCCCATCCTTGGTGACATGGCCGACCAGCACCAGTACAACTCCGTTTTCCTTGGCATAGCGGATCAGTTCGAATGCACAGCCGCGCACCTGGCCGACCGTGCCCGGTGCACCTTCAATCGAGTCCGAGTGCATGGTCTGTATCGAATCGATCACCAGCATGGCCGGTTTCCCGATCCCGGCCAACGTGGTCAGGATATCGCGCACCGAAGTTGCTGCGGCCAGCTTGACCGGCGCGTCGGCAACACCCAGTCGAGAGGCGCGCATGCGGACCTGCGCCGTGGCTTCTTCCCCACTGACATAGACCACGGGATCGCCACCTTTTGCGATCTTGGCGGCGGCCTGGAGAAGCAGGGTGGATTTGCCGATCCCCGGATCGCCACCCATCAATATCGCGGAACCGGGAACCAGCCCACCGCCCAGTGCGCGATCCAGTTCTTTCAGGCCGATGCTGCGTCGCTCCAGCGATTCACCCGGAGCATCGAGCGCAACAAAATCGACTGCGCGTCCCCCGCTCGAAAGGTCGTGCTTTTGCGAGAATACCGTCGCAGGCGCGTCTTCGGCCAGCGTGTTCCATTCCGCACAATCGGGGCACTGCCCCTGCCAGCGATGCGACACGCTGCCGCAGGCTTGGCAAACATAGCGTTTCTTGGGTTTGGCCATGCCTGCTCAATAAAGGGAACATAGGAAGAACGCAATTGCCTTCGAGGCTTTTGCGCGCCACAGTGCCGGCATGCGGCAAAAGGAACTCAGAATTGCGCTGGTTTGCTATGGCGGCGTGAGCCTTGCCGTTTACATGCATGGCGTCACCAAGGAAATCTGGAAACTCGCACGGGCAAGCCGGGCCTTTCATTCCGGTGAAGCGCGTGAAGAGGGCGTGCAAGGCGTTTATCGCGACCTTCTCGAGACCATAGAGCGCGAGCGCGCATTGCGCCTGCGCATACTTCCTGACATTCTCACCGGGGCAAGCGCAGGCGGGATCAACGCAGTATTCCTGGCGCAGGCCGTGCATTCGGGCCAGTCGCTCGAACCGCTCACCGATCTTTGGCTTGACGTGGCCGATGTGGACAAGCTGACCGATCCCGATGCGCGGCCCGTATGGCGTTTTGCGAAGCTGTGGGCGCAACCGCTCGCTTGGTGGATCTTGAAGCGCCCGGGCAATGCGGTGACCGAAAGCGTCGCGCCCGAAACGCGCAACGAGGTACGGATGAAGGTTTCCCGCCTTATCAGGGGAAGATGGTTCGAACCGCCTTTTTCCGGCCTGGGATTTTCACGACTGCTGTATAATGCGTTCGGAGCGATGGCCAATGGCGGCCAGGAGAAGCCGTTGCTTCCGCCGGGCCATCCGCTCGACCTTATGGTTACAGCCACCGATTTCCGCGGATACCTCGAACTTCTCCGGCTTCATAGCCCGCCGGTCGTGGAGGAAAGCGAGCATCGCATGCCGATCGGGTTTAGCTCAAATACACCTGCCGCGGGAGGTGAGAATCTCGCCGAAACGCTCGAATTGACGATGGCTGCACGCGCGACTGCCAGTTTTCCGGGAGCATTCCCGCCTTTGAGGCTGGAAGAAATAGATACGCTGGCCGAGGTTGAGCAGCATGCGTGGGCAACCCGGGCGGATTTTCTCGAACAGACCATGCCGGTCCATGTCCGCGAAGAGACCACCGGCGGTGTTTCGCTGATCGACGGTTCGGTACTGGTCAACGCACCGTTTGCCGGAGCGATGGCTGCACTGCAGAATCGCCCGGCACAGCGCGAGGTGGACAGGCGTTTCGTCTATATCGACCCTCGCCCGGACCGTTTCGGTGCGCTCAAGCAAGAAAACAACGCCCCTGTCGGTTTCTTCTCGGCCATTTTCGGCTCGCTCTCGACCATTCCGCGCGAGCAGCCGATCCGTGACAATCTGGAATTGCTAGAACGACAGTCGCGCGAAGCCGAGCGGTTGAGGCAGATGGTTGCGGCATTGCGGCCCGATGTCGAACGGGCGGTCGACAAGTTGTTCGGGCGGACCTTCTTTCTCGACAAGCCGACGCCCAAGCGTCTCGCGGCGTGGCGCGG
>JANQPE010000119.1 GCA_028289565.1 Parerythrobacter sp.
CGACCGGCGATGGCACGATCGCCGCGCTCCGCGTGCTGGCCAGCCTGGTCCGTTCCGGCAAGCGCGCCAGCGAATTGCTGCATCAGTTCGATCCCGTGCCGCAGCTACTCAAAAATGTCCGCTACGATGGCGGTGCTCCGCTGGAATCGGAGAGCGTAAGGGCGATCGTCGCCGAAGCCGAAAAGGAACTGGAAGGAAGCGGCAGGCTGGTTATCCGCCCCTCGGGCACCGAGCCGGTGATTCGCGTGATGGCGGAAGGCGATGACGGCCAACAGGTCGAACGGGTCGTCGACCGTATCTGTGATGCCGTCAGGGATGTGGCCTGATGCTCGACATGCGGCCCGATTGCGAGCGATGCGGCAAGGATTTGCCGGCGGAACGCGCAGGCGCCTTCATTTGCAGTTTCGAATGTACCTTCTGTGCCGAGTGCTCCGGCGGTCTCAACGATATTTGCCCCAATTGCGGTGGCGAGCTGATGGACCGGCCGACACGCGGCAAAAAACTGCAAGATGAGTATCCCGCTTCGACCGATCGCAAGTTCAGGGAATGAACACACCGCCACGGATCCTCGCCATTGCCGGCTCGGACAGTTCGGGCGGCGCCGGCATACAGGCCGATATCAAGACCGTCACGATGCTCGGCGGTTATGCCATGACCGCGGTTACCGCCGTGACCGCGCAGAACACGCAGGGCGTGCAGGCGATCGCGCCTCTGCAAGGCGATATGGTGCAAGCCCAGATCGCATCGTGCCTCCAGGATATCGGCGTCGATGCGATCAAGATCGGCATGCTCCACGATGACGGGATCGTTCAGGCAGTGGCCGAGACGTTGGCAGATCTGGCCACTGACACACCGGTCGTGCTTGATCCGGTCATGATTGCAACTTCGGGAGCAGCGCTGATTGCCCCGGAAACCGTCCGGACCATGCGTAACAAGCTGTTTCCGCTAGCAACGATGCTGACACCCAACCTGCCCGAACTCGAATGGCTTGCCGGCCGCGAATTGCGCGATACCGGATCCATGGAACAGGCCGCAGCCGGGCTGGCGAGCGAATTCGATTGTGATGTACTGGCCAAGGGTGGCCATACCGATGACGAGCGGATCATCGACATCCTTGTCGCAGCGGACGGCACGGCCGAGCGCTTCGACCACATGCGGCTGGCGACGCGCCACACGCACGGTACGGGCTGTACGCTTTCATCCGCCATCGCCACGCTGATCGGGCATGGCCAACCCTTAGGCCACGCCATCAGGCTCGCACGGGAATTTGTATTTCGCGCGATCGAACACGCGCCCGGTTTCGGCGAAGGCAACGGCCCGCTGGGCCATCAGGGCGTAGGTAACCCTTAGCCGTCCAGCTCGTAAAATTCGGCAATATGGCGCCATGCTTCGTTGGCGGTTTCGCACCGGTGGAACAGGTCGAGATCAGAGTGGTTGATCGTACCCTCATCAGCCAGCGCTTCGAGATCGACCACACGATCCCAGAACTCCTTGCCGAACAGCATGATCGGAATCGGTTTCATCTTGCCGGTCTGGATCAGCGTGAGCAGTTCGAAGAATTCGTCAAACGTCCCGAACCCCCCGGGGAACACCGCTACCGCACGGGCACGCAGCAGGAAATGCATCTTGCGCAAGGCGAAATAGTGAAAGTTGAGCGACAGGTATGGCGTCACATAAGCGTTGGGCGCCTGTTCGTGGGGCAAAATGATATTGAGACCGATCGATTCGGCACCGGCATCGCTTGCACCGCGATTGGCTGCCTCCATGATCGATGGCCCTCCGCCCGAACAGACGACGAATTGCCGCTTGCCATCCTCGACGATCGACTTCTCGCTGACCATCTTGGCGAGATCGTAGGCCTCCTGATAATACTTGGCCTTTGCGGCCAACCGCTCTGCCACCGGCCTGCGTTCGTCGCTGGCATTTTCGACCAGCGCCTCGGCCTCTTCGGGCGAGGGAATGCGAGCAGAGCCGTACATGACCAGTGTGGAACCCACCCCCGCTTCGTCGAGCAGCATTTCCGGCTTGAGCAATTCGAGCTGGAAACGCACCGGGCGCAGCTCGTCGCGAAGCATGAAATCGGTATCGCGGAAAGCCAGCTTGTAGGCGGGATGCGAAGTCTGCGGCGTCGAATGCGGACCGGCTTCGAAAAACGCGGCTTCCTGTTCGGCGCGGTAGAATTTGCGATCGGTCAGGTCGTGGTCGGGATGTTTGTCACTCATACCCTGCCACTAGGGACGCATATCGAGGCGGGCAAGCGGCGATCGACGGATAATGTGGATGCCCCGCGTGGATTCGAACCACGATTGACGGAGTCAGAGTCCGTAGTCTTACCATTAGACGACGGGGCAATGGTGCGCGCTCGCTCGCGAGGGGGCGCAGATAGGTTTGCGTGCGCGGCAGGTCAAGCCTTGGCGTGGTTACCACCCTTGCCCCGGCCCTGCCTCCTCGCTAGCATCGTCGTCAGGTCCTCGCGGAACCAACCGCGAGAGGAAAAGAAAGTAATGATATGGCGGATGTTATTCCGCCGGACAGTCACAAGAGGGCTGGCGTGCAAGGGGGCGAAAAGTCCGGCAAGGTAGCCGATTTCCGCTACAAGCGCCCCGCACAGCCCGATAGGTCGAAATCCGGCAAGCGCCACAAGCGCGCGGCACCCGCATCCGATGCGCGCACGCAAAATCGCGACTCTCGCCATCGCAATGCTCCCCGCCGAAGAAAGCAGGCCTACGCCGCCCTCGATCTGGGGACCAATAACTGCCGCCTGCTCATCGCCCGGCCATCGGGCGGGAACTTCACCGTGATAGATGCCTTCAGTCGCGTCGTCCGGCTGGGCGAGGGGCTGGCCAAATCCGGCAGGCTGAGCGATGCGGCAATGGAACGCACGCTCGGCGCATTGAAAATCTGCGCAGACAAGCTGCGCAAGCGCAATGTCCGCCTGGCCCGCTCGGTTGCGACCGAGGCCTGTCGCCGAGCGGCAAACGGTATGGAGTTCGTGCACCGCGACCGCCAGGAAACGGGTATCGCACTCGATATCATCTCGGCACAGGAGGAAGCACGACTGGCAGTGCTCGGCTGCCACATCCTGCTCGAAGGCAGCGCCGGTCCTGCAGTGATCTTCGATATCGGCGGCGGATCGACCGAATTGATCCTGATCGAGCCAGGCGGCGCGGTACCAAAAATCCTCGACTGGCAGAGCGTCCCATGGGGTGTCGTCTCGCTGACCGATACGGTCGGCCGCACCGAGGACGGCCGCGATACGCGTCTGCAACGCTACCGTGAAATGCGGCGCGTCGTTGCGGATAGCTTCGCCCCTTTCGCCGAGAGGATCGCGGGGACCGCCGAAAACGGTGACGATATCAACCTGCTTGGCACCAGCGGAACGGTAACCACGCTGGCAAGCCTGCATCTCCAACTGCCGCATTACGACCGGCGCGCGGTGGATGGGCTGATCGTTCCCTCGGCTTCGATGCGCGATATCAGCACCCGGCTTTCTGCCATGTCACTCGAAGAACGCGGCACCCTGCCCTGCATCGGTCCCGACCGGGCCGAGCTGATCGTGGCCGGTTGCGCGATCCTGGAGTCCATTCTCGATATCTGGCCTGCCGCTCGTCTGGGCGTCGCCGACCGCGGGATTCGCGAAGGCATTTTACGCAGCCTGATGACCGCTGACTTGCAGGGCGAAGAAAGTCGCCGCGCATTGAAGAAAGCGCACCATGGGTAGGAGCGGGCGGAACCCGGGCAAACGCGTTCGCACCGCGAAGAAACGCACCGCATCATCAACTCGCTGGCTCGAGCGCCAGCTTAACGATCCCTATGTCAAACAGGCCAAGGCCGACGGTTACCGCAGCCGGGCCGCTTACAAATTGCTGGAACTGGATGAAAAATTCGGGCTGTTGCGCGGAGTGCAACGGGTGGTGGATCTCGGCATCGCACCGGGCGGCTGGGCACAGGTAGTGCGCAAGACCTCGCCCAGGGCCACAGTCGTTGGCATCGACCTGCTGGAAACCGATCCGATAGAAGGCGTGGACATCCTGCAGATGGATTTCATGGCCGACGAAGCTCCCGCCGCCCTCGAGGCCGCATTGGACGGATCGCCCGATCTCATCCTTTCGGACATGGCCGCGAACACCGTCGGCCATAAACAGACCGACCATCTTCGTACGATGGGACTGGTCGAAGCAGCGGCATGGTTCGCGGTCGAAACGCTGGAGGAAGGCGGAGACTTTGTGGCCAAGGTGCTGGCCGGCGGGACCGATCGCGATCTGCTCGACCTGCTCAAGAAGCACTTCAAAACAGTCAAGCACGCCAAACCGCCGGCGAGCCGCAAGGGCTCATCCGAATGGTATGTCGTCGCTCAGGAATTCAAGGGCAGAGACTCATCGGTCGCCGGAGAGGCCTGATCAGGCGCCGCCTTCGTCCTGTTCCGCCGCGGCATCCTGTTCGGCAGCCGCCGCGCCTTCTTCATCCGCCGCGCCTTCGGCTTCGGCGGCCTCGCCGGCATCGGCTTCTTCACCGTTTTCTTCAGGTGCGGCTTCCTGCGGCGCAGGCGGTGTGAGATTCGAGCCCAGACTGTTGAGATACATGATGATGCTGGCTCGCGAAGCATCGTCTTTCAAGCCCGCAAACCCCATGGTGGTGCCCGGAACGTAGCGCTTGGGTGCAAGCAGCCATTCGTTCATCGCCTCGAAGTTCCAAGTGCCGCCGTTTTCGGCAAGCGCCGAGCTGTAGCCGAAGCCAGGTGCATGGGTGCCGATAGGCTGGCCCATGACACCGTAGAGGTTCGGGCCCGTGCCGGCCGCTCCGCCTTGCGCGAAGGTGTGGCAACTGCCGCAACGCGCGGTTGCCTGCTGCTCGCCCATGGCGACATCGGCTTCGGCAAGGATAGTACCGAGGTCCGGCCCGGCAGCTTCGCCACCCTCCACCTCGGCGCCTTCGATAATATAGCCGAGCGTTTCGGGCCGTTCGGGCTTGCTGCCATGGAAATATTTCGAGCTCAGGCTCGACAAGCCAAGGCCGACGATCCCCGCGAAGAGGACCCATCCGGCGGCAGTATTGAAGCGATCGTCCATTCTGTCAGAATCCGCGCATATCAAGTGGGACTGTTCCGCGCGCCGCTCTAGTCAGCCAAGCGCGTGCGCGCAAGTGCGATGGCGGCACTATCCGTTGCAACGCAGGCAAACGCGAACCGGCAAATCCGCTTGCGGACAGGCCGAACCGCCGATAGGCGCGCGTATCATGCGTAGCTTCGCCAAACCCGCACTCGCGATGATCGACACCATGCGCGCCGCCGCTGCCGAACAGCCGGCCCGCTCTATAGCCTTCGGCGGTGCGCCGGGATCCAACTCGCATCGCGCGACAATGGAATATGCACCCGATGCACTGCCCCTGCCCTATTTCGGGTTCGAGGACGCTCTCGAAGCGGTGAAAACAGGCGTCGCGAGCAGTGCGATGATACCAATCGAAAATTCGCAACATGGGCGGGTGACCGATATCCACTTCCTGCTGCCCGAAAGCGGTCTGTCGATAGTGGCGGAACATTTCATGCCGATCACCCACGCGCTAATGGCTCTGGGGAGGGGGCCGTTCGACGCAGCTTACAGTCACCCACAGGCTCTCGGCCAGTCGCGCCAGTATCTGCTCGACAAGGGCATAGTCCCGATGGCTCATGCCGACACTGCCGGGGCCGCCGCCTTCGTCGCGGAACAGGGCAACCCCGCGTTCGCGGCTCTCGCACCGCCTATCGCGGCGGATCTTTACGGGCTGGATATCATCGAAACCGAGGTCGAGGATGCAGCCGACAACATGACTCGTTTCGTCCTGCTTGCGCGCGAGCCACTCGACCCGGCAACGCTCGAGGGCGAGCAAGCCATGACGACCTTTATCTTCGAAGTGAAAAACGTCCCCGCCGCGCTGTACAAGGCGCTGGGGTGTTTCGCGACCAATGGCGTGAACCTGACCAAGCTGGAAAGCTATCAGAGTGGGACGAGTTTTTCCGCCACGATGTTCTATGTGGACATGGTCGGCGCGCCCGGCGACCCCGCAGTCGACCGGGCGCTGGAAGAGCTGGACTTTCATAGCAAGCACCTGCGGGTCCTCGGCAGCTATGCCCAGGCGCGCGAGCGAGGATAGAGCAATGCATCCGGCAGCAGGCGCTTGCGCCGCATCACACGCTCTGCCACCAAGCCGTTCGTGACAACGGGCGCAGGTGATATCGCGAATAACGCCGGGGACGCGGAAATACGCGAATGGTCCGATATACGCGCCAACGATACGATCCAGTTCGAACCGGTCCAGATGCCCGAAGCGCGCGAGCCGCCTGGCTGGCTGACATCCTTCTTCGAAGCGCTGGGAGAACTGCTGGAGCCAATCGGCAGGCTGGTCGGCTTGTCAGCGCCGGTGCTGCTGTGGATTCTCGCCGGTCTCGCCGTGGTATTGCTGCTCTACATACTGTGGAAACTGCTGGTGCCGGTGTTCGAGCGCGAACCTCGTCATGAGGGCAGGGAAGACGGGTGGGCACCCGTCCGCGAAGAAGCGCTCGCCCTGCTCGAAGACGCCGACCGGCTTGCCGCCGAAGGGCGTTACGGCGAAGCAACGCATCTGCTGCTTCAGCGCAGTGTCGGCCAGGTCGCAGCAGCTCGCCCCGATTGGGTCGAACCGTCGAGCACCGCGCGAGAATTGGCTGCCCTGCCTGCACTGCCCGATCGCGCGCGCGGCGCCTTCGCGACGATTGCCCAACGAGTCGAGCAAAGCCTATTCGCTCTCAAACAGCTTGGCGCAGAGGACTGGCAGGCCGCCCGTGCCGCCTACGCCGACTTCGCGCTCCAGCAATTGCCGGGACAAACGGCATGAGCACGAAACAAGGCCAGGCCTTCGATCCCAAAGTGGTCCTCGGCTTGCTCCTGTTCGGTGCGATCGCCTTCATTGCCACACTCTATTTCATCGGTGCGGGAGAAACATCGCGCGGGACGAATGACGGCGGTGGCCACGCGGCGGCAAAGGGGCTGAACGGTTATGCCGCACTGGCCGATATTCTCGAAGGTTCGGGACATGAAGTGGCGATCTCGCGCAATCGCGGCGAATGGGACGATGAAGGCCTGCTAGTGCTCACGCCCGGATTGTTTGCCGATCCGGACGAACTGGACGACTTGATCGAGCAGAGGCGCTATCAGGGGCCGACACTGCTGATCCTGCCCAAATGGTTCGCCAGCGAGATTCCCGATGCTCTACCGATAGACAAGAAGCCTGGGTGGGTCTTCCTCGGCGATGCAGTAGCTCCCGACTGGATCGAGGATGTTGATGCGGTCGGTGAAGTGGGCCTGTCGTTGGATGAAGCCGACCAGCAGGGTCACGACTGGCGCGGGATGAGCCGACAGGGAAGCCTGCCGGATAGCAAGCAGGTCTTGAGCCTGGACCCCGACGCCCTTGTCCCGATCGTCTCGACTGCCGGAAACCGCATCCTTGTCGGCTATGTCAGGGATGGCGGGTATTATCCCGTTCTCGACGAGGCAGCGGGGGTTTCGGAAACCGATCCTGACGAGCTGGATACAAGCCGATGGAACCTGATGATCGTCGCCGAGCCCGACCTGTTCAACAATTACGGCATGGCGAGCGAAGCCCGCGCCGAACTCGCCCATGCGATCGTCGACCTCGCTATGGAAGGGGAAGACCTGCCTGTTACCTTCGACCTGACTCTCAACGGATTGGGCAAGACGCAGAACCTGCTGACGCTGGCTTTTGCACCGCCTTTTCTCGCTGCGACCCTATGCCTTGTCATCGCAATGATCGTGGTTGCGTGGCGTGCGTTCCGCCGTTTCGGGCCGCCGGTGGCCGAGGAGCGTGCAATCGCTTTTGGCAAACAGCGGTTGGTGGCGAACAGCGCGGGATTCATCCAGCGAACGCGCCGCCTGCACTTGCTGACGGCACCTTATGCGGCGCTGATGCGCCAGCGCTTCGCCACCCGGTTGCGCTTGCGCCATGCTGACGACGATGCGATCGACGCCGCAGTGGAGCGGACCATGCCCGGCGAACAACCGTTCAGCCACCTGGTCGCGATGCTCGAACAAGCCGACAAACCCGGTGAAATCCTGCGTGCCGCCGGCGCGCTCAAATCCCTCGAAAGGAAACTCGCCCGATGAGTATGACACTCGACGATGTCCGCAATCTCGCTTCGGCGATTCGCGGCGAAGTGGCCAAGGCGATCGTTGGCCAGGACGATGTGGTCGACCACCTGCTAGTTGCATTGGTGAGCGAGGGGCACGTGCTGCTTGAAGGTCCGCCGGGAACGGCCAAGACCTTCCTCGCACAATGCTTCGCAACCGCATTGGGACTCGATTTCGGGCGCATTCAGTTCACCCCGGACCTGCTGCCGGGTGATATCCTCGGTTCCAACCTGTTCAACTTCCAGACCAGCCAGTTCACGCTGACACGCGGGCCAATCTTTTGCGATCTGCTGCTGGCCGATGAAATCAACCGCACGCCGCCCAAAACCCAGGCCGCACTACTCGAAGCGATGCAGGAGCGCCGCGTTACACTGGACGGCGAGACCCATGCTCTCCCCGACCGGTTCATGGTGGTCGCGACACAGAACCCGATCGAGAACCAAGGTGTCTATCCACTGCCCGAAGCACAGCTCGACCGATTTCTGTTCAAGCTGCTGATTCCCTATCCGAACGAGGAAGAGGAGGCTGCAATCGTCGCTCGCTTCGGCGAACGACAAGGCCCGCCGCGCGCCGCCGATCTCGGTATCGAGGCTGTAACCGATGCCGCCAAGCTGACCAAAGCAAGCAAGGCGCTCGATCAGGTCACGGTGGCCAAGGATATCGTCGATTATGTCGTGCGCCTGATCCGCGCCACCCGCGACAATGCCGACCTCGCCAGCGGTGCTTCCCCTCGCGCAGCCGTCCTGCTTTCCAACGCCGCGCGCGCGCGTGCCGCGCTGGAAGGCCGCGACTATGTGATCCCCGACGACGTAAAGGCACTTGCCACCGCCGTCCTGCGTCACCGGCTGGTGTTAAGCCCGGCAGCCGAAATCGAAGGCCGCGAGGTCGAAGCGCTGGTCGGCGAGATGGTCGAGAACACCGAGGCACCGCGGTGAGGACACGCGCTTGACCTTCCCCATCCTCCCGACCGCGCGCGCGGCATGGCTCGTCGCACTCGCTGCGCCGCTCGCCATCGTCATTGCCGCGGCCGCGCCGGGAGCATGGGTAATTGCCCCGGCCACCGGGGTCGCACTGCTCGTTCTCGTCCTGCTCGACGGGGCGCTCGCAGGGCGGCTCGACGACTGGCAATTGCATGCACCGGACGATGCCGAAGTCGGCGAGCCGGTCAAATTGGCAATGAGCGCCGAATTCACCGGTCGCGCCGCCTTTTCCCGACCCGAAGGTGCGGTTGCCATCGATCCGCGCCTCGGCGCCAGCGGTAGCGAGGCATTCCATTTACGCCGCGATCCCGCCTACGAAACATGGCACGGCGAAACGCATTGCATGCCCACCCGCCGTGGAACCGCACCGATCACGCAGATGTGGCTGCGCTGGGCCGGGCCGCTCGGTCTCGGTGCCCGACAGGTCAAGCGCGAGCTCGATCGCGAAATCCGTATCTGGCCCGATCTCACCCCAGTCCGCAGTCCCGAACTGCAGGCCTATCTGCGCGATGCGCAATTCGGGCTGATTGCGCGGCGCATCCGTGGCGAAGGCACCCAATTCGAAGCACTGAGCGAATACGAACCGGGCATGGATCGCCGCCGGATCGATTGGAAAGCCAGTGCGCGCCATACCCGGCTCTATGCCCGCGAGAACGAAAGCGAGCGCAACAACCAGATCGTATTCGCGTTCGATTGCGGGCAGGCAATGTGCGAGCCGGTTAACGGGTTGCCGCGCATCGACCGGGCTGTCTCCGCTGCACTGACCGCCGCCTATGTCGCACTCAAGGGAGGCGACAGAGTGGCACTGTTCGGCTTTGCCCAACGACCAGAACTGATTACCCCGTTTATCGGTGACACCGATGCCTTCCACCGCCTCCAGCGCGCGGCGGCAGGGCTCGATTACCATGCGGAAGAACCCAATTTCACCCTCGCGCTCGCCACATTGACCGCACGGCTCAAGCGCCGGTCCCTGGTCATCCTGTTTTCGGATTTCACCGACCCGACCGCCGCCGAACTGATGATCGAAAGCGTCGGGCGGCTGGTCGAAAAACACCTCGTCCTGTTCGTGACCATAGAGGATCAGGACCTGACGGAAATGGCTGATGCCGAACCCGTTTCGCTAGGCACGCTCGCGCAAACCGTTACTGCGGATACGCTGATGCGGCAGCGTGCATTGGTGCTCCAGCGGTTGCGCAGGATGGGGGTCGACATCATCGAAGCACCTTATGACGGGATCGGCTACCGGTTGATCGATCGCTATCTCGAAATCAAGCGCGCCGAGGCGATCGGATGAAAGCTCCCATCCTCAACACGCTCTTCGACCGTAACGAAGTCACTCCGCCGGCGGATATCGAAGCGGCCGCCTTGCGTTCCGACCGGTTCCGGCTCGAACGTGAAGGTGAATGGCAACGTCTGGAAGAAATTCTCGCACGGCTCGAAAAGGGTCGGTTGCGCAAGCTGTCCGACGAGGATGTACTGGCTTTGCCCGCGCTTTATCGCATGGCTGCCTCGAGCCTCGCCGTCGCCCGCGAGACTTCGCTCGATGCATCGACGCTGTCCTACCTCGAATCGCTGGTCCAGCGCGCCTGGTTCCAGGTCTACGGCCCGCGCCAGGGTTTCTTTGCCTGGTTCCGCCGTTTCCTGAGCGGTGGATGGAGCCGGGCGATCCGCGAAATCTGGCTCGATATCTGCATCGCCCTTGCCGTGATGGTCGCGGGCACGGTCACCGGCTGGCTGCTCGTCGCACGCGACCAGGAATGGTTCTTCGCCCTGATCCCGGCGGAATTTGCCGGTGACCGGGTGCCTGGCGCCAGCCGCGAGGCACTGTTGCGCGGTTTGCAGGCGGAGGAGGATACGCAAGGCTTGTCCGCCTTCGCCGCCTACCTGTTCAGCAACAATGCCGGCGTCTCGATCCTCGCCTTCGCACTGGGTTTTGCCTTCGGCGTGCCTTCGCTGATGCTGCTGGTGCACAACATGGCGCTGCTCGGCGCGATGTTGTGGCTCTATCACGATGCAGGATTGACGGTGGAATTCGTGGGGTGGCTGAGCGTGCACGGAACGACCGAATTATTCGCCATCCTGCTTGCCGGCGCAGCGGGCATGCATATCGGGCGCAAGATGGCCTTCCCGGGCAACCGCTCGATCATGGCTGCGGCGGCAGAAAGCGGCAAGCGGGGCGCGCTGGTGATGCTGGGCGTAGTGATCATGCTGATTTTCGCCGCATTGCTCGAAGCCTTCCCCCGGCAATTGCTTGGTATGGAGGGACGTTACATCGTCGGTATCTTCATGCTGCTTTTATGGCTGGCCTATTTCTTCGCTTATCGCGGAAGACCGGCGGAGCGCAGCCTGTGAGCACCACACGCCTCGCCCCGCATCTTGCCTACCGGGCGAAGCGCCACCGCGAAGTGGTGACACCCGAAGGGATTGCCTTGCCGTTCACCGTCGCCAGCCGCAGTTCACGCGCCGGAGCGCTGCTGCTTGATTTCGTGATCATGACGGTGATCGGCATCATCGTCACGCTGGTATTGATCTGGATGGGTGCCGGGCTGCTGGGGGATGGAGAGGATGGATCCGAACTAGGCGCGGCGGCCGAATTCGTCGTGGTGCTGTGGATCCTGTTCTGGTTCGTATTGTGGAACGGTTATTTCATGGTCCTGGAAATGGGACCGCGCGGGGCGACCTTCGGCAAGCGCGCGGCGGGAATACGGGTCGCGTCGCGCGATGGCGGCAGGCTGACTCCGGAAGCGGTTATCGCACGCAATCTGTTGCGCGACATAGAACTGTTCACCCCGCTTATCCTGATGATGATCGCGCCGACAGGCGAAGCTGGGCTGGCAGGGTTTGCCGCGATGGCATGGTTTCTCACCTTCATGCTGTTCCCATTCTTCAACAAGGATGCGATGCGCGCGGGCGATCTGATCGCCGGCACTTGGGTAGTCGAGGCGCCGCGCACCAAGCTCGATCATGCCCTCTCGACGGAGGGAGCGGCAAAGCAGGGATCGAGCATCCTGACCGGTGCCGAATACAAGTTCGGCGACGAAGAACTGGCGGTTTATGGCGAATACGAGTTGCAGACGCTCGAACGTGTCCTGCGTGACGGAAGGCCCGAAGCGCTTGCTTCCGTGCATGAGGCAATCTGCCGCAAGATCGGCTGGAACCCGGGAGCAGGCGACGAGCGCGCCTTCCTCGAAGCGTTTTATAGCCAATTGCGGGCGCGGCTCGAAGGGAATATGCGGTTCGGCGTGCGCAAGAAAGACAAGTTCGATGCCAGCGGTTGATCAAGCCTGGTCGCGGCGGACAGTACTGGCCGGTGGAGCCGCGCTTGCCGCGAGCGCCTGCGTACCGGTCGAGCCGGGCCGCACCGGCCAGCTTGCCGCGCGCTTGCGAATTGTCGAAGCCAATGCCAATGGCGCTCTTGGCGTCGCCTTCGTCGACACCGCGATGGGAATCGCCACCGGATACGGCGATTTCGCGCGCTTCCCGCACTGCTCTTCATTCAAGCTGTCACTGGCCGCGCTGGTGCTCCATCTGGACCAGCAAGGTGTGCTTGATGCGGACGAGCGTATCACCTGGTCGCAGGACGACCTGATGAGTGTCTCGTCCTTCACTACCGACCGGCTGCAAGAAGGCGCGAGCTTGCGGGAGCTGGCCGAGTTCACTCAGAAATATAGCGACAATGCCGCCGCCAACATCCTGCTCCGGCGGCTTGGCGGCCCCGAACGGCTGACCGAATTCTGGCGCTGGGCGGGCGATGATATCAGCCGGCTCGACCGCACCGAACCCGAGCTGAACCATGTCCCGCCGGGCGAACTGCGCGATACGACGACGCCTGCTGCAATGGCGAAAACGCTTGCCCGGCTGCTGTACGGCGATCTCCTGGAGGAAGAACGGCGTACTACATTGAAACAGTGGATGTCGGACACGCAAACCGGATCGAAACGTGTGCGGGCGGGCCTGCCCGAGACATGGCGGGCAGGCGACAAGACCGGGACCTCGCTGTGGCCCGGCATGGGTAGCGTCTATGTCGATATCGGCTTCGTCGAACCTCCCGAACGCGCGCCAATCACCTTTGCGGCATATTTCCGCGCCGCACGCCAGCATACGCGCATGGAACCTGCCGCCCAGGCTGTATTGGCCGAAACCGGCCAGGTGCTGGCCCGTTTCGCCGGAGCAGTTTGAGCGCTTCGGCTTATCGCACGATATGACCGGCTCTCAAGGCACGCGATTGCAAGCCAGGCTTCAGTCTTCTGCGAAAATGGCGACTTCGTTCACGCCTTTGCTGGTCGCACGCCCGCGATACATGCCCGGTGTATTGAAGCTGAACATCGCGTGGCCGTCGGGCGTGACCACGATCACGCCACCGGTGCCGCCAAGCGCTCCGGTCTCGGCCATCACCGCGTCGGCCTCTTCCCGCACTTCGCCTGCCTCAAGCCCGAATTCGCTGGCATGGACGATATAGGTCGGCATGCCGTCAGCATCCTTGGGCACGCTTGCCTGCGCCTCGTCGATCTCTGCACGAAACCGGAAACGCAGCCGGGTGCAGATTTCCTGCGCCACGCCGACGCGGATGAAATACTCACCCGCCCCGGTTGCCGAAACTGCGCAGGAACGGTTGTCGGCATATGTACCCGCACCGATTACCGGTGAGTCGCCAATGCGTCCCCAGCGTTTGCCCGTCAGCCCGCCAGTCGACGTACCGGCGGCAAGATTGCCTTCTCGATCCAGCGCGACTGCACCGACCGTGCCGAATTTGTAATCGACATCCAGTGCCGACAGCTCGTGCGCCCTGAGTCGCTCGACCGCTTCCTTCCGGCGTTTGGTCCCGAACCATTCGGGCGATACGGTCGCCAGTCCCTTGTCGCGCGCAAACTGTTCCGCCCCGGCACCGCTCAGGAAGACATGGCGCCCATCCCCACGAACGGCATCGGCCAACAGAATCGGGTTCTTAATCGTCGTAGTCCCTGTAATCGCCCCCGCGCTGCGATCGCGTCCATCCATGATCGCTGCGTCGTGTTCGTTACGGCCATCCCAGGTATAGACCGCACCGCGTCCGGCATTGAATTTCGGATCGTCTTCCAGGGGTACGATCGCGGCTTTGACCGCATCCATCGCACTGCCACCGTTACGCAAAATCTCGGCCCCGGCATCAAGTGCAGCCTGCAGTGCTGCGGTATATTCGGCCTCTCGCTCGGGTGTCATGTCCTCGCGCCGGATGGTTCCGGCACCGCCATGGATAGCGATCGACCAACGCTCTTCTTCGGGCGATTCAGCCGTAGCGGGTTCCGTCAGCAAGGCGGCGAAGAATGAAATTGCGACTGCGAGATGTCTGATCATGACGCGCACGCTAGCGCCTGACAGATAATCCGCAAGCAAAGTTATCCACCCGAAACACATGGCAATTTCGCCATAATATTCGGAGCAGTCGTGATCGGGGTCGGCTTCCTGATCGCCAACATGCTGGCAAGTGTCGTGTCGGGTACGGGCGAGGGATCGATGCCGTCGACCATCGTCCGCTGGTCGACGATCATCCTCTTCACTTTCATGGGGCTGAGCTATACCGGCGTGGGCGATATCATCACCGAAACCGCATTCACGGCCATCGTGATCGGCATGTCGGTGGCGGGGGCACTCGCTTTCGGGCTCGGCGGGCGCGACTGGGCCGGTCGCAAGCTGGAACAACTCGACAAATCCGGCGATCACAAACCGCTCCCGCCGGGAGACTGATGCTTAACAGCACCGCTTAAGCCAAGTAGGGGTGCGGGATGCCGATCCTGCGCCCCGCCTCTTTGGACGATGTGCCGGCCCTGGCAAAACTGGGCCGCGACAGTTTCCGCGCGGCATTCGAGCATCTCTACCGAGCCGAGGACCTCGCCATGTTCCTAGAGGAAGTCTACTCGGAGCAGGCCGTTGCCGAGGAAATCGCAGACAACCGGTGTATCCATCGCCTCGCATTCGACGGGAAAGCCCTGACCGGCTTCTGCAAACTGCGCCAACCGAGTTGGTATGCGGACGATTCCGATGCGCAGAATCCCATCGCACTAGGCCAGCTTTATACCGACCCGACACGTACCGGCAACGGGATAGGAGCGGCGTTGATGGACTGGGCGGTCGCCGAAGCGCGAAAGAGAAACTGCGACGCGATCCAGCTATCGGTGTATTGCGAGAATTACGGCGCCCAGCGCTTCTACGAGCGCCACGGCTTTACCAAAACCGCCGATATCACTTTCCAGGTCGGCGAGCAGATCGATGACGAATTCCTCTACGAGCTGCGGCTGGATTGAGCACCGGAGATACCGGTCAGCAGGCCTTCCCCAACCCATCGGCCAAGCAGGCCGCCGGCTTTGGCAATCCCTTCTTCCTCGCCAAGTCGTTCGACCAGAAGGGTGCAGGCCCCGGCATAGGTCGCACCTCCGGCAAGCGCTGCCAGCGCCTCACCTTCGAGGGTTTCCACCAACGCGAATGTGGGACGCAGCCCCTCGCGCCAGACAAGGCAATACCTGGGAGCGGCGAGGACGATGTCCGGATTGTCGAATTCATCCTGCGCAAGTGCGTTCCAAAGCACCGCAATATCATGATCCACTTCGCGAAGCGTGAAGCCCGGGGCGAATGTCAGCCGCATCCCGCTCCAGTCCTCTTCGCCGAAACCGGAAGTGGCACTGGTGAAGCCTTCGACATCGAGCGGCTCCGCATCCTTCGCCGTGAAAGCACACTGCATCGACCATTCGAGCCAGGCCAGTTCGGCCACTTCGGGATCATTCGCGAACAATGCGGCCAGCGTTTCGTCGAACTCCGCTCCGGCATCGTCGAGAGTCCAGCTCGCAGGCGGAGAGGTGATGACATGGTGCGCGGCTGCACGCTCGAACGCGTCCTCGCCCACCCATCGCGCGGTTCGTTCGTATGTATCGCGCAAGGCATCGACAAGCGCCGCGCGATAATTGTTGCGATAGACCGCCAGCCCGGCCCGCTGCCGTTCGGTCCAGTGCTCGGGCTGCGCACGCTCTTCGTCGAGTACGTGCGCTATGAATTCGGCCTGCTGCCGCGCCAATCCCGACTGGGCGTTCATGCGGCCTCCGGACGGCGGATACGGCCGGCGATTTCACGTGCCTGGTCGAGTTCGGCCAGCAATTCGGGCAAAGGGGGAATCTTGTCGTCCCGTTCGATCATCGTCGCGACCGGGCCGACCAGCGCCAGCGCCCTTTCATACAACGCCCATACCGCATCGCATACTTCGCGATCGTGTGTATCGACGATGATGTCGCCCGGCTCGTGTCCGGCCAGGTGGATCTGGCGCACCCGCTCATGCGGCAGGCCGGCAAGGTAATCCTGCGCGGCAAAACC
Source organism: Parerythrobacter sp. (assembly GCA_028289565.1). GTDB lineage: Bacteria > Pseudomonadota > Alphaproteobacteria > Sphingomonadales > Sphingomonadaceae > JANQPE01. The sequence goes on from JANQPE010000119.1 coordinate 16,478, forward strand.
GTGATTTTGCGCGCTGACATAGATATTGTTCACATCGAGCAGCAGGTAGCAGCCGGTCCGCCGCGCCATCGCCGCGATGAACTCCCATTCGGACATCTCGTCCTCGGGAAAGGTCATATAGCTCGAAGGATTTTCGAACAGCATCGGACGGTCGAGAAATTCCTGAGCACGATCGATATTGTCGCATACGGTATCGAGCGCTTCGGCTGTATAGGGCAGCGGCAACAGGTCGTGACTGTTATGTGCGCTGGTGCGGG